>NZ_JBJJLA010000025.1:0-220461 GCF_045449715.1 Marinobacter shunpengi | reverse complement strand
GCACCCCCACCCCTCGGCCTCCCCCCAAAACCTCAGGCTCCGGGTCCGACCAAGCACAATCCAACCACAGCCGATTGCCGGATCAGGCGAAGCGCTCGCGGAAATAGTCCGGCAGTTCCACCACCTTCTTGTGCTGGAAGTCGAAGAATACGAAGCCATACTTGGCCAGGGCGACCGGCTGGCCACTGGAGGCCTTGGTGACCCGGAACACATAGTCACCGCCGTACTTGTTCAGGTCGGTCACACCCACCTCGAAACGGAGGATTTCCGGGAAGAAGGACTCCGACTGATACATGGTGGCCAGGTCGGTGACAACGATGCCCACGCCCCGGCCGATCTTTTCCTCCAGCCCCATCTTCACCATGAACTGCGCCCGGGCTTCCGACAGCATGGAAATCAGGGCATCGTTGCCCAGATGGTTGGCACCATTGATGTCGGTGATACGCACCGGCATGGTGGTGGAGAACACAAACACTTCATCGGGAAACGACAGTTTAACGCGGGCCATGACACAACAACCGTTCAGGTGACTCAGGTAGCTTTCGAAAAAAGGAGGCGAATCATACGCCGTTCGACACGCCAAATCATCTGGAGCCGAGGGCCAACTTCCGTTATGTTACGATCAAACCTCATAAGAAAAGCTACGCCGTAACCGATCAAGGTAACCTCCATGGACATCCGCCCCGCTGCCACCCTCGCCATCACCCGTGATTCCGACGAAGGCCTCCAGGTACTGCTCATGCAACGCACCTGGGACGCCACCTTCATGCCGGGATTCTACGTGTTCCCCGGTGGCGCCGTGGACGAGGCGGACCAGCGCTGCGTGCCCTACCTGACCGGTGGCGATGATGCCTCCGCCAGCCATGACATGGGCATCGACAGCGGAGGCAGCCACTATATGATAGCCGCCATCCGGGAAAGCTTCGAGGAAGCCGGGGTTCTGCTGGCCCTGGATGACCAGGGGCAGACCCTGCCACCGGACCACCCCGCATTCCGGGAACGGGATGGCATGGTCGCCGGGGACCAGACCCTGGCGGCCCTGTGCCACCAGTACCAACTGGCCCTGCCCCTGGACCGCATGGCCTACCTGGCCCACTGGATCACCCCGCCCGGGCCACCCCGGCGTTTCGATACCCGTTTCTTCGCGGCTGCCATGCCCGAAGGACAGACCCCGGACCATGACCGGATGGAAACCATCGACCATGTCTGGCTGACGCCGCAACAGGCCATGGACGAGCACCGCCAGGGCACCCGGCTGTTCGCCTCGCCGACCTTGCGGACCCTGCGCATCATCGCCGGGTTCGATTCCACCGACGCCCTGTTGCGACACGCCCGCTCCCAGCCGCCCGAGCCAGCACCGAACAAGCCCTGGCCAGCCACGCGACAGGACAAACCGGTCTCCATCGAGCCCGGCACCGGGCCCTTTGATGAAGTCCGCAAGCTGGACCCGGAAGGCCGGGGCCACGCCCTGGCGGAAATCGTACCGGGAGAAGCCGTGCCACTGGCCGACGGCGTGATCCGCCTAACCTGCCCCAACCCCGGTGCCATGACTGGCCCCGGCACCAACAGCTACCTGCTGGGACACCCCGGCAGGGACTGGACGGTGATCGACCCGGGCCCCGTCGATCAGGGGCACCTGGAACGAATCCTGGAAGTGACAGGCGGCCGGATCGAACAGGTGCTGACCACCCATACCCACCCGGATCACTCACCGGGGGCAAGCTGGCTCCGGGAGCGCACTGGCACGCCGCTGCGGGGCATGCCAGCCCCGGAACACGACCAGATCCAGGACCACGACTTCCGCCCGGACTCCGTCCCCGTGGACGGTGACCGCATCGAGACCGCCGCCGGCACCCTGAAGGTGCTGTTCACCCCCGGGCATGCCTCCAATCACCTGTGTTTCCTGCTGGAAGGGGAACAGATGCTGTTTGCCGGCGACCACATCATGCAGGGGTCCACGGTGGTGATTAACCCGCCGGACGGGGACATGAAGGATTACCTGGACTCCCTCAACCGCCTGCTGGAAGAGGACATCCGCTGGTTCGCCCCGGCCCATGGCTTCCTTATCGGCAAGGTGGAATCGGTGGTGGACTGGCTGGTGACCCATCGCCTGACCCGGGAGAAAAAAATTGCCCAGACCCTGGCGGACCATGGCCCCGGCAACCTGAAGGATCTGGTGAAACACGCCTACGACGACGTGCCACCAGCCATCCATGGTCTGGCCACCCGTTCGCTACTGGCCCACCTGATCAAGCTTGAAAAGGACCAGCGCGCGGTACGGGACGGTGAGGCATGGGCATCCACGGAGGCTGGATGACAGCCCGGTTAAACCTTTGTCAGGCCTCTATACCGGTGTTTGCGCTTTCGGGTAGCCTTGTGCCCTGACTCAGGAAGCCGGGATCTGGACTATGCTTTGCCCGGGGATAACGATGTACCAGTAGCTGTCCAAGGGAGACGCGATGCGCCATAGCCTGTTGTTGCCGGCACTGCTGGCTGTTGCGGTTTCTGCCGGTAAGACCTGGGCTGAGGATACCACCCCCGCCCGCACCGAATCCCCGGCTCGTTCCGAGACGACCGACATTCCACCGGACCCCGTCGTGGCGGATGACGGACCGCAGGTGATTGCCGACTCCCCGGCCGGGCCCGCCGGCAATCCGCCGGAGAAAACGCAGGAAGAGACATCCGGAACCCCCGACACCTCGTCCGAGACTGAAACCGCGCAGGCCGGGGAGGACAACCCGTCCATCACCCCCGACGAGCCGCCCACGGTAACGGAAGCCCCCGCAGTGATCGAGTTGCCGGAGGACGAGTCCGTGGAGGACATTACCGCCTCCGATACGGATCTCCAGCGGGATAAATCCGGCAGCGAAGAGGCCACCAGCCCATCCGCGACGGACGATTCTCCGGACATCGCTGCGGAGGAAGCACCGGTCAACGACAGCGGGACAGCGTCCATTGAGGTTATCCCCGAGACCCAGCCCGCCCAGGCCCAGCCGTTCCGGCTGCTGAGCGGCGAGGTACTCCCCGGTACCACGGCCCGTCTGGGATGGTCACCGGGCATCCAGATCGCCGGCCTGTCCAAGCCCACCCCGGTACTGGTGGTCAACGGCAACAAGCCCGGCCCGGCCCTGTGCATGACCGGCGCCGTCCACGGTGACGAGCTCAACGGCATCGAGATCATCCGGCGGGTGATCTACGACCTGGACCCGGCGGAGCTATCCGGTACTGTGGTGGGCATTCCGATCGTTAATCTGCAGGGCTTCCAGCAGGGCAGCCGCTACCTGGCAGACCGCCGCGACCTGAACCGTTATTTCCCCGGCAGCGAGGATGGCAGCCTGGCCCACCGCATCGCCCACTCCCTGTTCGAGCAGGTGATCCTCAATTGCGACATGCTGGTGGATATCCATACCGGGTCCCTTAAACGCACCAACCTGCCGCAACTGCGGGCCGACATGGACAACCCCAAGGTCGCCGAACTCACCAAAGGGTTCGATGGCATGGTGGTGGTCCACAGTAGCGGCGGCGCCGGCATGCTGAGAACCGCCGCCACCGAGGCGGGCGTTCCCACCGTGACCATGGAGGTGGGCGAATCCATGCGCATCCAGGAGGACCACATCAGCGCCGGCGTCAACAGCCTGATCAGTCTGATGGAAAAACAGGGCATGACCGCCCGCCTGTTCCAGTGGGGCGACCCGGAGCCGGTGTACTATCAGTCACACTGGATTCGCGCCAACCAGGGCGGCATCCTGTTCAGTGATGTGGAACTGGGGGCCTATGTCACCGAGGGCACCATCCTGGGCACGGTATCCGACCCCATCACCAACGAGCAGTCCCATATCCGCGCCGATGCCGACGGCCGGGTGATCGGCATGGCTGTGGACCAGGTGGTGATGGCCGGGTTTGCCGCCTACCACCTCGGCTCGAGGGCAGACACCGAAGAGTCTGCGGAGTAACAGGCCTACAGACGGGTGCTCAGTCGGGACAATTCATAGTAGACTAATGAATTGCCCCGTTGGGCACCGATCACCCTGTCTGGAGCCGCACCGTGGCACGATACTCTGACCGATCCCTGGCGCTGGCCTACATCGGGCTGGTGCTGACACCGCTTTTCTGGGCCGGCAACGCCGTGGTGGCCCGGGGCGTGGTGGACGCCATCCCCCCGGTGTCCCTGGCGTTCTGGCGCTGGGTGATTGCCCTGGCAATCCTGCTTCCTGTTGGCCTGGCCGGAATCCGCCGGGAATGGCCGGTCATCCGGGACCACTGGCCCCGCATCCTGGTACTGGCCCTGTTCAGCGTCGCCTCGTTCAATACCCTGCTGTACGTGGCCGCCACCACCACAACGGCGATCAATATTGCACTGATCAACTCCACCATCCCGATCATGGTGGCCCTGCTGGCGTTCCTGCTCCTGGGCGAACGTACGCGACCGGCACAGGGCGTCGGCATTGCCGTGGCATTGACTGGTGTGCTGATGGTGATCGGTCAGGGCACGCTGGGCCGTCTGATCAGCCTGTCCTTCTCACCGGGAGATCTGGTCATGGTGGCCGCCGTCGCCAGCTGGGGGATCTTCTCCGTGCTGCTGCGGCGCCTGTCGATCCCGTTGTCCAGCCTCACCTTCCTGAGCATCCAGATTGCCCTGGGCACAGTCCTGCTGACACCCGTCTACCTGATTGACCTGTTGCTGGTATCCGGCGGCTTTACCCTGTCAGCCTCGACCATTCCGCCACTGCTCTACGTGGCCATCTTCCCCGGCATCCTCGCCTACGCCTTCTGGAACCACGGCGTCTGGGCCGTGGGGCCGGCCAAGGCCGCCATCTTCATGTACCTGGTGCCGGTGTTCGCGTCGGTGCTAGCCTGGCTGTTCCTGGATGAACGCCTGGGCTGGTACCACCTGGCGGGGGGCGCACTGATACTGGCGGGACTGTTCCTGACCACCCGCAACCCACCGGCACCCGCAAAGGCATCGGCGGCTGACCCTGGGCAGTAACCAGCGGTTACCACCCAGCCTGACCGGCTAACGCACCCGGTCGGTCTGCAGGTACTGCTCCGGCAGGGAGATGCCATCGTCATACAGGGTAATGCCCGAGCGCAGACACACCGACAGGTTCTTGTGGGAGGCCTCTGTCTCCGGTGGCAACAGTTTCGCCACCGTCTGCATTTCCTCCAGCAGTTCCCGCTCGGTTTCCTGCATCCGGCCGCGGGCGAAGTCACTGATCTCCAACCCCTGCACAATCTGGTAACGACCATAGTCACAGCGCACCGGGAAGGAGTAAAAAATCCCCTTCTCGATACCGTAACTGCCGTCGCTGACGATACCCATACTCACCCAGTCATTCTCCGGCGTGCCGTTGATCCAGTCATGCATGTGGTTGAGGATCGCCTGGGCCGCCGAGGCCGCACTGGAATGCCCCCGGGCCTCGATAATCGCCGCGCCCCGCTTCTGGATCTTGCCGATGAACTGCTGCTGGTACCAGTCCTCGTCCACCTGGGGCAGGGCCGGCTCGCCATAGATAGTGGCATGGTTCAGATCCGGGAACTGGGTGGAGGAATGGTTACCCCACACGGTAATGCGCCGGATACCCCGGGGATTGGCCCCGGTATGGTTGGCCAGGATGCCCCGGGTCCGGTTGTGGTCCAGCCGCGTCAGGGCCGTGAACTGGGCCGGGCTCAGGTCCGGCGCATTGCGGCTGGCGATCAGGGCGTTGGTATTGGCGGGGTTGCCCACCACCAGCACCTTCACGTCCCGGTTGGCGTACTCATTGATGGCCCGCCCCTGGCTGGCAAAGACCGGCGCATTGGCGGCAATCAACTCACTGCGTTCCATGCCCGGCCCCCGGGGTTTGGCCCCGATCAGCAGCACATAGTGGGCACCCACCACGCCGTCCTCGACGGAGTCATGCATGCTGATGCTATGGAGTAGCGGAAAGGCACAGTCCTCCAGCTCCATGGCAATACCCCGCAGGGGCTCCATGGCCTGGGGCATCTCGATAAGCTGAAGGATCACCGGCTGGTCACGGCCAACCATCTCACCGGCGGCAATCCGGAACAACAGGGAATGGCTGATACTGCCGGCCGCGCCGGTCACTGCGATACGCACGGGACGCTTCATTCGCATGGCTCCTGTTCAGGGTGGAACCGGCAACCCTATCAGGTTACGAACGAAATATTGAGCCGAAAACAAAGAACGTCCCGTCTTTGTGAACCGAATCCTCCGCCAAGGCGCCCAGCCAACCACCGGTCAGGTGTCCTGCCCTATCACCTCGGAAAGCACCTGCCGATGCAGCTCGGCATCCTCCCCGCTGAACAGCACAAACCGGATCCGCCGAACCGACGACAACTGATCCGCTACCGACACCAGGGTCGAGAACGCCACCCTCGCGGCGGGCTCCATGGGGTAACCGAATGCCCCGGTGGACAGGGCCGGAAACCCGATGGACGACAGCCCATGCTTATCCGCCAGCAGCACCCCGTTGCGATAACAGTTGGCCAACAGAGTGTCCGAAGGCTCATCCACCCCGTACACCGGCCCCAGGCAATGGATAACATGGGCATTGGGCAACCCGAACCCCTCGGTAATCACCGCCTCCCCGGGCCGGATGGGCGCCAGAGGCTCACAGGCCCGGGCCAGCTCCGGCCCCGCCGCCCGATGGATCGCCCCGGCCACACCACCGCCGGTCATCAGTTGCGCATTGGCCGCATTCACCACTGCATCCAGATCCGGCTGTTTGGTGATATCGCCCTGGATACACTCGATCTGGATACCGTTCTTCGTCTTAAATTGGTCAGACATTGCTAGCCCCCTGTTCTAGAGGAATTTGCACCGGAGTCTGGGGCGGGGTGTGCCGGGTATTTTTGGAGCAGCGCCATGGGTGAGACCAGCGTTTATGAAGCGCAGCTTCATGCGCAGGCGAACGACAGTCGCCTCAGGCGGCTGGCCGGACCGGCGCGGTCCAAGGTCGGTCCATGGACGGACCGTGAATTGGAGCGGAAAAAATACCCGGCATGCCCCGCCTGGCACGGGTCTAAAATCACCTGGAACGTAGACCAGCCACCGCCACCTCAATCTGCTCCATCGCCTGCCGAATCACCCCCAAAGGCGACCCCAGATTCAACCGCATAAACCCGCTACCCTGCTCACCAAACGTCATCCCGGGATTCATCCCCACCCCGGCCTGCTCCACCATGAACCGCTTCAGCCCGCCGTCATCCAGCCCCAGGGCCCGGCAATCCAGCCACAACAGATAGGTCCCCTCCGGATCGGTCACACCAATCTCCGGCAACCGCTCCTTTGCAAAGCCAAGCACAAAATCCCGATTGCCGCGAACATAGTCCATCATCGCCGCCAGCCACTCCGCCCCATGGCGGTAGCCGGCCTCAAAAGCCGCGATACTGAACGGATTGCACTGCACCATATGCAGCGAATCAAACACATCATTGAGCTGACCCAGCAGATCCTGCCGCTCCGACACCACCGCCGACAGCCCCATGCCGGGAATATTGAACGTCTTGCTCGGTGCCACCGTGGTCAGCAACGGATCATCCGGCTCCGCCAGCCGCGCCAGCATGTGATGACCCGGTCGGTCGGCATAGACCAGGTCGGCATGAATCTCATCGGAAATCACTACCACCCCATGGGCCCGGGCAATCTCCAGCACCGCCTCCAGCTCCGCCTTCGACCACACCCGACCCACCGGATTGTGGGGCGAGCACAGGAACAGCACCTTCACCGACGGGTCCGCTGCACAGACCGCCAGGTGCTCCAGATCCATCTCATAACGGCCATCGCGAACCACCAGCGGATTCTCCACCACACAACGGCCCGCCTTGCGGACACTGCTGAAGAAAGGCGGGTACACCGGCGGCTGGATAATCACCCCCTCGCCCTCACCGGCAAACGCCATGGCCGCCGCATGGAGGGTCGGCACCACCCCCGGTGCCATACGGATCCAGTCCCGCTGGATGGTCCACTGGTGATGCTCCCGGAACCAGTCAATCATCGACTGGTAGAGGCTGTCCGGGAACAGCGTGTAACCATAGGCCGGATGCCGGGCCCGCTTCACCAGGGCCTCGGTCACCGGCTCCGGGGCAGCAAAGTCTGTGTCTGCCACCCAGAGGGGAATCACGTCTTCCCGGCCAAACACCGCCTTGCGGGCATCGAACTTCACCGAACAGGTCTGTTCCCGGGAAAACGACTGGTCGAAATTCATGGGCGAGGGTGTCTCCTGACAGGTGACTGGATGATGTTTGAGTCCGAGCTTAACACGGTGTCCGGGCTACCGATGAAAGTCCAAGTGACGAGGATTGGCGGAATCCACTACACTTGCGGACCTACCTTTTATCCCGTTGACCCGTTCCGGAGCTCGCATGCTGGGCCAGATCCTCTCCACCCTGTTGCCGGTCTTCCTGATCGCCGGTTGTGGCGCCCTCTACGGTCGCTACCGCTCCACCGACATCCAGAGCATGAATACCGTGAACATGGAGCTGTTCGTGCCCATGCTGGTGTTCGCAGTACTGGCGGATCAGCAGGCGCCCCTGGGGGACTACGCCTGGCTGGCAACCGCGGCGGTGGTCATCGTGCTCGGCTCCGGCCTGATACTGTGGCCGGTGGCAAAGGCCCTCCATCTCAACCTGAAGACCTTCCTGCCGCCCATGATGTTCAACAACTCCGGCAACATGGGCATCCCGCTGATCGTACTGGCCTTCGGCGACGCCGCGCTGCCCGCCGCCGTAGTACTGTTCATCGTGGAAATGCTGCTGCACTTCTCCGTGGGCCTCTACATGCTCGACCCGCACACCTCACTGCTGAAACGCCTGCGGGTGCCGGTGGTGCTGGCCACCATTGCCGGCCTGGCGGTGAACATCGGCGGTGTGGCGCTGCCGGGCTGGCTGATGGAAGCGCTGGACATGCTTGGCGGCATCTGTATTCCGCTGATGCTGTTTACCCTGGGCATCCGCATGCTCGATGTGGACTTCAGCGACTGGCGGCTGGGCCTGATCGGCGCCATCGCCTGCCCCGCCAGCGGCCTGATACTGGCCTGGCCGATGATTGTCCTGCTGGACCTTCCCGGCTTGCAGGCCGCCAGCCTGTGGGTGTTCGCCGCCCTGCCACCGGCTGTTCTCAACTATATGGTGGCTGAACAGTACCGGCAGGAACCCCACAAAGTGGCCTCACTGGTGCTGATCAGCAACCTGGGCAGCCTGGTGGTGATGCCGGTGGTCCTGGGCCTGGTGTTCAGCGCCGGCTACCTGTAACCGGACCGACGGGGCATACCGGTCGGCCAATGCCCCGCCACAACCACCCAACCCGCTTGCAACCTGCCGGTGTATGTCCGATGGTAAAGGTAGTTTCCCGTTCACAGGGACCCCGGACGGACCCGGACTGCACTTCACCGGGTCTGACGCCATACACACCTGGGCCCTGACATTTCCTGATCCAAGTTGCCTGATACGGAGGTCTGTCCATGAGTGTTCTGTTGCTGATCATCAGTGCCCTGGTGCTGATCTATCTGGGCCTGGGTGGCACGGTTGCCACCGTGGTACTGGTTGCCGCCACCCTGGCCGGCATGTCCCAGGACCACTGGCATATCCTCAGCATCCTGTTCGGGGGCGGGCTACTGGCCCTTGCCCTGGTGATTCTCCATGCCCGGGACCTGCGCCGGGACAAGCTGAGCAAACCGCTGCTGGGCTGGGTACGGGGCCAGTTGCCCACGCTGTCCGACACCGAGCAGGAAGCCCTCAAGTCCGGCTCGGTGGACTGGGACGGCGAACTCTTCTCCGGCCAGCCGCAATGGTCGAAACTGCTGGATGCCCGCCCCGCCCACCTGTCCAGGGAGGAACAGGCGTTCCTGGATGGCCCGGTGGAAAAACTCTGCGCCATGCTCGACGACTGGAAGATCACCCACGAGGACTACGACCTGCCCAACAAGGTGTGGAAGTTCATCCGCGAGAACGGGTTCTTCGGCCTGATGATCCCGAAGGAGCAAGGCGGCAAGGGCTTTTCCCACACGGCCCACTCCGAGATCGTGATGAAGATCTCCACCCGCAGTGTGTCTGCCGCCGTGACCGTCATGGTGCCCAACTCCCTGGGCCCGGGCGAGCTGCTGATGGAATACGGCACCGACGAGCAAAAGCAGTACTATCTGCCACGGCTCGCCGGTGGTGAGGAAATCCCCTGCTTTGCCCTGACCTCTCCGGTGGCCGGGTCCGATGCCGGCGCCATCCCGGACAAGGGCATCGTCTGCAAGGGCCAGTGGAACGGCAAGGAAGTGCTGGGCCTCAAAGTCACCTGGAACAAGCGCTACATCACCCTGGCGCCGGTGGCCACCCTGATCGGCCTGGCCATCAAGGTCTATGATCCGGACAAACTGCTCGGTGACGGTGACAATGAGGGCGTCACCTGTGTGATGGTGCCCCGGGAAACCGAGGGCGTCCACGCCGGCGCCCGCCACCTGCCCATGAACACCGTGTTCATGAACGGCCCCACCTGGGGCAACGATGTCTTCATCCCCATGGAACAGGTGATCGGCGGTCAGGAAATGCTGGGCAAGGGTTGGACCATGCTGCTGGAATGCCTGTCCATCGGCCGCTCCATCTCCCTGCCGGCCCTGGGCACCGGCGCCGGCAAGCTGGCCGCCCTCGCCACCGGCTCCTACTCCCTGGTACGGGAGCAGTTCGGTCGCTCCATCAGCCAGTTCGAGGGGGTCCAGGAAGCCCTGGAACCCATCGCCGGCTACACCTACATGATGGATGCCTCCCGCCTGCTGACAGCCGGCATGCTGGACCGTGGCGTAAGACCTGCTGTGCCGTCCGCCGTGCTCAAGTACCGCAATACCGACCTGATGCGGGAAGTGATCAACCACGCCATGGATGTGGTCGCCGGTCGCGGTGTCATCACCGGCCCCCGAAACTTCCTGGCCCGGGCCTACCAGGCGGTGCCCATCGGCATCACGGTGGAAGGGGCCAATATCCTCACCCGCAGCCTGATGGTGTTCGGCCAGGGCGCCATCCGCTGCCATCCATTCATCGTGGACGAGATCGAGGCCGCGGGCATTGAGGACGAGCGCCAGGCGGTGCGGAAGTTCGACGATATCTTCTACCGTCATATTGCCCATACCACCCGCAATGCCCTGCGGGCGCTGGTGCTGGGACTGACCTGGGGCCTGGCGGAACCGGTGCCACGGGAAGGGAATATCGGCAAGTACTACCGCCAGCTCGCCCGTTTCTCATCGGCCTTCGCGCTGATGACCGATGTCACCCTGCTGACCATCGGCGGTGGCCTCAAGGCCCGCCAGCGCCTGTCCGGTCGAATGGCGGACTGCCTGGTGCACCTGTACTACGCCAGCGCGGTGATCAAGCAATGGCACGAGGAAGGCTACCCGGATGACCAGCGTCCCCTGGTGGAATGGGCCCTGCAGACCTCCCTGCGGGACCTGCAATCCTCCATGCGCGAAGCGGTGATCAAATTCCCGGTGCCGGCCCTGCGCTGGCCCCTGCGCCTGCTGATCTTCCCGCTGGGGGCCACTGGCCTCAACGGACCGGATGACCGCCTGGGCGCGGAAGTCGCCGCCACCATCGTCAAGGACACCCCGGTACGCCAGCGCATCAGCCGTGGCTGCTATGTGAACGACAAGCCGGACGATCCCCTGGGGCGGGTCATCAACGCCTACCGGCTGGCCAACGAGACCCGGGAGCTACGCGCCCGCCTGCACGAGGCCCTGCACAACCGGGATCCGGACGAACTGGGCGGTATCGACATGCTGCTGGGACACCAGCGCAAGGAACTGGTGGACTGGGCCCTGGAACAGGGCGTTATCCAGGAAGAGGAGTCCGACAAACTGCTGGAGGCACTGACTGCCCAGTACGATGTTATCCGGGTGGACGCTTTTGACCCCGAAGGGCTGAAGGCGCTGTCCCGCTGCGCCAAGGGCAAGCGCAAGGTGGTGGAGCGCCCGCCCCGGGATGAGCAGCCGGACGATCAAGCGTAGCAGAATGGGGAGAGGGGCAAAAGCCGGGCAGAATTGTTCCGCCCCTCTCGCCTGCGCCTCTACACGTGCGTCAGCGCATGCCGGCGCCCCGGCCGATCAAGGTGCGGGGCATTATTGAAATTGAGCACCCGGCGGGCACTGCGCCCCACGATGACCTCGCAGAACGCGGTATTGCGGAACTGGAAGTTGAAGTGGATGGCACCCCGCTGCGGGCCCTCGATCAGTTTGGTGAGGGCGCTGCCGATGACACCTCCTGAGGTCACCACCAGCACCGCGTCATCACGCCCCGCGCCGTCACAGGCGTGGTCGATGGCCTCATCGATGCGGTTGCCGAAGTCACCCCAGGTTTCCGTGACATCGGTCAGACGGTCGTCAATCCAGGCTTCATAGGCAGCGCGGAAGGTGCGCCAGTAATCCTTGAAATCCCTCTTCTGGTGCAGGTGCTGGTCGCCGTGGCCGGTGAAGGCCCGGTACATCATCTCGCCGTCGTACTCGTTCAGGCCGGGGTGGGTGGACACCTCCGCACCCGCCCGGGCCATGCCCTCAAGCACGCCCTTGGCAGTGTCCTGCTGACGTTGCAGGTTGCCGGCCACCACCCGGTGGAAATCCAGCTCCCGCTCGGCGAAATACTCGCCCAGCCAGCGGGCCTGCTGCCAGCCCAGTTCGGAAAGTTGGTCGTAGTTGGCCTGGCCAAAAGACGCCTGGCCATGTCGGACAATAAACAGTTTTGCCATGGGGGATCCTGTTACTTGTTATCAACTGCAAAGCGCACATCCTGCCCCAGCGGCGACGGATTGACCAGCCCTGAGCAACCTACAGTAATTGTGAGGCAATAAATGCGAAGGTGCCGCCGGTCAGCAACAGGGCCAGGATGGCCACCACCCCATCCCGGGCGATCATCGCCAGACCGAACGTCGTCAGTGCCAGCCCACCGCCATTGGCGCTGAAGGGCACGAACTCCATCAACGGCAACGCCAGGGCCACCAGCAGGCAACTGATGGCCAGCAACAGGTCACCGCCGCCATCCATCAGCATGGTCAGGCGGGGGCCGGTGAAGCGGTCCAGGAACCGGGCCGGCCTGTGCATCCAGCACAGTCCGGTACGCAGTTTCTCCCGGGGCACCTTACGGTCGCCCAGCCACCGGGGCAGCCACAGCTGGCGCTGGTGGAACAGCCGCTGCCCCACGGTCAGCAGCACCATCAGGCCCATCAGGGTGGGCACCCCCGGGATATCACCAATCAGCGGCGCCAGTACCACCAGGCCGGCCACCACAACTACCGGGCCAAAGGTACGCGTACCGGCGGCAGCCAGGATCTCATCGACGGAGACATCCTGGCCGTCACCGTTCGCCGCCCGAATCCGTGCCAGGAGGGCCACCAGGTCATCGTTCTTCCCTGGTTCGTCAGAGTCCGGATGATCGTTCATGGGGTCTCCCCGCTGTTGGCCGACAGCAATCCACTGTCCTCCGCCCGGGCCAGCAACCACCGCCTCAGGGCGCGCAGGCCGGGTTCATGACGTCGGCTGACCTTGCTGGCGAAGTAGAAGTTATCGCCGGTGACCACACTGTGCAGGGGCAGTCTCACGAAGTCCCCGGCGTCGTCACGGTTGCTGAGCATGTAGTCATTCGTCAGGGCAATGCCCTGATGATAGCGGGCCGCCTCCAGGGCCAGCAGCATATGGCTGAAATGTTGCACCTGTGTTGAGGGCGGCACCACGCTGTCCACCTCGGCGAACCAGGCTTCCCAGTCGCCACAGGTGCGGTTGTAGATGCTGAAGGTGGACAGCAGGGGATGACCGGCCAGTGTCTCCGGCGTCAACTGGTCCGTGCCCATGTCCTGCCAGTACTGGCGACTGCAGACCGGGAACAGTCGCTCCCGGTAAAGCAGGTCGTAGCTGAACGCCGGGGAATCCGTGTTGATGGTGATGAAACTGTCCGCCACCCGCCCCGACAGTACCGGGTGCTCGCCGGTCATTTCCAGCACCAGTTGGACCTCCGGGTGTTGCCGGTGCAGGTCCGGCAGGCGAGGCACCAGCCAGCGCACCGCGAAGGAACTGAACACCGCCAGCCGCAGGCTGCTGTCCTGCCGGCCCAGCAACTGCCCGGTGGCCTTGTCGATCTGGAACAGGGCGGACGATATGCCCTCCAGGTAGTCCTGCCCTTCCCGGGTGAGGGCCAGGCTGCGCCCCTGTCTCTGGAACAGGGGTTCTCCCAGGAAGGTCTCCAACTGCTTGATCTGGTGGCTGACGGCACTCTGGCTGACATTCAGTTCGTCCGCCGCCCGGGAGAAGCTGTTGAGGCGAGCCACCGCTTCGAAGACCGGCAAGGATTTCAGGGGAGGCAGCTTCATTATCGAAATATCTCATGTTGCGCCAATAAATATCATTTTATCGGATATTTGCGAGTTCCTATACTTCCGGGTCTTCAGGCACACAACCGTAGGGGCGGGCACCATGTCAGGCAAGACAGTCAACAGCGCTATCCTCCTGCTGGTCATCGGCAACGCCATGGCCATCGGCTCGGATGTCTTTATCAAGCTGATGGACACCAACGCCCCGGTGTTCCAGTTTGCCTTTGTCCGCAACCTGATCACCGTAGCATTGCTGATGCCGTTACTGAAAAAGGCGGAATACCAGCGGTTGTTTGAAGGGGCGGGCGTGCATGCCATCCGTTCCCACATACTGCTGGTCGGCCTGCTGTGCATGGTGGTGGCGCTGACCACCCTGCCCCTGGCCACTGCCAACGCCGTGTTCTACGTCGCCCCGGTGATCGTGATGGTGTTGTCGGTCCTGGTCTTTGGGGAACGGCTCTCGCCTCTGAGCATTCTGGCGGTGGTCAGCGGCTTTGCGGGAGTGCTGGTGATCCTGCGGCCAGTGTCGCTGGAGCTGTCCTCCCTTTCCGCCCTGGGTACCGCCTTCTGCCTGGCGGTGGCGGCATTGACCGTACGCAAGCTGCCCCGCCGGCAGTCCACCGCCCACAAGCTGTTCCTGAACTCGCTGCTGGTATTGCCGGCGAGCCTGGCCCTGGCCCTCTGGGAAGGCGCCCCCTGGCGCTGGGAGATCGTCGCCAGTGCGGTAGGGTCGGCGGTATTTATCCTGGGCTACAACGGTAGTGTGCTGCGGGCCTATAACCATGTGGACGCCAACCAGGTAACCAGCGCCGAATACACCGGGCTGATCTGGGCCATTGCCATCGGCTGGCTGATGTTTGGTGAAGTGCCGGACCTGTGGTTCGTCACCGGCAGCCTGATGATCATCCTGCCGCTGGCGCTGATCGGCCTGAACCAGCGCCGCAAGTACCGCCTGATGCACCGGGCCCCGATGGCCGCGGCGCCGGAGGATCAGGCCGTTCACCAGGTTAGTGGTAAGCGTCCTGCATCTCCTTCCAGTCCCTGACCACCAGGGTATCGCTGGTCAGGCGGAAGCGGTCGTCCGGCCCATGGATAGCGGGCCGGTAGCCGGCTCCGGATGTTTGCAGTCCAAAAAACCACCACCCGATTGCAACTGACTGATTTTGCTACAGATCAAGTTTTTGAACCGGTTCCCACTTTCGGACATTAAACGGTTTTTCACTTAGGATTGCCTGGCCTTTACCGGCAAGATGTGGCGACAACAAGCAGCGGAACAGACCCATTCGCAGGAGGCGTCCCATGTCCAAGGCCCTGGCCTTTGTAACAGGTATCGCAGTCATCAACGTTGTGCTGTGGCTCCTGTTCACGCCCGACACCGCCCCGCAAACCGACACCTCACCATTTACCGGGGCGCAATCCGGAACCGTCGGCAGCGATACCGCGCCTGCCACCAATGCCTCCGGCCAACAGCGGGCCCCCGGGATACAAGACAGCAACCTGCTGGAACCCGTGTCTCACTGGCCTGACCCGGAAGCCACTTCAGCCCTGCCGGCGCGTCCCAACAACCCTGCCCGCAATGCCCGCCCGGTGGTCTCCCTGTGGCAGGCAGGCAACAATTCCGACAAGACTGAGGTGGACGGTTTTCCCGCCACCCGCCTGCAGGCCAACCCCGAGGCCCTGGCCAGCCTGCATGTGGGCCAGCAGGTGACTCTGCCGGTGCCGGAACTGAACCGCACCGTCACCGCCCGCCTCACTACCACCCATAACCAGTTGAACAGCATCGAGGTTTTCCGTGGGCCGGTGACCGACGGCCATGACAAGGACAATGTCGTCGTGACCCGAGGTGAAACCTCCACCTACGTGGTCCTCAGCACACGGGATGGCGTCTATTCCGCTGTCATCGACAACCATAGCGGTGATGCCGTACTGACCAGCGAAACCGACATACAGGACAACCTGGCGGGGCATGAAGACGCCATTCCGGTACCAGGCGTCGACCAGACCCCACCGGGCTCACCGTCCGGCTAGGTGCCCCAGGCCCGGACCGCTTCCGCTCCCATCGGAGCTGTCGTGGATCCGTCCGCGACTTTCATGCAGTAAGGCAGCCTTTTACCCGCACTGCCGGCAGTACCCAGACGGGACGCTAAATAGAAGAACCGGCGAACAGGAGTACCCGCCGTACAAAAATTCACCCTAAATCAGGGACTGACGCTATGAAACCATCCATCCACTGGCTCGCCGGGCTGTCCCTTGCCATGGGCAGCACCGTCAGCCACGCAAACCAGGTCGATGTCCTGGTCTACTATACCGACGAAGCCGCCAGCACCAGCTCGGGCGAAGACATTAACGCCCGCATCGTCTCCTACGTGGAGCACGCCAACCAGGCCTACCGCAACAGCGATATCGATCTCCAGCTTCGCCTTGTAGGTACCGAACGTATCCAGGGCAGCTACGGCAGCGTTGATGGCAATGTTCTCGGGCGCTTCCGGTCAGACAGCACCGTTGCCACCCAGCGCCGGGAATACGGCGCCGACCTGGTCGCACTGATCAGCACCCCCCAAAGCACCGCCGGTGGCTACGTCTGCGGTGTCGGCTACCAGCCCGGCGGCAGCGAAGGCAGCGGGCGTTTCTATTCCAACGCCTCCGCCTACGGCTACAGCATGACCGGGGTAAACTGCGGCTATAACACCTTTGTCCATGAGCTGGGCCACAACATGTCCCTGGGCCACTCCCACGCCCAGAACTCCTTTGGCTCCGTCTTCCCCTGGGGCCGGGGGCATGGGGTATCCGGCCTGTTCAGCACTATCATGGCCTACCCGCAGTCCTACGGTACCCGCAATCACCTGGCGCAGTTCGCCAGCCCGGACCAGAACCGCTGCGAGGGCCAGCCCTGTGGCGTTGACAGCAATCGTAACGACGGGGCCGACGCGGTGGCCGCCGTTAACAGCCTGGCGGCCCAGGTGGCGGATTTCATGCCCACCGCCGTCATCGACGATGGCGACCCTGACGAGGAAGACCCGGACAACGGCGGTGGCCCCGATGATGGTGACAACCCGGACGATGGAGGTGATTCCGGCGACGGTGGTGATAACGGTGGAGACGATGGTGGCGGTGACGACGGCGGTATCGACCCGGACCTGCCCCTGTGCGACAAGCCCGAGCTGGCCGAGAATAACCTGATCAGTGGCCCGGACTTCAACAACCTGTCGCCCTGGAACAGCTTCAATAACGCCGCCACACTGACCACCGCAAGCATCGAAGCCAGCTGTGGCCGCGACAACCTGCTGCTGGCAACCGACCGCACCGAGTACTACGGCGGTCCGGTACAGGCCATCGCGGGCGGCCTGGAAGCTGGCGCCGAGTACCGCATTACCGCCAAACTGGCCCTGGCGGGTACCGACGGTCGTGATGCCGTTCGCGCCAGCATCGAGCTGACCGACGGCGAGGGCACCCGTTACCAGAACCTGCCGGAACTCTCCGTTACCGCCAACCAGCTGAGCCAGTATGATGAGACCTTCACCGTCGCCGGCGACGGCGATATCAGTCAGGCCCGTCTGATCCTGTCCGGCCCCGACGAAGGCACCGACTTCGTGGCCGATGAAGTCCGTCTGGTAAAAGTGTCCGACGCCCCTGACGACGGCGACTCCGGCAATGGCGGCCCCACCATCGTCCTGGAAGAGGGCTTTGAGGACGGCGGCACCGGCTGGTCCGGCTTCATGGGCAGTTGGGTCTTCCGTACCCGGACCGCCAGTGAAGGCAATTTCGGCCTGGCGTCCCTGTTCCGGATGTCCACTTACTCCGGTCCGGCCATGGAAGCCACCGGGCTGATTGAAGCGGGTAAGACCTATTCAGCCTCCATGGACATCATGCTGAGCAACCGCAGCATGGCCACCGACAAAGCCCAGCTCTGGGCCTGGTACGTGGACGACCAGGGCGCGCACTGGCAGCGGTTTGGTGAGGCCGACATGGCCACCAACAGCTGGTCTTCCCTGCAAGGCCAGTTCAGCATCCAGCCTTCCGGCAGTATCAGCCAGATAAGGTTGCACATCATGGGTGCGGACACCTCCAGCCACATCGTTATCGACAACGTTAAACTCGGTCAGCAGTAAGCCCAGGTCATACTCAGTGACCCCTTGAGCACCCAACTCCCCGGTCGGGTGCTCTTTTTTCTTTTCCCGGGCGCCCCTGCAGGCCAATCCACTGGACAATCCGCTATCCGGCTGTCTAGGATGAAGTTTCGTTACGCAACCTGATTCAATAACCACCAACAACACCCAGGAGCCCGCCATGTTTCTCAGCGAACCCAAAACCCTGTCCACCCCACGCGGTACCTTCACCTGGCGCGAAGGCGGTGACACAAACGGCGCCCCGGTCGTGATGATCCACGGCTGGCCGGAAAGCTCCTACTGCTGGGAGCACGTCGGTCGGCACCTGAAAAAGGGCCTGCGGGTGATTGCCCCGGACCTGCGGGGCCTGGGCGACAGCGAGCGCACAGAGGGCCGGGAACACTACGTCAAACATGCCCTGGCGCACGACGTGGTCAGCATGCTGGACGAACTGGACATCGACGACTTCCAGTTGATCGGCCACGACTGGGGCGGCATCGTCGCCCAGGAAGTGGCGCTGGCGATTCCGGACCGGGTCAGCCGGATGATCATCATGAATATCGCCCTGGTCAACAACCTCAAGGGCAACATGGAGGTCATCGAGAAAGTACGTTCAGGTAGTAACAAGTCCTACTGGTACCAGCACTTCCAGCAGGAAAAGGGTCTGGCGGAGGCCATGATTCCCGGTAAAGAGGATGTCTGGATCGGGCACTTTGTCCGTGGCGTGGTCGAGCCGATTCCCGAGGATGCTGTTGCCGAGTATGTACGGATGTATTCCATCCCCGGCACTCCGGCCGCGGGTGCCAGCTACTATCGCACCTTCGCTGACGACACCAAGCGTTGGGCGGCCCTGGCCGGACATAAATGGTCCATGCCCGGGCTGTATATCTACGGCAACAAGGACAGGGTGATTATCCCCGAGTACCTGAACCACATTGAGGACTGTTTCGAGTCCATCCGGGTGGAACAGGTGGATGCGGGGCATTTCCTCCAGGAAGAGAAACCGGAGGAAGTGGCCGGTCATATGAACGGCTTCCTTGAAGCCTAGTGTGCCGTTCAGTTAGTGCCTGAACCAGACGGGCACTAATCGGAACGCTGCCCCAGGGCCAGGCGGGCCACCAGCTGTTCAATCCGTTCCACCGCAGCTTCGTTGCCCTTGCGGCCCGCCTGCACCACCTGGGAGCCTACCGTTGCCATGTACATGAGCCGGGCCAGGTCTTCCACCTGATCCTCCGCTACCCCCAGGTGGCGGAACAGCAACTTGTTCTGATCGACACGGGCCCTGTCCACCTCATCAACAATCCGGGCGGCGTGTTCATTGCGGCGGGCAAAGTCACGAACGGCCAGCTCCACCTGAAGTCGTCGGATGTTGCGGGCGGCGTCCGTCAGCAGGATCTGGAGGAGCTGATGCAGTTCCTCCTCAGGGTTCTCCCCTTTTGGCCGCATATAGTCCAGTTCCACAAACCGGCGATCCCGCCAGCGATCCAGGAAGCTGACCACCAGGTCCTCATGATCCCGGAAGTGCCAATAGAAGCTGCCCCGAGTGACCCCCAGACGCTTGGCCAGGGTCAGCACCCGCAGGTTGCTGAAGCCACCGGCGGCAACCTCACCGGCGGCGGCATCCAACCAGTCGTCGCGGGTCAGTTGGGCTTTGCTTTTAGCCGCTTTGGGGGAACTCGGAGCCTTTCCGGATGCTTTCGCCATAAATCGGGTTCGGACCTCTGGAGCCGTTCTCAAAAGAATAAAACAAACTGATTCAACATGTTAAAGGTCGAATGAAAGGCTGTAACCACAGCGTCGTTGACCTTCATGCCGCCCATACATTACTGTACGGAATCCCCAGACACCAGTGTATGGAAGAAATTCGCGCGTTCCATCACGTGCATCGGCGGCCCCAACGTCTTACCCACGGGCCGCCACAGAGCGACCCATAAAGGAGCCAGCATGAGCACAGCACACTACGACACCAACGGTAATGTTGCCGTTATCCGCCTGGACAACCCGCCGGTAAACGGCCTCAGCCTGGGCCTTCGTCAGGGTATTGTCGAAGGCATCAAAAAGGCCGAGCAGGACAGCGCCATCGAGGCCATCATCATCACCGGTTCCGATCGGGCCTTCTCCGGCGGCGCCGACATTACCGAGTTCGGCACCCCCGCCGTCATGCAGGAGCCGATCCTGACCACCGCCATCCATTACGTCGAAACCGCGAAGAAGCCGGTGATCGCGGCCATCAGCGGCAACTGCATGGGCGGCGGCCTGGAACTGGCCCTGGGCTGTAACTACCGCGTGTCCACCCCGGACGCCACCCTGGCCCTGCCGGAAGTGAAGCTGGGTATCCTGCCCGGTGCCGGCGGCACCCAGCGCCTGCCCCGGGTGATTGGTGTCGAGCACGCCCTGAACATGATCGTGTCTGGCTCCGTGGTTCCCGCCAAACAGTTCCAGGGTACCCCGCTGCTGGACGAGGTGGTTGAAGGCGACCTGATGGAAGCCGCCCTGGCTTTTGCCCGCAAGGTAGTGGCCGACAAGATGCCGCTGAAGAAGGTGCGCGACCTGAAGGTGAAGCACCCGAACCCGCAGGGCTTCTTCATGTTCGCCCGCAACACCATCGGCGCCATGGCCAAGAACTACCCGGCTCCGCTGAAGTGCCTGGAAGCGGTGGAAGCCGCTGCCACCAAGCCGTTTGACGAAGGCATGAAGGTTGAGCGTGAAGGCATCAAGCAACTGATGCAGACACCGGAATCCGCGGCCCTGCGTCACGCCTTCTTCGCCGAGCGCAAGACCAGCAAGATCTCCGATGTGCCCTCCGACACCCCTACCCGCGACATCAATCAGGTGGGCGTGATCGGTGCCGGCACCATGGGTACCGGCATCTCCATCAACTTCCTCAACGCCGGCATCCCGGTGACCATCGTCGAGATGAAGCAGGAAGGTCTGGACCGGGGCGTGGAAGCCATCCGCAAGGTCTACGAAGGTCAGGTCAAGAAAGGCCGCATGACCGAAGAAAAGGCCAAGGCCAAGATGGACCTGCTGACCCCGTCCCTGAGCTATGACGATCTGAAGGACGTGGACCTGGTGATCGAGGCCGTGTTCGAGGAGATGGGCGTCAAGGAGCAGGTGTTCACCAAGCTGGACGAAATCTGCAAACCCGGCGCCATCCTGGCCTCCAATACCTCCACCCTGGACGTGGACAGGATCGCCAGCTTTACCAAGCGCCCGGAAGACGTGATCGGCCTGCACTTCTTCAGCCCGGCCAACATCATGAAGCTGCTGGAAGTGATCCGTGGCGAGAAGACCGCCAAGGATGTGCTGGCCACCGCCATGAAACTGGCCAAGACCATCAAAAAGACGGCCGTGGTCTCCGGTGTCTGCGACGGCTTTATCGGCAACCGCATGATCAACCAGTACTCCCGCGAGGCCCTGACCATGCTGGAGGAAGGCGCCAGTGTGCAGCAGATCGACAAGGCCATCGAGAAGTTCGGCTTCGCCATGGGCCCGCTGCGCATGGCTGACCTGGCCGGCGGCGACATCGGCTGGGCCATCCGCAAGCGCCTGTACGCGGAAAACCCGGGCATGAAGAAGAACCTGATCGCCGACCGCCTGTGCGAGATGGGCCGCTTCGGCCAGAAGACCGGCTCCGGCTTCTACAAGTATGAGCCGGGCAACCGCAAGCCCCAGCACGATCCGGAAGTGGACAAGGTGGTCGACGAGTGCCGCGCCGAGATGGGCATCACCCCGCGCAAGATCAGCAACCAGGAAATCGTCCAGCGTTGCGTCTACGCCCTGGTGAATGAAGGTGCCCGTATCCTCGAGGAAGGCATCGCCCAGCGCGCCTCCGATATCGACATGGTGTACCTGACCGGCTACGGCTTCCCGGTCTTCCGTGGTGGCCCCATGCACTACGCCGAGCAGGTGGGCCTGGCCAACGTGGTCCGCGACATGGAAGCCTTCGACGCCAACCCCAACACCCAGAAGGATTTCTGGAAACCGGCCGACCTGCTGGCGAAGTGTGCCGCACAAGGCAAAGGGTTTGACCAGTAAGGCGAGCGTCCCCGGAATCAACGAATTGACCGCCGGGGCCCTCACGGGCTTCGGCACACAGGAGAAAGATTATGTCCAATGATGTTGTCATCGTATCCACCGCCCGCACGCCCCTGGCCAAGTCCTGGCGCGGCGGTCTGAACATGACCCACGGTGCCACCCTTGCCGGCCATGCCATCCAGCATGCAGTCGAGCGCTCCAAGGTGGACCCGAACGAAATCGAAGACGTGCTGATGGGCTGTGCCCTGCCGGAAGGCTCCACCGGTAACGACGTCGCCCGCATGGGTGCCATCCGTGCCGGCCTGCCGGTATCCGTGGCCGGCGCCACCATCAATCGGTTCTGCTCCTCCGGCCTGCAGGCCATTGCCATGGCCGCCCAGCACATCGCCGTGGACAAGGTGCCGGTGATGGTCGCCGGTGGTGTCGAGTCCATCTCCACCGTCCAGGCCACCGTCAACCAGAACTACATGGCCGAGCCCTGGCTGATGCAGAACAAGCCGGAGCTGTACTGGTCCATGCTGCAGACCGCCGAGACCGTGGCGGATCGCTACAAGATCAGGAAAGAGGACATGGACGAGTACGGCGTGCGCAGCCAGACCCTGGCGGCCAAGGCCCGTGAGGAAGGCAAGTTCGACGACGAGATCGTGCCCATCACCACCACCGCCGGTGTCGCCGACAAGAAGACCGGTCAGCTTTCCAGCCAGGAAGTGACTGTCTCCCAGGACGAAGGCATCCGCCCGGACACCAACCTGGAAGGCGTCAGCAAGATCCGCTCCGCGATGGACGGCGGCGTGGTCACCGCCGGCAACGCCAGCCAGTTCTCCGACGGCGCCTCCGCCTGCGTGCTGATGGACGGCAAGCTGGCCGAACAGCGCGGTGTGCAGCCCCTGGGCATCTTCCGCGGCTTTGCCGTTGCCGGCTGCGAGCCGGACGAAATGGGCATCGGCCCGGTCTATGCCGTGCCCAAGCTGCTCAAGCGCGCCGGCCTGACCGTGGACGACATCGGCCTGTGGGAACTGAACGAAGCCTTCGCCGTGCAGGTGCTGTACTGCCAGCGTGAACTGGGCATCCCCATGGACCGCCTGAACGTTAACGGCGGCGCCATCGCCGTGGGTCACCCGTACGGCACCACCGGCTCACGTCTGGTCGGTCATGCCCTGATCGAAGGCAAGCGCCGTGGCGTAAAATACGTCGTGGTCACCATGTGTGTCGGCACCGGCATGGGTGCGGCAGGCCTGTTCGAAGTGGCCTGACCCGAACGTTCGTCCGATGGGACGATTGCGAATCCGCCCCCGGGCCCCTGAGAATGCGCAGGGGCCCTTGTCGTAACAGAAGCGAAAGCGAGAACAAGCCATGGACCTGAATTACACCCCGGAACAGGAAGCCTTCCGCCAGGAAGTGCGACAGTTCCTGAAAGACAAGCTGCCCGCCGACATCCAGGAGCGGGTCCAGAAGCGCCTGCGCCCCAACAAGGACATGGTCCAACGCTGGCAGAAGATCCTGTACCAGCAGGGCTGGGGAGCCTCCACCTGGCCCGAGGAATTCGGCGGCCCGGGCTGGACCGAGGTTGAACAACTGATCTTCGAGGAAGAATGTGCCCTGGCCGGCGCCCCGCGCCAGCTGGACTTCGGCCTGCGCATGGTGGCGCCGGTGATCATGAAGTTCGGCAACCAGGAACAGAAGGACCGCCACCTGCCGGGCATCATCAGCGGCGACGTCTGGTGGTCACAGGGCTACTCCGAGCCCGGTTCCGGCTCCGACCTGGCCTCCCTGCGCACCACCGCCGAGCGCGACGGTGACCATTACATCGTCAACGGTCAGAAAACCTGGACCACCCTGGGCCAGCACGGCGACTGGATCTTCTGCCTGGTGCGTACCAATAAGGACGTGAAAGCCCAGGAAGGCATCTCCTTCCTGCTGATCGACATGAAGAGCCCGGGCATCGACGTCAAACCTATCATCATGCTGGACGACGAGCATGAGGTGAACGACGTGTTTTTCGACAACGTCAAAGTGCCGGTGGAAAACCGCATCGGCGAGGAAGACAAGGGCTGGACCTACGCCAAATTCCTGCTGGGCCACGAGCGCACCGGACTGGCCAATGTCGGCCAGTGGAAAGCCATGATGCGCCGCCTGAAAGAAATCGCCCGCGAGGAGCAGGACGACGGCAAGCCGATCATCGAGAACGCCCGCTTCCGCGACCGCCTGGCGCAACTGGATGCCGAGCTGCGCGCCCTGGAAATCACTGTACTGCGGGTGCTGACCGCCTCCAACGGCCCCGGTCCCGAGGCCTCCATCCTCAAGATCCGTGGCACCGAGATCGGCCAGCGCATGTTCGAACTGGCCATGGAAGCCACCGGCCAGGACGCCATCGCCCATATCCCGGATGCCCTGGAACCGGACTACGACGGCCCGCTGGTGGGCAGCATGAATGCCGTGCCCGGTGCCGGCGACTACTTCAACATGCGCAAGCTGTCGATCTTCGGCGGATCCAACGAGATCCAGCGCAACATCATTTCCAAGCTGGTTCTGGGCCTGTAAGGAGCGGATCATGAATTTTGAACTGACTGAAGAGCAGCAGATGCTGCAGGACTCGCTGCGCCGCTTCCTGGCCAACGAGTATACCGTTGAGAAACGCCGTGAGATCGTCAAGTCCGGCAAGGGCACTGACGGGACCATCTGGAACGCCCTGGCGGAAATGGGCCTGCTGGCCTTTACCTTCCCCGAGGACTACGACGGCCTGGGCGGCAACGGCATCGACACCATGCTGGTGATGGAATCCTTCGGCCGCGCCCTGGTCACCGAGCCCTACCTGGCCACTGTGGTACTGGCCGGCGGACTGGTACGAGACGCCGGCTCCGACGCCCAGAAACAGGCCATCCTGCCGGCCATCGCCAGTGGCCAGCGGCTGATGGCCCTGGCCGCCTACGAGCATGGCGCCCGCTACAACCTGGCCCACGTGAAGACCGTGGCCAAGGGCGACGGCAGCGACTACGTGCTCAACGGCGCCAAGACCGCCGTTATCCATGGCGGCCAGGCGAACCAGTTGATCATCTCTGCCCGCACCAGCGGCGATGTCCGCGATGAAAACGGTATCACCCTGTTCCTGGTGGACGCCGATGCCAGCGGCGTGACCGTCACCGACTTCGCCACCCACGACGGTTTCCGCACCGCCGAAGTGAGCCTGAAGGACGTAAAAGTCTCCGCCGACGCCATCGTGGGCGAGGCCGACAAGGGCTTCCCGGCCCTGGAAAAGGCCATCGACCAGGGCACTGCCGCCGTCTGTGCGGAAGCCGTGGGCACCATGGACGCCATGACCGAGGCCACTCTGGAGTACACCCAGACCCGCAAGCAGTTTGGGGTACCCATCGCCAAGTTCCAGGTGCTGCAGCACCGCATGGCGGACATGTTCATCCACGCCCAGCAGGGCCGCTCCATGGCCATCCTGGCGGCAGACTACGCCGACTCCGATGACCGGGACGCACGCCGCGAGGCCATCTCCCAGGCCAAGCTGCTGATCGGCCAGGGTGCCCGGGAAGTGGGCCAGGCTGGTGTCCAGCTGCACGGCGGCATGGGCGTGACCGACGAGATGTTCTCCGCCCACCTGTTCAAGCGGCTGACCCTGGTCAACCTGCTGTTCGGGGATGCGGACTACCACCTGGGCCAGGTCAGCGACAACCTCCTGGACAAGACCGCCTAACATCCAATAGCGGTGCCCGGCCCCGGGTCGGGCACCGGACAACAACAGGAGTCCCCCAATGAGCATCAAACAACTCTTCGACATGAGCGGCAAGGTCGCCCTGGTGACCGGCGGCTCCCGCGGCCTGGGCCTGCAGATGGCCGAAGCCCTGGGCGAAATGGGCGCCCGGGTGATTATCAGCGCCCGCAAGCAGCATGAGCTGGAGGAAGCGGAAAAGCACCTGAAGGACATGGGCATCGAGGTAAAAACCATCACCGCCGACATGTCCAACCGTGACGCCATCTCCTCTTTCGTGGACGAGGCCGTGGGCGCCTTCGGCGATATCGATGTGCTGATCAACAACGCCGGCGCCACCTGGGGTGCCCCGGCGGAAGACTACCCGGATGAAGCCTGGGACAAGGTGATGAACCTGAACGTGGACGCCATGTTCTTCCTCACCCGGGAAGTGGCCAAGCGCTGCATGATTCCCCGCAAATCCGGCAAGGTGATCAACATCGCCTCCATC
The DNA here is from genome assembly GCF_045449715.1 of Marinobacter shunpengi. Classification (NCBI taxonomy): domain Bacteria; kingdom Pseudomonadati; phylum Pseudomonadota; class Gammaproteobacteria; order Pseudomonadales; family Marinobacteraceae; genus Marinobacter; species Marinobacter shunpengi. The sequence continues at coordinate 193,780 of NZ_JBJJLA010000025.1, read as the reverse complement.
GCCGGCCTGTCCGGTAACCCCGGCGACATGAAGACCATCGCCTACAACACCTCCAAGGGTGCCAACGTCAACTTCACCCGCGCCCTGGCAGCGGAGTGGGGCCACTACAACATCAACGTGAACAGCATCTGCCCCGGCTTCTTCCCGTCGAAGATGTCCCAGGGCCTGCTGGACGCCATGGGCGAGAAGATGCTGGAGCGCATCCCCCTCAACCGCTTCGGCGGCGAGGAAGACATGAAAGGCCTGACCGTACTGCTGGCCAGCGAAGCCGGCCGCCACATCACAGGCCAGAACATCGCCATCGACGGCGGCACCACCAGCTCGTAAAGAAAACCCTTCTCGGTTGCACTGGACCCCAGTGCCAGTCCTTGGCCCGGCCGCCTTTGGCGGTTCGGGCTTTTTTGTGTTGTGTAGCGGTCCCGGAATCGGCACCGAATCCGGTATGGTGAATGGTATGTTGAAAACACGAAATATGGAAGACACGCGATTTACGAGACTATTGTTTCCGATTAGTGCAACTCATTGATTGGAATTTAGTTTATTTTCGATAGGCCCCAACTTTTTCTTGGAGTTATCTGACGTTCTCGTTTTTTGCAATAATATGAAAGCCTTCTAATACGCTGTTATAAATCAGGGAGTAGCGATCAGTGGAGTGGCGCAAGGATGATTATCTAATCACTGACGACAAATCCAGGGTGCAACTGGATACGGTCCACCGCTTGCTCGCCGCAACGTATTGGGGAGATCGCCGTCCTCGCGAAATCATAGAGCACATGATTGCTGGCTCCATATGTTTCGGTCTTTACCTTGGAGCAAAGCAAATTGGTTTTGGGCGCGCAGTCACCGATGGTGCTACGTTTACTTGGGTAGCTGATATCGTGGTTGAGCCAGAGTTTCGGGGGGCAGGTCTGGGGCAGTGGATCATGGAATGTCTGGTTGCGCATCCAGCCATCAAGGGTACTCAAATGGTGCTGCAAACCCGTGATGCTCAAAGATTGTACGAGAAGTTTGGATTCTCTGGAAACAGTGCTCTCATGAGCACCAAAGTCACTGATTTATAATAGCAATCGTTAGAGCGCAAGTCCCCATGTCCACTTCTCCTATCATCGGCTACCTCGCAGATCATCCTGAAGCTCTGCCAGTCCTTGAGCGCCTGTTCCAGACAGAATGGTCCGAATATTATGGCGCGGGTGGCCCCGGTAATGCTCGCCGAGATCTTGTGGCATATTCAAACCGGAATCAATTGCCTGTCGGCCTCGTGGCATTTGTCGGCTTGGAACCCTGCGGGGTTATAGCGCTTAAGTCAGAGTCCATCACAACACACGGACATCTTTCGCCGTGGGTGGGTGGTGGTATGGTCGCGCCGCAATACAGGCGTAACGGTATTGGTGCGCGTATGGCCTCCGCCCTTGAGCAGGTAGCCCGCAACCTCGGTTTCAAGACAATCTACACAGGCACCAGCACGGCAAATTCTTTGCTCGCCCGTGAAGGTTGGCGGTTCATGGAACTGGTGCAATACAATGGCGAAGCTGTATCCATATATGAAAAGACGCTCTAACAATCACAGCCACAGTTACTGCATTGCGGTTTAGCCTCCCATTCCGTGGCCGCGCATGCTGGCAGCGTCATGCGGCGTCTACAGGGCAAACGGTGATGCCCTCTTTCACGGGGTATAGTTCTGAGGAGGGTCCTATGAATTGGAGTAAATCGATTCGACAAGTTCATCGGTGGTTGTCCATCACGTTCACGGTGCTTGTCATCGTCAACATCGTTCTCAATTTTGTTTCAATACCGGAACAGATAACCCTCTGGGCAGGTGTCATTGCTCTGCTCCCCCTGGCCCTACTCATGCTCACCGGTCTCTATCTGTTCATATTGCCGTATACCACGCGGCGACATATCAGAGGCCGTACTATGAACGGTAATTGAAGAAGTGCCGCACGTAGAGGCAGGAAGCAGATAGAATAAGCGACCCACATATCAAGGCCAGTCCAGACTGACCCTGCCAACGTCCGCTGATTCAAAACCTGGCAGGGTGAAATCCTAACCAAAACCAAGAAAGGAAAGAATCGCCACGACGATAACGACCGCACCGACTATGTAGACGATATTGTTCATCTGTCACTCCTCCTTTTCACAACTCCGAATGGATGGTGGCACCGCCTTCCGTGGGGTGCGCGATGTAACGTCCTGTCCAGGCAACTCCTTTACCTCATCCACGTCCAGCATAGGTAATCGACTTTGCCAGGTATGTACGCTGGCACACGCAGGTGCCAAAAAAGCAGGATCGAACCTACAACCAGCAACACAAGGGCCAGAATTCTCTTACTCGCCATTTCACTTTTCTTCTGGTGGTTAGCTGAGACTTTCATCCTGCATGCCATCTGCAACGTCATTACTGCGCTTGGATCATGTTCCCAAACCGTTTACCTGGTTTCTTTTTTGGGGTCGTCATTGATATCCGACAGCACGCTGTCGTCCTTGCCGGCATGACGCTCCGGTTTCTTCTCATTCTCCTTGATTTCATCGGTCTCCTTACCGGCAACCTTCCCGGCTTTTTCTTTTTCGGCGCTGGGACTACCTTCGACCGGAAACTTTCTCATGAGCTGATCTCCTTAGGATGGTTCGTTTGGGCCCTGTTTCTCCGGATATCTCGTAGGGGATCAGGACCAATTCCATCCTAAAGGTCGTGCCCGGGCGGGTCGGTGCGTTGCCGAACGCTTGGGGCGTTATTTCCTGGGCAATACCTTCTGTGCGCTTACGTACAGACAGTCGAGCGGTCCGGCGCGGATCCTGAGAGTCTTCGTTCGCAACGGATGAAGGCGTCGGTATCTGCTGCGATACGGCCCGCGCCAAGGACGTAACGGCGCATTCTGGCAATGCAGTCTGAGAAATTCAGGCTAAGGAGCTTAAAATGAACAGATTCAACACTGCGGCAATCACGGTCTGTCTTCTGGGTACACTGCCCCTGACAGTCTCCGCACAATCCGCCGACATCGGCCCGGATGAGGGCGACCGGGAATTCTCCATCTCCGGGACTGGCAGTAGTGATCAGAGTTTCGATAGCGGCAGCTTCGGCGTGAGCGGCGATCTGGGTTGGTACCTGCGTGACAACACGGTGGCCGGTGTCCGGCAAAGCATCAATTACGCCAGTATCGAAGGCGAGGACATCGAGGATGATTTCTGGAACGGCTCAACCCGTGGTTATCTCAACTATCAGTTCCTGGATGAGCGCGCCCGGCCGTTCGTTGGCGGAAGTCTCGGTGGCATCTACGGTGATGGCGTCAACGACAGTGCCTTCGCGGGTCTGGAATCGGGCCTGAAGTACTATGTGCAGACCAAGACATTCTTCCTTGCCCGGGTCGAGTACCAGTTCTTTTTTGACAGTTCCAATGACGTTGACGATGCCTTCCAGGACGATGGCGCCTGGGCCTACACGGTGGGACTGGGTTACAACTTCTGAACCAGCTCAGAGCGATGGGTTGGCCAGAGCTGGCTCCGGGCCATTGGCGAGCCGGTCATCATTGACGGCTTGCCCGTAAAGTCGCCGGATTCCCCGAAGATCACCGGGCTGCAGTTCGGGGAAATCCTCGGTATAGCGGAACCCCATCACCTGCCCGGAGGGGCCGGGATGGTCCAGGCCGATGGCATGGCCAATTTCATGAATCAGCGTATAGCGGATGTCATAGGCATCCTTGTTGCCATCAAACCCGACCTTCCATTTGTGGTCGGGATTCAGGCACACCAGCGCCTGTTTGATGGCACGTACATCTTCCTTTTCCCCGGACGCGTAGGTCACATTGGCCAACGCCCCCATATACGGCTGGCCCTGGGCCCCGAGAATGATGTCCGCCTCCTGGATATTGCTGACCTGATAAAATGAAAGGTTGGCAGCGCGCTCCCAGACCCGGAAGGCCGCTGCGGTCTCATGCACCAGTGTCTCGTAGGAAAACTCCTGTCCTGAAAGCGCTTTCATGGGCGCCAACTCACCGCAGTTACGTGCATCATCGAACCGCAGCTCCTGGTCAGCAAAGGCATAGCTGACGCGTGCCCCCGCCCCGAAGCTCTGCTCACCCCACTTGACCTTGTAACCGTCCAGCTCCAGCAACCGGTAGCCGGCTTCGCCGTCATCGGCAGACAAGGGGAACGATAAAGGCAGCAACGCGGCCAGAATCGGCATTCCTATTGAAAGGCGTACACCTGTATCTGTTCGCACCTGGGGTCCCCAAACAGAGATGACCGACAACACCGGAGTCCAGACAGCGGGAGTGCTGTGAAACGCCGGATCAGGACAACGAGCAGGTGCAATACTGCACAGACAGACTTTTCGCTTATGCCCGGATTGCACTGGGCATTCCTGCGATTACAGGACTCGAGTCTTTCAGGGACCATACCGACAACGGGAGGGGTTGTCGATTCAAGTGTCGTTACATCAGGTATCGTTTAGAACAGTCTTCCTAGCCGGGCAAAAGCAAACAACGCGGTCAATGGGTGCGAGCGGCGTTCAATCTGGGCGCGCAACAAGCCGGCGCCGATCATACTGTAGGTGATGCCGTTACCACCGTAGGCGAGCGCGAACAGGACGCGCGGGCCGTACTCAGGGTGATGGCCGAATAAAGGCAGGCCATCGCTGGTTTCAGCAAAAGTGCCTGCCCAGGCAAAGGCCGGCCGGGCCTGGAGATGAGGGAATAGCCGCGTCACCTTACGCTGCAGAGTCGCCGTCTTGCGCTCGACTGACCGATCCCGGCGGGCCGGCAGGTCCCGGGCGTCATCTTCGCCACCCACCAGGAGCCTTCCTTCTCCGGTAGTGCGCAAGTAGATGTACGGTCGCGAGGACTCCCACAGCATGGTGGTTGCCAGCCACTGCAACTCCGCCGGGTCGACGGGATCGCTAATATAGGCGTAGCTGCTGAGATTCTTTGCAACACGCTGGCGCAGCCAGCTTTGTGATTCATAGCCGCTTGCAATCACGGCGTGCTTTGCCCTGATCACCATGCCGCTGTCAGTGGTGAGCTTTACCGATCGCGCGGTCGTCTTGATGGAGGTCACCTGGGTGCGATCGAATACGCTTGTACCCTTTCGCTGTATGCGCTTCAGCAGTCTTGAGGCGAGCCTGTATGGGTCAACCCTTGCCGCCACCGAGCTCAGGATGGCTGCAGGTGCTGTCAGCCCGTACTCGTCCTTGAGCCCGGCGCGGCTCAGCCAGCGAACCGGAAAACCGTGTTCCTCGCGCCAGGCGAACTCCTCGGCCAGGCGTGGGTGGTCAGCGCGATTGCTGGCATAGTAAAGGCTGTCGCAGTGGGCGAAATCGACATCTCCGACCTGTTGCGCCAACTCCCCGATCTCAGCTATCGCGTGCAAGCTGGACTGATAGGCCAGGAGTGCCGAAGCCTGGTCGTAGCGTTTGGCCAGATCCGTCGCATGGGTGTCGATTTCATACTGGAGCAAGGCGGTGCTGGCGGAAGTGCTGCCCCAGCAAACGTCCCGTTGATCAAGCACGATCACATCGTGGCCATGACCGGCCAGTTCATCAGCAATCAGCGAGCCGGTGATACCCGCGCCCACCACTACCACATCACAACTCCGATCCTTGTCCAGCTGCGGGAAGGCATACATAAGCCCATTCTTCACTGCCCAGAATGGATAGCCACTTTTCAGGTCCATCGGTGACCCCTCATACATCATTCAACGACAGTTCCGGCGTCGTGCTCGAGCCGCTGGCGGTCGCAAGAGAGCATCTCCTGGATGCCGAGCTGCTTCAGTTGCATAGATGGTAGCCAGCATTACTCGAGAGCGGTTGCGGCGTCGGTGCGTTGCCACACCGAGCGCCAGTCGACATGGGGTGACCGGGACTGATCCGGTTTGTCGCGTGCGTTGGTTATCGAACAGACGGTTTTCACCATCGGTGTGAGAATCCGTCAAGACAAACGGTTCGAGTGGTATCTCGGTTGCCCCCGGTACCCGCCTATGCGGTTAACTCACAGCAAGGCTCCGCACGCGCCTTCCACAGGATGTGACCAGGACTTTCCAGGAATTTTTCGATGCACCGAAGTCCTGTGCTGCCTAGTGTCCCGCCACAGCGAGGCGTTTCCAGTCTCGGCCGGGTCAACAGACCTCTGCGTATTCGTGAGCTGAACCAGCCATTACCCCGGACTCTTGGACGCGGCTACGCTTTTCTCACGCAGCTTTCTGCCAATATTACGCATAATGATGGAGGATATGGGGATGGGCCGATCGCCACTATGGAGCGCTGACAGGCTGCGCTTTTTTTACAGTCAGATTAAAGAACGCCTGTGGGTCAAGCCGCTATTCCTTTGCGTGCTTTCGATTGGAGCAACATTCCTGGCCAAGCTCGCTGACGATCTGGGCCTTGCCAGAGTGTTACCCGAGGTCAATCTGGACTCTGTCGAAACCCTGCTGTCCATCATGGCTTCGAGCATGCTGGTTATTGCGACTTTCGCGGTAGGCTCCATGGTCGCCGCCTATGCATCTGCCAGTACCGGTGCGACACCCCGATCCATACCACTGGTTATTGATGACGACGTTTCCCAGAATGCCCTATCTGTATTCATAGGGGCCTTCATCTTCAGCATTGTTTCCCTGATTGCCGTCAAAAATGACCTCTACGACTCCGCCGGCCTGTGTGCGGTCTTCGTGCTCACCGTTATCGTGCTTGCCACTGTCATCGTCACTTTCGTTCGCTGGGTCGACAGAATTGCCCGGCTTGGCCGGGTGGTGAACACGATTAAACAGGTTGAAAAAGCTGCCGCCGACGCTCTGGATCGTCGCCGCCACGCTCCCACGCTGGGTGCTTTGGCAGTTTTGCCGCATCAGGCCCCAGACAAGGGTGTTTCCGTATGTTCCCCGAAAGTTGGCTATATCCAGCATATTGATCTGGAGAAGTTACAATCCCACGCTGACGAGCTGAATTGCCATGTGGTGGTGTCAGCCCTGCCCGGGACATTTGTGAGCACAACCCGTCCGCTGCTATATGTAGAGGGGTGCGAGGCGTTCAAGCCAGACGACTTCTCCGCTGCCTTCACAATCCGCTCGAACCGCGCCTTCGATGATGATCCCCGCTTCGGCCTTCTGGCGTTGTCCGAGATAGCGGGCAAGGCGCTTTCGCCAGGCATCAATGACCCGGGAACCGCAATCAATGTCATAGGCGCTATGGTGCGACTTTTAACCCTTTGGCAATCCCCGCTTGAAAAGGACAGATTACAGGCGATCACCTATGACCGAGTATCGGTGCCGACGCTGATAGTTGATGATTTGTTCGACGATGCGTTTACGGCGATCGCACGGGACGGCTCGGCAATCGTCGAAGTGGCCATCAGGCTGCAGAAAGCTTTTCGTGCACTGGCCGAGTCAGATAACAGAATGATGGGCGCCGCTGCCAGGAAACATGCACAAATGGCCTTGGCCCGTTCAGAACAGGCGATGTCATTCCAGGGCGATATAGATGCTGTGCGCAATGCATTAGATTCGGAGTTCTATTAGTCGTCGTTAGCCTAGGACAACACACTTCCGCCCCTGCCCTTGAGTTCGCGCCAGTTACCTTCGATGGTGTCCTTGTTCATCGTTCTCTCTTTTGGCCGCCTTGTGAAGCAGAAACGGCAGGGATTTGAGCCCTGCCGTCTATTCATTTCAACAAACGTGCGGGGTACTGCAATTTACTGCTGTTTTTTGAACTCCGCCGCAGACTGCAGCTCCTCACGGGTCACGTCGATCCGGAGCTCGTACTTGTCAGAACTGCTCGACCTGGTTACGTTTTCCCACCCGATGGCTACGTCTTTCTCACCCATACTCAGGAATCCACCGACGCCAACGACAATGGCGACGACCTGACCATTTTTATCGATAATCAGCTCACTCACTGATCCGACTTCCTCGTCGCCAGCGGTTATAACCTCAGCGCCGATCAGGTCGGTCGCCCGCATGCCATCAGCCGGAGCGGAGTGCATGTAGGACTCGTTCTGCATGCCGGCCTGGTGATCCGCTTTCTGGTCACTTGGCATGGTGTTGCTTGTGGACTCCATGGTGTCTTCTCCATGCTCGGTGCTCTGCTGCTTCTCAACGCCATCCTTGTCGGCAGACTGTTCGGCAAGCAGCACCCCAGACCCCATTGCAATGGTTGGTGTCACCAATGCGTAAAAGGCCAGCGAATGTAATTTGTTCATGTGATTCTCCTTCGAATCGGGTTTGTACCGTCGGACAAAAGGTCCTGTTTAACCGCCTCATCACAACCTTTCTTCCCCGGAATCATTTTCAGGAAGGAGACCGAGTCGCCAAGTGGCGTGGAACTCGGGATGAAGCTCTAACCTACGCCGATCGAGTTGGCCAGTCCGTTCGCTGACACACCAAGGTGGGTGTTTGAGGGCTACGAAAGCAGCACGCTCAGCGATAGCCAACATGAGCTGGAGAGTTGTCGACACCGAATACGAGTGTTTTGCAATGGGGCAGACGGTCCCATGCGGGTTCTGAAGCACATCCGGCCGGGCGAATAGTCCGGGTGTCACACGATCTGCCATGGCTCTAGTAGGATACTGTCTGTCAGCATCAGGAACGGCAGAATGACAACCCATCGTCCGCCGCCCTTCGTCAGGCCAAATGGAGACGCCCAATGACTACCGCCCGCCCCTTCCTCATGTTCCAGCAAGGCCGTGCCCAGGCCGCGCTGGACCTGTATTTCGATACCTTCCCTGATTCCCGCATGGTGCATGTGGAACATTGGGGGCAAGGTGAGCCCGGCCCCGCTGGCACGATCAAGGTGGCCGTTTTCACCCTTTGCGGTCGTGAGTACCTGTGTTCAGACAGCCCGATGCCCCATGATTTTGACTTTACGCCATCCATATCCATCTTCGTGGACGTTGATTCACTGGCGGAGCTGGAGCGGGTGTTTGGCATCCTGTCAGAGGGTGGCGAGGTCCTGATGCCGTTGGATGACTACGGCTTCAGCCGGCAGTTCGGCTGGGTCAATGACCGGTTTGACGTGTCCTGGCAACTGAACCTCCCGGCCGAGTGAGGCCAGGAAAAGGGACCGTCGGGTTGTTGCGCGCTCTATCTGTCACGGGTTCATCGGCTGCCGGAACCCCCGCGCCCCCGCCACCAGCCAGTCCACAAACCGTTGCACCGCCGGGGGCGCTGTGCCTGAAGCCGGCAGGAGCAGGTCGTCGGTGAACGGTGTGGCCAGGGTGTATTCATCACCGAATGGCCGCACCAGTATCCCTCTCGCCAGACGGTCAGCCACCACCGGATAGGTGGCCAGCATCACGCCCTGCCCGGCGATGGCCTGGTCCGGGGCGAGACTGTAGAGGGAATACTGGCGCTGCCTGAACGAAACGGTGGTTGTAACGCCTGAGGCACGGAACCATGCCTTCCTGCCAGACCCTGGTGATTGCCTTCGCCGCCCTGTTGCTGTGGTTCACTTTGCTGCGCCGCTACCGGGCCTCGCAACTCGGGGTCTTCTCGTTCCTGTCTCCGGTGTTCGGTGTGCTGTTCGGTGCGCTATTGCTGGATGAACCACTGACCACCAATTTCGTTGTCGGCGGTGTTCTGCTGATGATCGGCATTGTCCTGGTGACGCGCCAGAAAAAATAGAGAACGCTGGAGACTCGTACACAAACAAAACCGTGGCCCCGAGCCGGTCACGGTCAGCGGTCAATGATCAGGTCACCGACGCGGCCGAATCGTAAGCTCCATCCCAAAGCGCCGGAGAATCTGGTTCAGGGTCTGGAGGGTGGCGTTCTCCTCGTTACGTTCGATCGCGGAAATGGTGTTGGCGGACAGGCCGACTATTTTCCCGAAGTGCCCCTGGCTGAGGCCGGTCCACTCCAGGCGCATGCGCCGGATCGCCTGCCCGATGGAGATTTCCCCGCTATCCAGAAGCCCGAGGATTTCCTCACGAGACGCCACCCTCTCACTGGCACTCAATGGTTTTTTCAGTCGCGGCATACAGCTTACTCCCCGGTGCCCAGCATCCTGTCCATTTCAGCAATCACCTGGCCAATCACATCCACCTGCAATGCCGGCAGCGCCATCATTGGCGCGGGGGCCCCTTGCCTGACCAGTTCCTCCCGGAGCGGTGCCAGTTTCCGGAGTTCATCCCGGAATAACCCGGCAGCCCGTTCGGGCATGTCCGCCAGCGTGTTGATTACCTTGGGGTAGTTCGGGTCCATGCCATTACTGGCCCGAAGCTCCCGGGGCCAGACCGTGGTCCGGGCAATGCCTTCCGGGTCGAGCGCCATTGGGGCAAGGTCAAAGGCGGGTGCCAGGGCGATATCCTTTTCCAGCTTGATCAGCGCCGTGTTTCGCCCATGATTGTCACGGTTGGCGATAGCTGTGTTCAGTACATCCCGGATCAGGTAGTCCGCCAGCAACTGGTCTGGATCCGCGGGCTGGGTCACACAGGTTTTCATTCTGTCGAAAACCTGCTCATGATCCAGGGCCGCACCGTCGCCAATCCGTCCCACTAGGGAGTAGATGGATTCAACGCCATGGCGAAGGATCCCGTGGTGTGTGACCTCCCGGTCAAACCGGGGTAACCAGAGGGCATGTCTGGACTCCGTTTCCCACAGGCTGGAGTCTCGGATCGTGTTGAAATCCAGCGCCTCCAGGGCGGCGTATATGGCTGCCTCGCCTTGCAGGACGGCGATGTCATCGGCGGTTTTCCGTCCACGCGGAAACTTCACCAGCCAATGCCTATGTATTTCCGTCTCAGGAACCGTGCCCTCAAACGCAAACTGTCCTTTTCGGTTTTCCACCAGCAGGAGCTTGGGAGCATCCCCGCCGGCACCTGTACCGCCCCCAATGGCGAGCCCAAGCCCCTGGGCATAATCGATCACCCCTTCGGCGCGGGTGCTGATATCGTCGCGTGAGAACCACTGAACGCTCTGGGTTTCAAGGCTCTCCTCGAAAGCTTCGGCGGCCTCCCTGATGCGCAGATTGCCAATGGGCGCGATGCACCCTTCCGCCAGCAGCCTGGCATCGATGGCCTGGGCCGGGTCCCGCTCAAGGCCAAGCATTCTGATCCAGTGTCGCCGGCCGGCACCCTGGGGAATAATATCCCGCAGCACTGGCGCGATTTCGCCATCAACGTAGTCACCACCAAAGTGGCAGGGAAGGTTCACCCCAACCGCTGTCCGGTCGATCAGGTTTTCAGCCGTAAAGTCGCCCAAATGCTCAAGCGCTTCCACGATGTAGTGCGTCTCGTAGCTGAAACTCGGCTTTCCCAGAAGGCCGGACGATTCGTCATGAAACGTGACAACACCAGCGTCGCGCCATTTATTTTCCCAGTGTACTTGTAGTATGAGATTCATAGCGACCAAAAATTACAAGTTTGCTTGTAACTATAGTACACGCTGGCAATAACTCTACAAGTATACTTGTTATTTAATGCGAGTCAGCCACCACACTCATTCTGGACCCGGGCCCGGAATTCGCGGCGCAACCGCTCGTTTTCGTCATCGTCCACGTAAACGCGCTCGCCCTCGTTGTTGACCCGGTAGATACGGGACACGCTCTTCAGGTATTTCAGGCGTCCCCGCAAGGCGTCGCACCGGGCTTCACGATCGGCTGACATGGCCTCCGCCCGGGCCTCTCTCTCGTTGCGCTCGGTGCGTTCCTGCTCGCTCTGCTCCAGGAATTCCTGCATCCGCTGATGGCGCTCGCGGGCTGCTGCATCCGGCTCAGCGGGAGTAGGGTCCAGGTCAACTTCATCGGACATCGCGTCCGCCGGTGGACGGTCACCAAAGTGTGTCTGGCCGTTTTCGTCAACCCAGCGGTAGGTGCCAGCCAGGGCAAGGGGAGCGACAAGAAGGCAAAGCAGTAGCAGGAAGTTTCTCATGGGTCATCTATCCTTGACGTTATCGATCCTTTAGCGGAGATTTTACCTCGGCCAGTTTCTGTCTGGTAGAGCTACAGTCGAGGCGTTCACAGCACCCCATGACCTACGACGAATTCAACGACTATTGCCGCGCCCTTCCCGCCACCACCCACGTCGTGCAATGGGGCAATTCCGACGTCTGGAAAGTCGGCGGCAAGGTGTTTGCCATCGGCGGCTGGCAGAAGGACGAACAGCCAGCTTTCACCTTCAAGACCTGCGACCTGGACTTCGAGATCCTGAAGGAGCAGCCTGGCTTCCGGCCCGCGCCTTACCTGGCCTCGCGGGGCATGAAATGGATTCAGCAATATGGGGTCACTGACACCGGCGACGATGACCTGCGATACTACCTCCGGGAATCCCACCGCCTGGTTTCACTGGGGCTGACCAGGAAGAAGCAGCGGGAACTGGGACTTAATACGCAGTAACAGGAGAAGGTATCCCGTGAAAAACTGGCTGTTCCTGGGCACCGCGATTATGGCCGAAGTGGTTGCCACATCCAGCCTCAAGGCCAGCGTCGGCTTTACACGCTTCTGGCCCAGTGTGATTGTCGTGATCGGCTACGCCGTAGCCTTCTATTTCCTGGCGCTGACCCTCAAGGCCATTCCCGTGGGCATTGCCTATGCCATCTGGGCGGGTCTGGGCATCGTACTGATCACCCTGATCGGCTGGCTGTTGTTCGGCCAGAAACTGGATCCCGCCGGGGTGATCGGCATGGGGCTGATTGTTGCGGGTGTGGTGGTGATCAATGTATTTTCGAAGGGGAGCCTACATTAGGAAAAGTCCGAGGCATGCCCCCGGAATCAACCTGGTCAGGCCGCTGGATACCCCCGATGCATGCCATGCTATAGTGAAATCGCGTTTTCTGCCCGGCACATCCCGCCGGCCAGCCACCCGCGCCCAGGACGCATCGCCATGACCTCAGACCATGGACGTGGAAGCCCCATTGAATCCCGCGACACCCCGCCCATATCCGCGGACCTGATCGGCACTAGCCGCTTGATTGTCGCCGGGTTTGATGGCGTGACCGATGTTGTCGAAGGCATGCACCGTAATGTTGCCGGGCTGGCACCGCTTGTGGGGCCGTCCCGCGCCGGGCCCACCCGGGGTATTACCGGCCTGGTCTATCGCAACATCCGCCGGGTCTCCACGCTGGTTGGCTGGGGTCTGGATACAGGCCTGGGCCGGTTGTCACCACTGCTGCCCGTTCAGGACCCTTCCCCACAGCGGGAGGCGGCCCGCTCTGTGGTCAATGGCGTACTGGGCGATTATCTGGTGCGGTCGGGCAACCCACTGGCTATTCCCACCCGCTTTCGGTCCGGTGGCCGGCCTCTCGATCTGGAGCGCGGAGCGCTAGAGTCGCGTTTTCCGGAACCATCGAACCGACTGCTGATCCTGGTCCATGGCCTCTGCATGAACGATCGCCACTGGCAGAAAAAGGATCACGATCATGGTTCGGCACTCGCGCGCGATCTTGGCTATACGCCCCTGTACCTGCATTACAACAGCGGTCGCCGGGTGACCGATAACGGTCGTGACTTCGCCGACCTGCTGGAGGACCTGGTCAGCCAGTGGCCCGTCACGGTCGAGGAGCTGGTGATCCTGGGGCACAGCATGGGCGGACTGGTATCCCGCAGTGCCTGCCGGTGGGGGCAGGAAGCCGGGCACCACTGGCCGACACGTCTGAAGAAGATCGTTTTCCTCGGCACGCCCCACCATGGGTCGACACTGGAGCGCCTGGGCAGCGGCCTGGATTTCCTGCTGGGCATCAGCCCCTACAGCGCTCCGATCAGCCGAATTGGCAAGGTTCGCAGCGCAGGCATCCAGGATCTTCGTGAAGGCAATATCGGTGATGCAGCCCATGACAGAAACGGTATCCCCGAACGCTTCCCACCCGGCACCCAATGCTACGCAGTGGCCGCAACGAACCAGCCATCCCCCTCGGCTTTCCCCTGGATCGAACGAGGTGATGGTCTGGTCCCCCTGAAAAGTGCCCTGGGTCAGCACCGGGACAGCGCTCGCTGCCTGCCAGTCCCGCCAGAACGGCAGGCCGTCTTCCATGGCCTGAATCACTTTGACCTGCTGAACAACCGGCAGGTCTACGAGCGCCTTTTGCAGTGGTTTGGTCGCCAACAGTAGAAGCAGGCTACTCGCGCCGATGGTAATCCAGCACTTCTCCCGTCCGGTCCACTTCCACGTGACAGCAGTCCAGTACTTTTTCCCGAAGCATCGCCCTGCCACGGCTGACGCGACTTTTGGCGGCGGATGAGGACAGCCCGGTGTCGCGGGCCCAATCCGCCACACTCCGACCCTCGATGGCCGTGGCCAGCAACGCCTCCCGGTACTTCTCGGGCAGTTCATTGATAAACGGCTTCAGGCACAGCGCGAGGGTCTGCTCCGGGGGCAGGGAAAAGGGCGCCCCTGCCTCCAGGTTTTCGGGGACCTCCGCCGTGGGGCGTTCACGGCGATAATGGTCAATCAGGGTGTTGCGGGCGACCCGATAGAGCCAGGCGGAGAGATTGGTGGGCCGCTCACCCTGATCCAGGGCCCTGGTGGCTTTCACGAACACTTCGTGCAGCAGGTCTTCCGCCAATGATGGCTCGTGGACATTGGCGCGAAGAAAGCCCAGCAATCCCTTGCGCAGGGCGCGATAGGCGTCGTCCACCTCCGCCGCAGGCCGGTGGGCTGCCCCGCTGTCAACGCTGTCCTGTACCATCGCGGATTGACTACCCACAACAGGTATTTCCCTTTGCACCGTCTGATGTCCTTTCCTTTGCATTCAATGTGCCTGACTCACGGCTGTCCGCAAGAGCGGGTGCGACCCCGAAATGGCGTATCTCTCCCATGGTGACGAAATGCTCCCAGGGCAGGCCCTGCGGATCCATCAGCCAGTGCTTGTTGCTGCTTGCGTAGCAGCACTGGGTCGCGCCTTCATCAAGGATGGCCGCGTCCGCTTCCCGGGCACGCTCCCGCAACTGCTCCAGCTCGTTGTCATCATCCATCTGGAACCCGAAATGATCCAGTCCTGACGAGGCACCACGGGTTGAAATGGCAAAGTTGATGCGGGGATCCTCCAGCATCCATTTGGCGTAGTCGCCCTCCTGTCGACTGGGCGCCTGCCCGAACAGGGTGGAGTAGAATCGGATATTCGGTTTCAGGTCCTGAACCGACAGGTGAACGTGAAAGCGTTTCATCAGGTATCTCCGTCTCTGGTTGTGCGTTTGTGGTATCGCTATACCTAAGACGCAGCTTTACCCGAATGGTCGCAGACTTTTTCGGGGCATCCCTGCCTCACACCCCGATATCCTCATTCCACAACTCCGGCCTGTCCCGGATAAAGCGTTCCATCATCTCGATGCAGGCCTCGTCGTTGAGGACTTCCAGTTCCACGCCCCGATTTCTGAGCAGATCTTCCTCACCCTGGAAGGTTTTGTTCTCGCCGATAACAACGTGGGGAATACCGTACAGCAGGATAGCGCCGGAGCACATGGCGCAGGGCGACAGCGTGGTATAGAGGGTCGAACGGGCGTAGACGTCGGCGGGGTGGCGCCCGGCGTTTTCCAGGGCGTCCATTTCGCCATGGCGGATGGCACTCCCGTACTGAACCCGCTGGTTGCGACCGGAACCCAGCACCTTACCGTCGCACACCAGCACGGAGCCAATGGGAATACCTCCTTCCGCCAGGCCCTTCTCTGCCTCGGCCATTGCCAGTTCCATAAACCGGTCCATGATGCCTCCATAACGGACGGGGTTTATATCGAACATAGCACAGGACGCTGACTTTCGGGCCATACTGCCACTGACGGAGAACCGGGGTGCGGATGTGGCCGCACCCGTCATGGGCTGCCGCGCGTACTCCTGGTCAACGGGCTACGCGACTGAGGCCTGCACTTTCACTGTAGGCATACAGACGGCCCTGGTGGATGGCATCAGCCAGGTCGTCCACCAGCGCATTCAGGTTCGGCGGACGGGTCCAGGGCTTGCCGTGGACCAGTTGCCACGCGTCATAGAGAGCGTAGTTGAACGGGTCGCGGCGGGTATTGCGGGCGATGCGCCGCAGGGTTTCCAGGGCGTAGGCGCGATCATGGGGAAACGCTTCCGCGCCGGACTGGGCGCCATATCTGGGCAGGCAGGTGAGTTCGTAAACCTGGTTAAGAATATCGTGGACCAGAACCGGATCCTTGCTGATCATCCCTGACTCCTTTCATCTTTGCATCAATGCCTTTAACTGCCTGGCTCGGTGTGGTTTTGCTGGCATGGCCCCTTCCTGGGCCAACTGATGCTATTCGACCACGGGACTGGTTGTTTTTCAAGCGCTTCCTGCCGTAAATCGTAAGGCAGTCGCGATACCCTATATGAGTGTTCCTCCCTGTGCTCTCCCGGGATAGGATGACCTGACCAATGTCATATCGAGGAGGACATGCCATGGCAGGACAGGAGGCCACCTGGGACCCGCAGGAACGCTGGCAATCGCTGTTTCCCGACCAGCCACCCGCAGCGCTACAGGACAGCTACCAACGACTGCGCCTCCGGTACGACGAACCCCACCGGGCCTACCACACCTTCGAACATGTCAAAGCCTGTCTGAACCACCTGGACCAGCACCGGGATCAGCTACAGGACGCCCGTGCCGTGGAACTGGCGCTGTGGTATCACGACGTGATCTACAACCCCCGCGCCAGCGATAACGAGGCACGCAGCGCCGACTTCGCCGTCGATGAACTGACCCGCCTGGGAGAACCCATTACCACCATCGAACGGGTGAAACGGCTGATTGAGGTCACCGAACACCCCTCCATTCCCCGGGATGACGACGAGGCCCTGCTGCTGGATATCGACCTGGCCATCCTGGGGGCACCAGCGAACATGTACCAGCGCTACGAGGACCAGGTGCGACAGGAATACCGCTGGGTGCCCGGCCCCCTCTACCGGCGGGGACGGAAGAAGGTGCTGGCGGCCTTCCTGGCCGCGCCGAGCATCTATCATTCCCCACCCTTCCAGACGCAGCGGGAGGCGCAAGCCAGGGACAACCTGATCCGTGCCCGCGAACAACTGACCAAAAGGTAGCGCGTTTGCCTGAATGCGTTACTTCTTACGTGGATAGGGCTTGCGAGCCTCGGGGCGTCGATATTTGGCGAAAACCTCCATCTCCCAGGGCCGTATGGCCACCACCAGGCTGACCCCGAATCGTTCCCCCAGGGGCAGCGCCTGATCTTCCTGGTGGCAGTGAAGGAACTCCTGAGCCAGCCGCCGCATTTTCTGGTGGACCGAGTCCGTGGAATGAGTGGAGAGCATGCCGTTCAGGAACAGCCGGAATTCCCCCGGTCCGTTGAAATCGCAATTGAAGAAATCCGGCTGCACCTTGGCTTCGATGAAGCGCTGGAGCGGGCCATTCTTTATCCAGGAAAAGTCGTGCCCCACCAGCGGCTTGGTGCGGTTACCCGGCAACAATTCCAGCAAGCCCATACGATCGAGCCGTGCCACGTAACCAATAACCTCGGTCTCGGTCAGATCGTAGTTGGCGTGGATCTCGGACACCTGCCAACGGTTCAGGCTGCACATGGCCACCAGCACCAGGCGGTCGTCCGATACCAGTTCCTGCTCCTGTTCCAGGGTCAGCTGCTGGATCCTCGGTTCCGGCTTTAACTCCCGTACCAGCTCGCTGATCTCCAGGCCCATCAGGCCGCAGACCTGATCCAGGCGCCGGAGCGAGAACTGCCGTTCGGCGAACAGCCGCTTCACGCTGGCCTCGGACAGGTCCAGGGCCTCCGCCACCTGGGCGTAGGTCAGGCCGTGTTCCTTCAGGCGTCGTTTCAGCACTTCCACAATGGCGACGGTTTGTGCCACCGGGCAATCCTCCTGCCTTTGTTTATCCCAAAAGTACCATTATCCAATACCACCGGACCAACAGGACGCGACTTTTTCGATTTTTCTCGTCTGTCCTGAAAAGCCCCGGCACAGTGAATCCATCGTCGGCATCAACAACAAAACGTGAGGAAAGGACGATGGACAACGAACGGAAGAGCCATTCCGCCTCTCGAGTATTTTTCATCACGGTGTCATTCGGGGCGGAGTAACACCATGAGCATCTGGACCAAATTCAACACCCTGCTCCGGGCATCCGCCGAGGAGCCCTCCGCCAAACGGGTGGACGCCGATGCCGTTCGCATCTTCGAACGGGAACTGCAGGACGCCGAGCAGGCCATGGGCCGCTCCAGGCGGCAACTGGCCTGCCTGATGGCGGAGAAGAAGTTCCTGCAACGGGACAACGACTCGCTCCAGCTGGGCATTCGACAGCGGGAAGACCAGGTGGCCGACGCCCTGGCGAAGCGCCATCAGGACCTGGCCATTGAACTGGCCGCCACCATCGCCGAAGACGAGAATCTGCTGACCCGGCAACAGCAGCATCTTGACCGCCTTCAGCAACAGGAGACCCGGCTGCGCCGTCAGCTCCGGGATATCGCCCGGGCCCGGCGCCACTACCAGTCGGAACTGCGGATTGCCCGCGCCAACCGGTCCGAAGGGCGGGTCACCGTGGAACTCCGGGGCTACCAGGACGGGATGAGCGACCAACTGGCGTCAATGGACCAGTCCATCGCCCGCATCCGCGCCCGGCAGGAACACCTCCACGCCATGGACGATGCCCTGACGGAACCGGACCACAACATTGGTAACCAATCCCTGGACGACAGGCTTCGCGCTGCTGGCATCGACACGGGCGACCAGCGGGCTTCGCGGGTACTGGAACGCATCCGGTCCCGTGGGCAACCGGAACTGGCCAGTTAATCAATGAAGGCGCGGAGCACTCACTCTCCGCGCCCTATAAACCCTACCCCTCCGTGGTTTCCGGCTCGTTGAGCAGGTGGGGTTTCTTCAGGGCCTTCTGGAACAGGTCCTTGTTCTCGGCGATGGCCAGGGCACAACGGTCAGCCGTCCCCTCATCCAGTCCTTCCACCTTGCGGGTCAGGAACTCGCGGATCTCCTCGGATAACTCCAGCACCCTGTCCCGGGCATCCGCCTCGGACTTGTTGGAGAACAGCAGGGTTTCCGGATGCTTCAGTGCCATGTCCAGCCCATCCTTATCGGAGAAGTAGACTGCTTGTACCGCCATGGTAGTGCCTCGCAGTGTTGGTTATGAAATACTGGTCAAACGTACAGTATATTGAATGACACCTCAAGGCGGAGGTTCCGGGAATGCAGGGCCGCCCTGTGCCGATTTGGCGCCGATTGCACTTGTGCGGGAGAGGCTCCAGCCTGTAATTTCGCTAGACAGGATCACAGGTAAAGGGCTCTCCTGTGACCAAGGTCCGATGCCCCGATGACAAGACCATAACAACACTATGCTGCAAACCAACCCCGTTGCGTCGATGTCCATCGAACACTACCTGACCACCCTCAAGGGGCTGGGCCGGGTGGTTGAAGCTCCGCTGCTGGAGCAGGCCCTGGAACGTCTGCCGAGGCTGTCCGGCCCCTCCGCCAATACCCGGATTCCCCTGCACCACCTGCTGGAACTCCACGAAGGCATCAGTGATCGCTGCGCCGATCCGCTGTTACTGGTACGGGCCTATCAAACCCTCAACTATGAACCCCGGTTCCTGGCGCGGACATTCATGGCGGGGGCCACAAGCCCGGGCGATGCTCTCTCACTGGTCAGCCGTTACACCAAGGTGGGGTCCGACCTGTGCACCATCGAGCTGACGACCGGACAGCAGACCGCCAGCCTGCGGGTCCTCCCCGCCACCGGCTTCTCCGATGCCCGGGAACCGCTTGATGCCATCACCTATGGCTTCGCAAGGATACTTCCGTCGCTGGGCATACCCCGCATTGACGCCATCAGGCTGGACCACATGCCATCAGGGGTGGTGCAGGACCACTACCGGCAGCTCTTTCCGGCCGATCTGGTGTTCGGGTGTCAGGAAAGGGCCATTGAATTTCCGGCGGAGTATCTTTCACGCCCGCTCGACTGGCATACCATTCCCGCCGAGAAGCTGGCCCGGCGAGAACGGCGACTGAACCAGTTGCAGGAACAGCCCCAATGGCGGGAATCCGTCGCCATCCTCCTGCCCCTGCTGTATCGGCTCGGCGAAGCCAATATCGATGAGTGCGCCCGTTTGCTGGCGGTCAGCCGCCGGTCCCTGCAACGCCGCATCCGGGCGGAGGGCTACAGCTTCCGGGAGCTGCTGGATGAGAACCGACGCAAGCTTGCCGCCAATTACCTCTTGCGGGGGTATTCCAACGACAGGACCGCCGCACTGCTGGGCTACCGCCAGCCAGCCCAGTTCTATCGCAGCTTCCGGGAATGGTATCGCTGCTCACCCTCGGAGTATCGAGAGATCCCCCGGTCGAGCCTCAGCCAATAATCCCCAAGTAAAACCACAACAAGGAGAACACCATGCGACACCTCTTGCTGGGTACCACCCTGGCCTGTACCGCCTTCGCCTCCCCCACCATCCTGGCCGACCAGTCACTGACCGATCAGGTTATTGAGGGTGCCGCCGGCGTGCACGAAAAGGCCATCGAATGGCGGCATGATATCCACCAGCATCCTGAGCTGGGCAACCAGGAGCACCGCACCGCCGAACTGATTGCCGAGCACCTTCGCAGCCTGGGCATGGAGGTTGAAACCGACATCGGCACCACCGGCGTGGTGGGCGTCCTCAAGGGCGGCAAACCGGGACCGGTGGTCGGCCTGCGGGCGGACATGGACGCCCTTCCGGTGAAGGAGGCTACCGGGCTGCCTTATGCCTCCGACGTGATCCAGGAATACCAGGGCAAGGAAACACCGGTGATGCACGCCTGTGGCCACGATGCCCATGTCGCCATCCTGATGGCCGTGGCGGAGAACCTGGCCAGCGTGCAGGACCAGTTGCCGGGCACCGTGAAGTTCATCTTCCAGCCCGCCGAGGAAGGCCCCAGCGACTATGTCTATCAGGGGGAACGTCATTTTGGTGGCCGTCTGATGGTGGACGAGGGGGTACTCAAGAGCCCGGACGTGGATGCCATCTTCGGGCTTCACGTCACCTCCAAGGCGCCCACCGGTATCATCAGCTACCGCAGCGGGCCCACCATGGCCAGCAGTTCCGACCTGTACATCACCGTCAATGGCGAGCAGACCCACGGTGCCCAACCCTGGGACGGGGTGGATCCCATTGTCGCCAGCGCCCAGATCATCAACGGCCTGCAGACCGTGGTCAGCCGCCGGACCAACATCATGCCGGCCCCGGCGGTGGTCACCATCGGCACCATCGAGGGCGGATCACGCCATAACATCATCCCCGGTTCCGTGGAAATGAGTGGCACCATTCGCACCTTTGACGATGATGTGCAAAAGCAGGTGAATGAACACATCACCCACACGGCAGAGCACATTGCCCGCTCCACCGGCGCCGAAGCCGAGGTCAATATCGTCGACAACTACGCCACCACCGTGAACGACCCGGCCCTGACGGCACAGATGCTGCCCACCCTGAAGAAGGTCGCCCCCAACCGGGTCTTCGAGGCACCGCTGGTTACCGGTTCCGAGGACTTCTCCTACTACGCGAAGGAAGTGCCGGGACTGTTCTTCTTCCTGGGGGTCACCCCCATGGAGAAGATGAAGGGCGCCGCGCCCAATCATTCGCCGGAATTCCTGGTGGATGACAAGGCGCTGGTCACCGGCATCCAGGCACTCTCCGCACTGACCACCGACTACCTGGCCGGCCAGTAAATCCGAGAACATGCCCGGTCCCTCCAGGTAAGGGGCCGGGCCCCTGATATCGGGTCGTCCCCCTCGCCATTCCAGCGATTCCATCCCGAACCGTCACTTTCAGCCTTGGCCTGGCCATGAGCGGATGGTAATGTTTACCGGACTTGCAGGAAGCAACCAACGGTCACGCCATAAAGGACTCCGGCCCGAAAGCTCCGCCGCCATCCCTTTCCCGTCGTTGTTTACCGTGCGTCCTGCACAATGAAGCAGGGCTCTGTCCTATGACGGACCCAGAGATCGAAACGAAAGGAAACCCGATGAAAAAGCTGTTGCCCTCCCTCGCCCTCATCCTGCTGATGAGCACCCAGGCCCTGGCGGTTGAACGTAAGCCGCTGGCGGATGTCCCCACCGACGAACTGACCGAAGATACGCAAGTCATGCCCAAGGGGGCCGGCGACGATCACGCCGCGGTGGTGTGGTGGATTCCCAAGGAATTCTGGCAGGCCATCCTGTCCCGGGACACCTTCTCCAGCGAGGCGGACAAGCAGGCCACCATCGATGCCGTCAGCGGTGTCTCCATTCTGGGGGTGGTGCAGGCGGACATTACCCAGATGGGGGCCTTCAAGTTTTACCCCATGCAGGAAATCGAAGACACCATGCGGGTCACCTTCACGCCGGAAGGCAGTGATCCCATCGTCCTGAAGCCGATGAAGGAACTGGACCCCGACCTGGAAATGATGCTGGGCGCCTTCCGCCCGATCCTGGCCGGCGCCATCGGCAACCTGGGCAGCAACCTCCAGTTCTTCGTCTATGACGACAAGCAAGCGGGCTCCGACCGGCTGCTGGATCCCTACAGCACCGGCATGTTGGACGTCGACCTGACCAAGCGCAACGGCGATGCAATGGAGGGCACCATCGAGCTGCCCCTCAACTCCCTGTTCATCCCCCGCAAGTGCCCGAACGGCAGGGATGCACATATTTCCTGGGATTACTGCCCGTGGTCGGGGGAGAGGCTCTGAACCCGGCTGTCTGAATACGCCCAACACACAAGGAAATTCCCATGGATCGTGATGCATTCTTCTGGCAGGTACAGGACGGCAAATTGCCACCACCCAAGGCCGCCCAGACCCTGGGTATGACCATCCTGCGTGTCGATGCCGACGCTGGTGAGCTGGAGGCGGAATTCGAAGCCAGCGACGCCTTCAGCAATCCCGCCGGCAATGTCCAGGGCGGTTTCCTGTCCGCCATGCTTGACGACACCATGGGCCCGGCCCTGGCGGCCCAGCTTGCCGCCGGGGAATTCGCCCCCACGCTGAACCTGAATGTTCAGTTCCTGGCGCCAGCCAAGCCCGGGGCGCTCAGGGGCATAGGCAGGGTCGAACGGCATGGCGGCGGTATCGGCTTTCTTTCCGGCGAGCTATACCAGGGTGACCGCCTGGTTGCCAAAGCCACCGCTACTGCCGCTATTCGGAAGCTATGATATGAATAGCCAACCAAGTTGATAATGAGGTGGCAGAAAGGTATCAGACGGATATCTGATACCGCTAACTGCAAAAGCCCAGGCAAAATAAAGAACACTCACCTTTTCGGTGGGCGCCCGCCCTCCAGACGCGGCAAATCATCGATAATCGGCCACCAACTGGCCTTGGATCCGACATAGGCATGATCCATCAGCCTGAGTGGAGGTTCCCCGTCCAGCGTGCCGGCACGAATTCGAACGACACCCGGCAGGCTTTCCAGACGACTGAGAATGGGCGAGCCGCAACGGTTGCAGAATACCCGCTGCTTACCGGGAGACGATTCAAAGACCTTGAGCAGATCTTCTCCCTGAGTCATCGAAAACTGGTCGGTAGGCACGGGGATGTTGGTCACCAGCGCTGCGCCCTGGGCCTTTCGGCATTGCTGACAGTGGCAGATCTGGACGGGAGCCAGTTCTCCGCGGATTTCGTACTGGATGCCGCCGCAGAGGCAGCTGCCGGTGTAGTGCTCCATAGTGTCAATTCCCTTGGTGTTGTTACGTTAGCCCCGGTACGTGAGCTGGCCATAGCCAGCTCCGCGCGTCGCTTCAGGTTACATATGGAAACGGATAATGGTATCAGGCAGGGCTAGACTCTCTGTTCCGTGTCCATAACAACAGCTGTCGCCATACCAGCGAACGTTTTCCTCATACAAGGTAATGTGCCATGTCGTCCGAGTCCACCATCACCCATACGACATCCGTTTCTTCGACACCCTCCAGCGGAACAGGCCCGAATCTGAGCTGGGACCACCTGACCTGGGCTGGCCTGCAGGTGATCACCGCCATCGTTCTGTTTACCCAGGCAGAGGGCTGGCTCCGCTGGCTCGCCGTCGCCCTGGGCGTGGCCGGTATTGCCATGCTGCTCGTCCACTTCCGCCGCAGTGCCGGTGGTGGGCGCCAGGCATTGGTCACCGTGCTTAAAGGCATCAACGAGGATCAGGGCGACCTGTCCCGCGAAGTGCCAGTTGGCCAGGGCACGGATGAAACCGCCGACCAGTTCAACCAGTTTGTCGAGCGCCTGCGCCAGACCCTGGAGGATCTTCGCACCCAGACCATCAAGGTCACCCTGTCCGCCGCCCACAGCCGCAAGCTGGCGGAAGAAACCGCCAAGGACGCCACCCGGCAGGAGTCCTATTCCGAGACCATCTTCAGCTCCAGTGAGGAGTCCTCCTCCGCCATTGACGAACTGGCGCGACGCACCACCACCATCGCCGAGATGAACTCCCGTAACCTGGAGATCGGACGCGAATCGTCAACCGAGCTGGGCGAAGCCGCCCGGTTAATCACCCAGGTGAGCGAGATGATGGGCGAGTTCCAGGGCACGGTGGGTGAGCTGCAGGGCACCTCGACGAGCATCCAGACCATCCTGCGCACGGTTCAGGAGTTCTCCGAACAGACCAACATGCTCGCCCTCAACGCCGCCATCGAAGCCGCCCGGGCCGGCGAACAGGGCCGGGGATTCGCCGTGGTTGCCGACGAAGTCCGTTCCCTGGCGGTCAAGGTCGGCGGCGCGGCGGACCAGATCAACGACCTGGTCGACAAGATGGGCAAGGTGGTGGAACGAACCTCCACCGAAACCGAAGCCATGATGGAGCAGGCCGACCGGGTCCAGCATTCGGTCGAGTCTTCTTCCGGCCACTTCCAGAACATGATTGGCGACTTCGAGAGTTCCCACAACGACCTGCTGCAGATCAGCTCGGCGGTGGAGGAACTGTCGGTGGTCAACCGGGACGTGCACGGTCGCAGCACCGAGATCCGCGAGCTGGGCCAGCGCATTCGCGAGAGCATGCAGCACTCCGACAACCGCACCAGCGAGCTGGTGGACGCCGCGGATGAAACCCTCCACAGGCTATGCCAGTTCCGTATCGGCCGAGGGCGGCTGGAGGAGACCCTGGAAAAAGTGGAAGCCCGCCGCGATCGGATCCAGGCGGAAATCGCGAAGCTGGTGGCCGATGGCGTCAACATGTTCGACCGCAACCACCAGCCCATTGCCAACACCAACCCGCAGAAGTTCGATGTCGGCTATGCACGGGCCTTCCAGAAGGCGTGTCAGTATCTAATCGACGAGTGGGCGAAGGAAAACGATGGCGCCCTCTATTGCCTGCCGCTGGACAGCAAGGGCTACGTGGCCATCCATCGCAGCGAACTGTCCCACGAGCCCACCGGCGACCCGGACGTGGACCTGCAGAAGAGCCGCCACATGCGCTTCTTCCAGAGCCGGGATATTCCCCATATGGGGCGTTTCAAGCTGCAGAGCTACATCCGCGATACTGGTGAAGTCATGTTCAACCTGTCGGTTCCCATTGAGCCGGACGGACGCTACTGGGGTGGGCTGTTTATTGGGTTGCCGGCTTCTGTGCTTGGGATTGAGTGAGGGTGGGGGCAGTGGCCCCCAGCAGTTATCGATTCAGAACTGGGCCGTCATCCAGACCAGGGTAACAACAATACTAACGGCCAGGACCAGATAATTCAGTATCTCGCGGCCAGCCCCGGTCTTGTCAGCAGCCTTGGAGTAGGCACTCACCAACCGATCCACATGAGCTGAACGCCGAAGCTCGTACGTGGTCTGCCAGCTACTTGCCCAGGCCCCCTTGTACCAGGGTTCCGGGAAGTCGATAAGCTCCTTCGGCACCAGCACGCCACCGGCATCATCAAACAACTCCATGACGTCATCCACAAACAACTGGTTCCGCCCGGGCATCATGGAGGGCACCTCGGATTCAGGCACATTGATGCGCTGTAAAGGCTCGCAGGCGTAGTTCCCCCTGACCTGCCCCTGCAGCAATACCGGGATATCATGGTTACCACACCGGAATCGGGCGAGACAGGGAAAGCGTGGATCCTCATAGTCCGGCTGGAAGATGAGATCTGCGTTGTCGGGCCTGAATGGAAAGGACCGCTCAAACTGCTCGTTGTCCAGATAGAACCTTTCGCCCAGTCTTCGACCATTCTCGAATATCCGCCAGGACAGCTGCCTGACCAGCCTTTCCCGAAAGGCCCCTGAAACGGCGTGCTTCCCGGGCTCATCCGGTAGACCGGGGTTCGCCCTGAAACTGGAAGCAGACACCAGCATTCCCCCGTATGGCATCAGACTCCCGAACCGATCCGGGACATTCAGGTCCACCTCCCAGAACGTCTCGTCCATGTCACTGTCGTCGGTTGGCTCGTATAGGGTAACCACCAGGAATAGCTCGCTTGCAGGCGGCACCAGGTATTTGTCCACAAGCTCCCGCACTTTACCGAATCCCGCCAGCCACTCCTGCGGCACCAGGGTTTCCGTACCCTTGTCCTGTTCGGGCGGTTCAGGTGGAGGTGCGTCCTCTTGCGTACCAAGCAGGGGCGTTTCCCAGCGCCGGAAAAAGGCCTGGGCACTGGCCGATAGCGAACTTACGGGTAAGGCAGACTCCGGCAGCTCCGGCAGATATGGGTTACCCCGCCAGTCGAAACCATCATCATAGACATAGAGCGTTGGCGTTCTCCCGGCACTGTCATTGTTGCCGAGCGTCACCTTTTCCCAGCGCTGCACCGCGCCCTTATAGGGAGCGGGCTGGTCCACACTCGCCTCGAAGAACAGAGGGTCGGAACGGTAAGCGATCTCCTGTCCTTCCTGGTCATGCAGGACTGCGGTGTCGGCCAGCAAGTGAAGCGTCGTACCTTCAATCATCTTCCCCGGACCAACCCAAAAGATCGCAAAACCCTGGACGACGGCATTGCGTGCCAGTTCAGCCAACGGGACAGCTTTGACGAACAGCTCACCATCGCTTTCAGGTACGGTAGCTGTATCCACAAACGCGGCGATTTCGTCTTGCTCCGTTGAGGACGCGTAGGCCTTTTGCCGGCCAACATCCATCAACGCAGGAATTTCACCGCCGGACTTCTCCCGGACGAATAGGGTGTAGAAGGGGTGGTCACTCCACTTCTTTAACAGACCGCGTTCATCGTTGCGGAGAACGGCTGACCGGAACTCTTCGGGGGTATATGGGGTGGCGACGTCCATTGTCTTTCCTCTTATCATCCATGAATATTTATCGTGGTAGCGCTCTGTGTTTTACGAGCTGATGAAGCGCCATTTCAGTTGCTTCCTTGATCCACCATCCGGGATTAGTTGACCACTGCAAGGTTGGCAGTCTTCCCACCAACGTATGGGGAGTGGACCTTTGTTATCACACGCTTCACGCCGATATCACCTCATTCCCTTCCCCGGCGTAGACCTCCGCAAACACCTCTTGGGGCAAGCGCGATGGCTGGGCCTGTTGTTTCTCGCGAACCTTCCGGCTCAGGCGCGTGAGTTCATCACTGGGCTTTGACCAATCACTTTCCGGTAGCGCTTCGGACCATTCCGCCATCTGCTCAGGCACGGCACGGTGGGTCAGGGTCTTGATCTTGTTGGCCTCCCATTCCACCAGCCGGTTGGGTATGGTCCAGAAAGTCATCACGTGGTACAGATACCAGCCGGCGAAATAGAAGATGCCGGCCTCGCCGTCACGGTACTGCTGGTGCAATCGCTTCCGGGCGTTGCGGAACACGTGGACGCCTTCCCAGGGCGGGTCATCGGGGCCCTGGAGGTCCAGCGGGTCCTGTATTTCCTTGAGGGTGTGCACCTCGTATTCCATGTAGGCCCGGATCGCCTCCCAGTTGCTGATGGCCTGGGCCAGGCCGTAGGTCTCGTACTCCAGGGTGTACTTCTCGCCGGTGTCCGGGTGGTAGAACCCGAAGCCAAAGCCATACTGGCGCTGCACACCGTATTCCGTCACGCCACGGGCCTCGGTGACCCAGGCCACCAGGTCTTCCCAGGGCACCACGATGGGCGCCTTCTCCCCCTTGGGCACAAAGCAGGCTTCCCGGCGCTGTCGGTGGAAGCGGGTAGGCACCTTGTACATCAGGTGGCCATGGGCTTGCCAGCGAGGCAGGTACGCTAGAAATAATGCTCCAAGCCCACCAGCAACAGCGATCCACCACATATAGTCGAATAGTTGCCAAAAGGCCTCAATCGCCCGAACCATACCGACCCCCTGGAGCAGGCCTATACCTGCAATACCCAAGGGGGTAATAAATGCCAACATTATGAACACGCCAAACGGCCCACCAAGCGTCGCCTGCCAACTAAAAGCCGACGGCACCCCGGTACCAAATTCCAGGTAGGCATCGTTCACCTCGCCGATGGCGTGGGCATGATCCACGGGGGGTAACCCGGTGGGCAAGGGCTTTGGCGACAGAAACGTCAGCTTCCCGCTGGGAAACGGTTCCGTCCGGCCCGCCCGGGGCGGGATTTCCTTTGCATCATTGTGCTTACTCATGGGTTATCCAGGCTCATCAATGGGTCCGGCACGTTCCGCCACTGGACGTCCCCTTTTGGCGTTTCGTCCGTCGGTGTCACCGGGTTGTCGCTGCCCCAGGACAGCTTCAGCATGTACACATCTTCCGTAAACTGGTCCTCCCCGGTGCGGGAGCCTACCTTGACCATCAGGGCCAGGTCCCGGGTTTTCCTCAAGTATTGGGTCCGTTTGTGTTCCGGCTCGGTGAAGGCCAGTTGCAGGCGGTCTGCCCCTTCCACCAACTCCAGGCTCGCCAGCACGGCGTCTGTGCAGGATACCCAGGTTTCCGGCGCGCCCTGGTATTTGGATCGCCAG
Source organism: Marinobacter shunpengi (assembly GCF_045449715.1). Classification (NCBI taxonomy): domain Bacteria; kingdom Pseudomonadati; phylum Pseudomonadota; class Gammaproteobacteria; order Pseudomonadales; family Marinobacteraceae; genus Marinobacter; species Marinobacter shunpengi. The sequence continues at coordinate 165,065 of NZ_JBJJLA010000025.1, read as the reverse complement.
CCGGGCTGGATACGCCAGGCGGCGATGGCGATGCGGTAGGGCGCTTCCGCCCCAAGCCGCTCGGCCAAGGCATTGGCGGGTAGTGAGTGGCAGTTCAGGGTCAGCCGTTTACGTCCGTTCTCCCCGCTTTCATGGACCAGGTCGACGCTGCTGGACACCCTGGCCAGGGCCTCTTCGTACTCTTCCAGAGTGCCGTTGTGGATGTGTTCGGGCTCCGTGGACCAGGGCACCGTCAGCAGCCACTTGTCCCGTTTGTCCAGGTTGTACCGGTTGTACAGCCAGGTGCCCGCCAGCTCGAACACCGTGAACGCCAGCCCCAGCATGTTCAGTCGTCCAAAGAGCGTGGCCAGGCGGGTGCCGGCCGTGGCCCAGGCGGCCCCCCTGGCCACCTCACCCTGGGCCCTGAGCACCTGAACCCCCATGCCCAGGGTCCGGTAGAAACCATAACCCTGTGACACCGCCAGCCCGCCAGAACCCGCCATACCCATAACGGCCCCCGCCTGCGCCCCGGTGTTTCCCCGTCGCACGGCTTCCTGCCATTTGGACTGATGCCCCATAAAGGCCATGGAGGAACTGACGGCACCTGCGGCATAGGCAAAGATTCCCAACCCCACATGCAGCTTACCCATGCGGATATGCACGGTCTGCAGGGCACTTTGTTGCCAGACAGCCGTCAAGGCCTTCGCCCTGGCACTATAGGCGGTGTCCATAAGACCCTGGGACGCCAGTAAGCCTGCGCCAAGAGTTGCAACGAAGCTTTCAGCGACATCGGATAGTGATGATCGTTTCCCTGATTCTTCGCCGAAAAACTCACTTCCAACCTGCCACAGGTTCACAGCCTGCGCCGCAAACACCACATATCCAAGACCATCCCCAACCAGATTAATCTTGGGCGCGGTCGCCAACCCCTTGCGGAAATGCTTTACCAGCCGCCCGACTTCTTCCTGGGCTGCTGCCGGTGCGACAATTGACAGCCTCGCCCGCCCGGGGGCGCCCTCCTCGACCTGAATAGCGTGGGACGTCTCGTCAACCGGGCTCAGCGCGCCGGCTACCCGCTCGCCTATGGCACGGTGTTCCTTGCGGACCTCACTGAACTCGGCCCGCTTGGCGGCGGCCTCAGCGGATGTATGTCCATGATGTTGCTTGGCCAGTTTATATTCATGGCGAATGCCGGACAGCCGCTCCCTCAACGCCAGCATCCGGGCGACATCCTCCCGGAACGCTGCCAGTTCCGCTTCCGAGGCGAACCGGAATTCGGCTTCGCCGGCTTCAATCACCGCCAGCATGCGCTTCTTGAAGAAGAACGGAAGGTCCCGGAACAGTTCATCCAGGTCCGGCATAGACTGGCGACCGATGCCGTCGTACAGTTTCTGGAGGGAGCGGGCCATGCCCATGGACACGGCGGGGGAGAGCACATCGCCAATGGCGTCCGCCTTCAGCTGGATATCCTCTGACAGTTTCTCCAGATCCGGCAGTCTGCCGGCCTCGGCGCTACGCAGCTTTTCGATCCACTGCTTCGCCTCGGTCGCCACGCTGTACCCTGCCTTGGTAACCGAAGCATAGGTCTTGAGCAGTTCCCCATCCGGCGACTGATCGTCGATCGTCAGGGTCTGGAAGAGCGGGTGGGTGTACTGGGGGTGGCGCTCCATCCAGGCCAGGATATCGGCGCTCGCCTCGTCGGAACGGCAGATGTCCTTCAGGCAGGCGTATTGCAGATCAAGCGCCGTCTCGACCTGCTCCTCGTCATCGGCGTCAAAGTACCAGGTGGCCCGATGCAGGCGGTTGCTGCACAGCATGTCGACACGGTCTTCCGTGATCACGTCCAGTTGCGGCTGCCAGCGGGCCAGCCGGACGCGCTGGTCTGCCATGAACTGGTCCATGGTATCCCGGTCAATCAGGTCATTGATACCACGATCTCCGAAGCCATCGCCCTCAAGGGTCTTTCTCAAGGCGGAGCGCTTCTGTTGCTCCAGTTCATAGAGGCCATCAATGTTACGCTCGACAAAATCCGGATCCGCGCCCTCAAGCACTTCCCGCAGGTACCACTTGCCGACAGCCGCCTCCATGGGGCCGGCCACCGCCCCGTAATTCTGTGGGTGAGCCCTCGCTCGAATGGCCTTCAACTCTTCCTTGAGCTCACGGGGCAGGGAGGGATCATTGACCGAGGGTACCGACTCGTCATCAACTTCATTGAGGGCGTCCAATAGTCTCGCTTCGGTTTCGGCGCGGGTCTCCGGGCCCATCGCATCCAGGTCTTCCCGGACGGCACGGACGGCGGGGCTCTGGTTACTTTCCAGGAGGGCCCCAAGGGTTTCCTCAGTCAACACCGTCATCGACTCAATGAGGGCGCCCAGGACGTAGTTCCGTTCGTTGTTGTCCTCATTGGCCCACTGGTCCAGCCAGCCGACCACCGTGTCCTGGTGCCCGGCAAGATCAAGCATCACACCAACATCGTCCCGCATCACCAGGCACAGGCAGTCGTCGGGGTCGTCCACGTTCTGCTGTTTCAGCAGTTTGCCCACCCGGGTCTTGTGGTAATAGGGCACGTTCTCCCAGTCGTAGGGGATGGTTTCCTCCGGGTAGCCGTCTTCTATGGGTTCGGGCTGGTAGTCCTCGGCAAACTCCGCAACACACTCGCTTGCCTGTTCAACGGTAAGGAGATGAGAGCCCCCGCCGCTGGACAACTGAACACGCTGCATCCACCACGCCCGCTCCTCCGCGCTATCGGTGATCTGAGCTTTCTTTTTCTCCGTCCACTGGACATCGGAGAAATAGACGTGGAGTAAATGCCCCACGGGGTACTCCATCGGACCACCGCTGAGTTCGTTCTTCTGGTATTCGTACTCCTTCAGTTCGCCAGCATCTTCGTCATAGATGTAGATAAAACCGTCTCGGAGCATACGGTAGCCCAGGGGGCGAGATTTCAGGGTATAGGGCATACCGGCCCCGGCACCTGTTGGGGGTGTTTCTACACGACCATATCTCAGGGGCAACAGCGTGATTTTTTCGATCAGAGGGCAGGTAGTTGCCTGCTCCGCCTCGGTATCCGGCAACTCCCAGGCTTTCAGATCCCCGGAGTCACGGTCATCGGCGGGTCTGGTCTTAAGTGGCATGATTCATCCTTGAATATCTGACTTGAAGAGTTACGACATATCCTGTTCTTCCAGGCGCGGCTCGGAACAACGGCTGGAAATGTACTGAACCCGGCTTCGGATACCAGTTCGCCCCTGTTGTGTCGCTTCGTCTGATAATCGGGTCAGCTCTGGCCAGGCACTTGGTAGTGCCGGGCCTCCGAGTGCTTTACGGTCCTGCTTATCGAGCTTGTCCCAAATCATCAAATTCGCCCTGCGTATATTGAATCGCGTAAACGCTTCAAACAGCTCGGGCAAAAGGGTGACGTCATCACCACGCTGAGGCGGCAGTTTCTGGCTTTCAGGTGCCATATGCCGCCACTGTCCGATGGTCCGATCCGGCAGGATCATCTGCTGGATGGCACCCTCGGGGTTGGTGCGGATCAGGTTGTCACCAACAATATCCCGGGCCAGAGCCGGGTGGCTGATTCTGACCAGTTCAATGGCCTCGGGAGCCCGCTCTATCTGGATGCGCTGGCGCATCCAACGCCCGAAATCCGGGTAGTTTAAGGGGGTAAACAGGAGGTATCCGGCCTCTTTCTCCGCTTCATTCTCCACGAAGTGCCGAAGTACCGGGTCGTCAGGGCCAGACAGCCAAACTACCCAGGGGGAAACGTCCTGGATGGGCTCCCATGGTGTGTTGACGTAAAGACAATCCACGTGGGAGATATATGTTGACCAATCAAATATTGCCCGGCCCAGGTCGCGGATAATACAGGGGTCCAGCACCAGTACCACGCTAGTATCTTCGGGCCAGGCAATGTAATCGAACGGGCTGTGGCTCAGTGGGTACTGCCCGGGAGTCATGCCTTCACCGCCTCACAGACCGGGCAGCTTGCGGTGCCCTTGAGGATGGCAGCGCGTTGGGAATCCAGGTTGACCATTGGTGAGTAGGGCGCCGAGCCTTCACCAGAGACGGCGGAAGATCGACCACTGGTGCCAGCACCGGAGCCCTTGCCCATATCCAGTTTGGCAACACCTCCACCACCGGAGTCAGGCGTTACCGACACCCCCGCATCGCCGATGACCACGGTCGGATTGCCTACCACGATCTTGCCACCGTGGGCAGTCATGTCATTCACCCGGGCAGCGGATATACCGTTGATGGAGACCGACGAGGAGCCCTTGGCGATGGCATCCGCCGGGCCGCGACATACCAGTTTATCCCCAACTCTCGCCGCTGGCAGGGCGCCAACCATGACGTTTGAGGATCCGGCTACGATAGGACCGCCAACATGGTCTTTCTTGCCGGTTTTATCGGGGCAGGTGTGGTAGCAATTGAGGGTAGCAGCAGGCTGTCCCATCCTGGGTTTCCTCCGTGAAACGTCCTTGGTTTGATTCCATTACGCCAGCAGTATACCCACCAACGCCGGTCCGTCCAATGATCCAGTTGGCAATACCGTCGCCTCAGGCCACGGTTGCCATGATCGCCTCCACCCGCCGAGCCAACCCGGACACATGTTCATCCACGGCCCCCAGATCCTCCAGGGCCTTGGCCAGGTGCAACAGGTACTCCGCATTGGCCCCGCTGGGCCCATGGGAGCGGGCGATATGCTCTGCCATTTCCTCCAGCGGTGCCGGGCCCAGGAAGGCGGCGTTGTCGGGGCCTGCGACGTAGACTAGGCCTTCGGCGTGGCCGCCGTCGGTGAAGGTCATGGGGGTGAAGAAGCGCAGGTAGCCGTTCTTTTCCCGGTGGTCCAGGTGCTCGAAAGTGTCCGGTGATACCCGGTAGGCCATGCCCAGGCAGGTTTCCCCCGGGGCTTCCACCAGGGTGGCGACGCGGCCGGGGGATGCCGGGGTGCCCCGGTGGTCGTGGGAGCCCTGCCAGAAGCGGCGGGCCCAGCCCTGGATGCTGGCCGCCCGGCGTTCCAGGTAGGGGAAGTCCACCTTGTAGATCAGCGAGCCATAGCCGAACAGCCAGACGTCATCGAGGTGGTCCAGCCGGTGGTTCTGTCGGTTCAGTGCGGTGGTATCGAGTGCCATGGTGTCTGGAGTGTCCGGTGTCGGATCCTGGAAGTCGTAATGCCTAGTCGCTGCCTATTGGTCTCCCGTTCATTCTCTTTGCCATGGCCCCATCCGTCCAGCAGGTTGATGTCCGAAAATGACCAGACATGGCCATCGGACGGCGTTATGCTTTTGCCATGACACTCTCAGATGACCAAGGCCAGTTCCGTCAGGTCTATGGCCCGACACCGCCGAGTCTGCGGCTGGGCTTCCGGCCCCCACTGGCCTGGGACGCCCTGACGGAATTCCTGGTGTCCCGCTCCGATAGCCACAGTCAGGGCCTGGTGGATGGCCACTATGTTCGCACCCTGCGGGTGGGCGACGTCACTGGCTGGCTGGCGGCGCGACCGGTGGCGGCCAATGTGCTACAGGTGCAACTGGCCCCTTCCCTGCTCCATTGCCTGCCGACCCTCCAGCAACCACTGCGTCGGCTGTTCGATCTGGATGCGGACCCGGTGGCCATTGCCACCTGCCTGGAATCCGACGGGCAACTGGCCCCATTGAGTCAACAGACCCCGGGCCTACGGCTACCGGGCACCCTGGACGGGTTCGAACTGGCAATGCGGGCCGTGCTGGGTCAGCAGATTTCGGTCAAGGCGGCCACTACGCTGTTCCGGCGGATGGTGGAGCGGTTCGGGGAGCCGGTGGAAACACCGTTCGAGGGGCTGGACCGGTTACCACCCACAGCCGAGCGTATTGCCAGCCTGGAGCGGGAGGACCTGCTGCCCTGCGGGCTCACCCGCCGGCGGGCGGACACCCTGCTGGCCCTGGCCCGGGAGGTCCGTGACCACTCACTGCGCCTCGATGCCTCGGCGGACCCGCAGGCCGCCCGGCAACAACTATTGGCCCTGCCGGGCATCGGCCCGTGGACCACGGAATACATCGCCATGCGCGCCCTGGGTGACCCGGATGCATTTCCACCGTCGGACCTGGGATTGCTCAAGGGTGCCGGTGTCGCCAAGCCGGCGGATCTGGAAGCCCGCTCACAACACTGGCGCCCCTGGCGCGCCTACGCTGCCTTCCACCTCTGGCACAGCCTGGGCCAGGGCGGATAATCGGAGCTATCGGGAGGACATTTGCCATGCCATCACAAAAAGCCACCGTCTACTACACCGAGCTGGAATCCCCCATCGGCACCCTGCTGATCACCGGCGACGGCGACGCCATTACCGGATTGCATATGGAGCGGCAGGCATCGCGGCCGGCCATGGACGAGCACTGGCGCCGGGACGACCAGCGTTTCCGGGACGCCCGTGAACAACTGGCGGCGTATTTTGAAGGGCGGCTGCACCGGTTCGAGCTGCCGCTGGCGGGCGCCGGAACCGATTTCCAGAAAACCGTCTGGAAGGCCTTGCGGGAAATCCCCTACGGAGAAACGACAACCTATGGCCAACTGGCCAGTCGTATCGGCAACCGCAATGCATCCCGGGCGGTGGGTCTGGCCAATGGCCGCAACCCCATTGGCATTATCGTGCCCTGTCACCGGGTGATCGGGGCGAACGGGTCGCTCACCGGATACGCCGGCGGTATCCAGCGTAAGCAGTGGTTACTGGCCCATGAGCAGGCGCATATGGGCCGGTAACCAAGGGGTGACTTAGTCCCACTCCGGCGCGAAGTCCGGGTTGGCGATACGCTCGTTCCGGTCCAGGGCGTCGATGGCCCGGATCTCGTCGGCGGACAGCTTGATCTTCAGGGCATCCAGGTTCTGGGTCTGGTGCTTGGGCCGGGTGGACGAGGGAATGGGTACCACGCCCCGGGACAGGCACCACGCAATCGCGATCTGGGCCGGAGTGGCGTGATGGGACTTTGCGATCTCCCTCAGGATATCATCCTCCATCACCTTACCCACCGCCAATGGCATGTAGCCGGTCACGGGGATGCCCAGCTTCTGGGCGTGGTCCACCACCTTGCGGTTGGCCAGGAACGGATGCACCTCCACCTGGTTGGTGAAGATCGGGGTATCCCCCAGGATCTCTTTCGCCTGATCCATCTGCGCGCAGGTAAAGTTGGACAGGCCGATGTGGTCGGTCAGCCCTTCCCGCTGTGCGTCCCTCAGCGCGGTCAGGTACTCTTCCATGGGCACCTCGTCCCCTGGCGACGGCCAGTGGATCAGTGCCAGGTCCACGTGGTCGGTCTTGAGCTGCTGTACGCTGGTCTGGAGGCTGTTGATCAGGTTACTGCGATGGAACCGATCGAACCAGACCTTGGTGGTGATGAAAATCTCACGGCGGGGGATGCCGCTGGTGGTGATGCCGTCGCCAACGGCCGCCTCGTTCTGGTAGATCTGCGCCGTGTCGACGTGGCGATATCCCAGGGACAGGGCGCTGCGAACCGCTTCCCGGGCATCATCACCCTTCAGGCGAAACGTGCCCATACCGATGGGGGGTAATGCATCAAAAGCCATGATGTTCTCCTGTCGCTGAAACCAGTGGATTCCAAAGGCTCCTGCAGAACCGCTGGACGACTGAAACCCTCGAAACCTACGATGGGGCTGGCAGAACGGTTCTGCAAGGCCAGCCTGTCAGGACACGTCGGCAATCCCGGAAGATCCGTTGAACAGGGTTATTGGGCAAGACTGCAGGAACAAACAGCAGATCCATGTATCATCGCACCAGGCAGGACAGATTGCACGGATTCGGCAGGGTGTCACGACAATCCAGCCGGCAACGTGGTATTCAGAACAACGGAACCCTCAGCAGGTAATGATGACAGACATGAAATCCGGACTGATCCCTACCGTGATGGCCTGTGCCCTCGCCCTGGCCGCACAGGGCTGCGCCACCAGCGAAGACGAGGAGAAGGCAAAGGCTGACGCCACCGGCAAGGAGGCGGACACCGCCATCGCCTGTGATGTGGTCTTCCACTGTCCAGCGGACCCCACCGACGTGAAGATCTGCCGCGACCAGGACCAGCTACGGGTGCTATGGCAAACCCCCGGCATTGATGCCTTCCGCCTCACCGGCACCCTCGGCCAGACCTTCAGGGTGGATTACAGCCAGCATTACCAGGTGATCGAGAACACCCTCGCCTGGCAGCACATGGGTATCCGCTACAGGGCCTTCCACTACCTGGATGAAAGCCGGCCGGAGACCCTGGAGGAAATCGGCATTACCCTGGAAACCCGGGGCCAGAGCCGGACCATCACCTGCAACGGCAACGCCGTCAGCCGCATTGCCGAGCTACACCATCCCGTCCCGGAACAGGACGACACCGCACCCGCCGCCGGAGACTGAGCTCCTTTCACAGGAGCCCCGCCCGTCAGTAGGACGGCCAGCCGTCGTCGGTCCAGACCAGATTGTTGATCAACAGCTTGGCATTGCCGTTGTCACTGGCGTCGTAGGCATGGCGGGCAATGACCCCGGTACCGGCGATATCCTGGCCACCCGGCCCAACCCAGCGCTGGTTGCCACCGTCCAGCAGACTGCCACCGCCGTTCATCATGTCGCGACCACTGTGATCCAGGTAGGGGCCGGTCACATAGCGGGAACGACCATAGAGGATCCGGTAGGTACTGTTTACCCCTTCGCAACACTTACCCACCGAAACAAACAGGTAGTAGTAGCCATTGCGATGGACAATGGTCGGGGCCTCGATGCCACCGGACCGGTTGGCCAGGGAATAGTGCCGCCCGGTGGGCTTCATGGTGGACGGGTTGAGCTTCACCAGCTTGATGCCCGACCAGAAGGAGCCGAACGCCAGCCAGGGTTCGTTGTTGGCGTCGATCACCAGGTCCGGATCAAGGGCGTTAAAGTTGTCGGAGATGGTGGAACTGAGCACGGCGCCGTCATCCCGCCAGTTGTCCGCCGCCAGGCTGGGTGACGAGGCCAGGCCGATCACCGAACGGTTGGAGCCGAAGGTGGACACGGCATAGTACATCCAGACCCGACCGTTGTACGCCTTCACATCCGGGGCCCACACATCGGTGCCCTGCTGGCCGGGCACATAGTTGCGCCACCACCAGAGGCCGGAACCGAACACGGATGGCAGGGGCTCCCAGAAGCGGCCGCCGTCGTAGGAGATCTTGCGGTAAATGCCTGGGCCGGTCTGGAACTCGTACCAGATGCCGTTCTCCTCGGCGATGGTGGGGTCGTGGGTACCCAGGTTGCCGGACAGTTCCCAGAACTCGCTCTCACCGTTACCTGGACCGGGGTTCGGGTCCGGATCGGGCGGCTCCGGGGACGGGTCTTTGTTGTCCCCCTCCACCCGGACATCGGCAATGGTGTACGACTCAAAGTAGCTGTTGGCGTCCGTGGAAAAGCGGATCACCAGCCGCTCGGCACCCGCGTCCAGGGGGAAGACCGCATTCCCGGAGACGTTATCGGACGCCTCCAGGGTCTGGAACGGGCCACCATTGATGGCCACCTCGATACGACCGGATTCGCCTGCGTCCAGACGGCTGGTCTGGCGAGTGACACCCAGTTCCAGGTTGCTGCCCCCCGCCACGTCGATCTCCGGTGACACCAGGGACCCCGGACTGGATCCTCCACGGAGCACGGCCCCCGTGTAACCGGTGCTGACACGACCGGAAGCGCTGAAACTGCCAGTGCCACTGGAGAAGCCCTGCTCAAACAGGATGTCGCCCAGGGTGGGCGTGGACGTGCCGAGAGCAAATAGCATCAGGGGAATCGCCCCTGATTTCAGGATGGATGTCATTGTTCTACGCTCCTTGCGATGCATCGTTATTGTTGGCTCTGGCAAGGTATCGGCTGAACAATTTTCAGACAATCACATCACAGGCGTAAAACTCCCTTTACAGGTGTCTGACATGGGCCCGTTTTCACGACACGCCCTGCCCCTGAGCTCCCCTCAGGACGGTCGATCCGCGGCCACAGTCTCCGCCTCGCGGGCCAGTTCACGACGCATGGCCGCCGGCGCGCCCTGCACCAGCACCACTGCCAGTGCCGAACAGGCCGCCATCACCAGCACGATCGGCGTCAGGGTGTGGTCGCTGATCAGCGTCGACAGGGCGCTGACCACCCCGGAGATAGTGAACTGGGCAGCCCCCAGCAGGGCCGCCGCCGTACCACCCAGGGTGGGAAAGAACTCCAGGGTATTGGCGATGTTGTTGGGTGCAATCGCCCCCATGCACCCCACCCCGATGATGATACAGGCCGCCACCGCCCACACCGGCGCACCCATCAGGGCACAGGCCACCAGGGCGGCGATGGCAACGGCCTGGACCATCACCGCTATACGCAGCAGCACAGCGGAGGGGTAGCTTAACAGCAGCTTCCGGTTCGCCAGATTGACAATGGCCATCACCGCCACGTTGGCAGCAAACAGCAGGGAAAATGTCGTGGAGGACAGCCCGAACCAGTCCTGATAGATAAACGAAGCGTGGGTGATAAACACCAGCATGGCACTGAAGGCCAGCGTCTGCAGACCGATGAAGCGCATGGCCACCGGGTGACGCAACACCGTGCCGTAGTTGGTCAGCAGGGTGGATAGCGGCGTTTTCGCCCGGGATCTGGGTGGCAGGCGACGGAACAGGAAAGTATGCAGCAGAATGCCCACCAGCACCGCATAGCCACCGAGGAAAACAAAGATCGCCGGCCAGTCACTGACGGCCAGGAACAGGGTGCCGATGGACGGCGCCGCCGCCGGTGCCACGAACATGATCAGGCCGATCAGACCGAACAGCCGGGCGGCTTCGGCGCCCCGGAACTGGTCGCGGACGATGGCCGGCACCGACACTGCGCAGAAAGCCCCGCCAATGCCCTGCACCACCCGCCAGGCCAGCATTTCCTCAAGACTGCCTGATTGCCCCACCATCAGGGCGGCAACGGCAAACACCGCGAGACCGCTCAGCAGGATCAGTTGCCGGCCATAGCGGTCCGACAGGGGCCCGCCCACCAGTTGGGCCAGCCCCAGGGCACCCACGTAAACGCTGAGGGTCAGCCCCACATCCCCGTGGGGCACGCCAAGGTCACCGGAGATACCGGGAAAGGCGGGCAGGTAGGCATCCAGCGCCAGGGGCCCCAGGGCGACTGTCATACCAAGAAGCAGGGCGAGCTGGAACTGGGGCAAGAGACCTCCTGGGTGTGACGGGGAAGGGTTAACTATTTTGCTAGCTAACTATACCTCCTGTCCCCTTAGTAGAACATCAGTAATACCCCGACGATGTACAACACCAGTATTGCCATGCTTTCGGCACCGATCCGTCCAATGCCTTCCCGCTCGCGGCGGATCAGGCCCATGATGAGGATGCCGGACATCAGCAGCGTCAGCGCCACCCAGAACCGGGAATCGTCACTCATGGCATGGTAGATGGACCCCTTGCGGTAGGCGATGTCCGATGCGCCAGTGAACAGGGTGTCGAAGGCATTGCCGCCGATAATGCCGCCCACCGCCAGGGTCAGGGCACCACGGCGCACCGCCGCCACCGAGGTCACCAGTTCCGGGATCGACGTACTGATCGCCGTCAGCAGCACCCCCACCACCGTCAGGCCAAGGCCGGTTTCCTTCGCGATGGTGGTGGCCGACGGTTCCAGCGCCCAGCCTGCCAGCCCCAGGATGGCCATCAGACTCAGGAATTCGGTCCAGAGCCGGGTGAGCGATGGCATGGCAGTGGTATCGTCCGGCACATCCTCACGGGTCTCGCGGGTCTGGAAAGGCCGCCACATGGGGGATTCCGAGGTCAGTCGGACCAGGTAAATGCCATAGATATAGAAACCGAACAGCATCGGGGTTACCGGATGCACCCCCAGAACGGTCACGTCAGGCAGCATCGGCGCCAGCATGATCACTGCCAGCAGGCAGATCAGCAGGCCGTTCTGCATCAGGTTGGGTACCGAGGCGGCGGCGTGTTCCAGGTTGGCCCGCCGGTAGACCATATCCGCCACCGCCAGGAAGAAGGTCTGCACCGCAATGCCGCCCAGGGCGTTACTGACGGCCAGTTCCGGGTGGTTGTTCCAGGCGGCGGTCACCGACAATACCGAGCCACCAAGGGATGTGGCCGCCCCCAGAAGGACGGCTCCGGCAGCGGCCTCACCAAGACCGGTACGGTCCGCGAGCTGGTCCACCACACGGGTGATGCGGGTGCCCGCCGCAGCGATCACGGCAGCACAGAGGCCGAAGGCAATCAGGGCCTGGGTCAGGCCCCAGGTGGCCGGATCCAACACAAACGCACTCCCTTACCTGGGTGAAAGGACCTCACATCCTGCAACGCCACCCTCTTTCTGGCAACCGATCACGCACGACGACGGGTTCCGCCAACGAACCGTTGTCGGGAACCAGGACATTCTTTCCTGGACGACGTTCCGGTTAGACTGTCCGGCAGGTACCACATCGGGATGAATCAAACGACCATACCGCCACCAAAAGCCGGAAGGACCACCTATGGCCACACACTATCATTCCAACGATATTCAACTGGAGCACGTCGACATTGACGGTGTCACCACGCGGGTAGCGACACTGGGTGCCGGCCCGGCCGTACTGCTGATCCACGGCTGGCCGGAATGCTGGTACTCCTGGCGCCGGCAAATGGTCGCCCTGGCGGAGGCCGGCTACCAGGCCGTCGCCCCGGACATGCCCGGTTTCGGCGAAACCGACCCGCTACCGGCCATGGAAGACTACAACGCGGGACGCATCGGCCAGTTCCTGCTGGCACTGTGCAATCGTTTTGGCGGTACTCCGGCCACAATCATTGCCCACGACTGGGGCGCCACCAACACCTGGAACTTTGCGTTGCAGTACCCGGATGCCGTTGCGCGGCTGGTGATCCTCAGTGTCCCGTTGCGCCCGCCGACCAAGGTTCCGCCGACCGAAGCCTATAAACGCCACTTCGGTGAACGCTTCTTCTACCAGCTTTACTTCCAGGCGCCGGGTAAGGCAGAAGTAGCCTTCGACGAAAATCCCCGTGAGATCCTGGAGAAACTCTTCTGTTCTCCGGATACGCCCCGTGAGGAGCCCCGCCTCGGCAAGACCCTGGAAGGCGGCGGCTGGCTGGACCGGCTGGGCAAACCCCGGGAACAGCCGGGCTGGCTGACCGACGCTGACCTGGACTATGTCGAGCAGGCCTACCGACACAGCGGCTTTGAAGGCGGCCTGAACTACTATCGCAATATCGACCGGAACTGGGAACTGATGGCGCCCTTCGCCGACCGGTCAATCGACTGTCCGACCCTGTTCATCGCCGGCACGCGGGACAATGTCCTGGCCCGGGCCGGTCATGGTGAGCTGGACGCCATGATGACACCAAGGATACCGCGGCTCAGCATCAGGCTCCTGGAGGGTTACGGCCACTGGATTCAGCAGGAAGCGCCAGACGCCGTCAACGACGCCATTGTCGGCTTCCTTTCAGAAACGGATCCGCGGGCCAACGAGGCCATCTTCCAGTGACTAAAGCAGGTTGACGCCAATCAGGGTCGCAATGGCGACGGTGAACAGCAGGCCCAGCAATGCCAGCAACCCGTCCAGTGACACCATGGCCAACCCGAACACCGCCAGCGCGAAGCCGGCGGCGGTGGCCGAGAAGGGGATGATCTCCATCAGCGGCATGGCGCAGGCAATGATCACGCAGACGCCGCCCACCAGGTAGCTGCCGGGCCCTCGTACCACAAGCACCAGCCGGGGGTGCAGGCGGGCATCGATGAAGTCGGCTGCGGGTTCCAGGAAGCGGATACCCCTGAGCAGCTTGTCGCTGGGCAGGTGGCGATCCATGATCCAGGCGGGCAGCCAGAAGCCCTCGTCGCGGACCAGGATCTGCACGGCAATGAACAGGATCAGCAGGCCACTGAGGGTGGGCACGCCGGGAATGCCGCTGAGGGGAGACAACAGCAGGATACCGACAATCATCAGGATGGGCCCGAACGATCGGCTGCCCACGGTGTCGACGATGTCACCAAAGGTCACCCGACGATGTCTGAGTGCGGTCTGGCTGATACGGTCCAGCACCTGTTGCAGGTTGGCGGGATCACTCATGGGACTGATACTTCAAAAATCCGAACAGTTATTTAAGGAGTCTCTGAATAACTCCTTAAGCTTACGATACCGATACGGTCCGAACGGTGAACAGTGAATCATTGGTCATCTGCCACCGGCGCTTCCGGTGCCTGCCAGCCCCCGCCCAGGGCCTTGTACAGATCCACCGTAGCCAGTAGCCGTTGCAACCGCAGGCTGACGAGCTGGTCCCGGGTCTGAAACAGGGTGCGCTGGGCATCCAGCAGGGTGAGCAGGTCGTCGCTGCCTTCCCGGTAACGCAGTTCGGTCAGCTCCAGGGTGCGCTCGGCCCGGTCCTTCACCGTCTGCTGAAGGGACTCCCGGTGACGGGTGGTCTGCACCCGGTCCAGGGCATCGTCGGTTTCCTGCAGGGCGGTGAGTACGGCGCCACGATAGCCCTCCACCAGCTCCACCCGCTGCGATTCGCTGATGGCCTGCTGGGCATCCCGGCGGCCGCCGTCAAACAGCGTCTGGGCCAGGGACAGGGTCCAGCCGGCGGTTTCCACCGGGTCCGCCAGGCTCAGCAGGCTGGTGCTGCTGGCGCCGGCGCTCAGGCCCAGGGACACCGTCGGCAGGAAGGCGGTACGGGCCTGCTCCACATTGGCATCCGCCGCCCGCAGGCGGGCTTCCTCCCGGGCCAGGTCCGGGCGGCGGGCCAGCAGGTCCGCCGGCACTCCGGCATCAATAGTCGGCAGGGTGATGGCCAACAGGCTGTCCGGCTCCACCTCGAAGCCCTCCACCTGAAAACCCAGGGGCGATTCGCCCACCAGTACCGCCAGGGCGGCCCGGGTCTGGCGGTATTCCAACTGGATGGGCACCAGGCCGGCCTGCTGGTTCAGTACCTCGGTCTGCTGGCGCAGCAGCTCCGCCCGGCTGGCGGCACCGTTGCGGTAGCGGGCGTCGACAATCTCCTCGGTGCGCTCGGCAATCCGCAGGTTTTCCCGGGCCACCCGCAACTGTTCCTCAAGGGCCAGTAGCTGGAACCAGGTGGTGGCCACACTGCTTGCCAGGGTCAGTCGGGCGCTGTCGTAGTCGAACACTGTGGCCCGGTAGCCCGCCTCGGCCTCGTCCCGCGCGGCGGCCAGGTTGCCCCACAGGTCCACCTCGTAACTGACGTTCAGGGTAGCTGAACTGGAATCACTTTGCTGGCTGCCGGAACCACTGTCCGTGGTCCGCTGACCCGTGCTGGCACCCAGGCCCAGCGACGGCAACAGGCTGCTGCCCGCCACCCGCACCTGCTGCTCTGCCTGGAACACCCGCTCAGCGGTGGCCGCCAGGTCCGGGCTACCGGCAAAGGCCCGTCGGATCAGGTCATCCAGTACCGGGGAGTCGAACTGTTGCCACCATTCCGGGTCCGGCGGGGTGGCCTGGTCAGCAACCGCCACCGGCGCATTCCAGCCCGCCTGTTCCGGTACCTCGGGGCGCTCCACCGGTGTGGTGGTGGCGCAGCCGGCCAGCCACAGCAGGCTCGATAACATCAGCAGCGCCTTCATGGCGTTATGAATACAGGATGACATGCTCTCTCCTATTCCGTGGCCAGGGCCACAACCGGATCCAGCCCTGCGGCCTTGCGGGCAGGCAGGAAACCAAACAGCAGACCGGTGCCGAAGGCGCAGCCAAAGGCCAGCAGCACCGGTAGCAGGGAATAGCTCACCGGCGTGCCCAGGTAGCCCACCAGAGCAGCAGCACCAAGGCCCAGACCAACACCAATCAGCCCTCCCAGGGCGGACACCGCCACCGCTTCCAGCAGGAACTGCTGCAGGATGTGGCGTGTGCGGGCGCCGGTGGCCATGCGGATGCCGATCTCACGGGTGCGCTCGGTGACACTCACCAGCATGATGTTCATCACGCCGATGCCCCCCACCAGCAGGGAAATGGCCGCCACCGAGCCCAGCAGCCAGGTAAAGGTGTCCTGGGTAGACGACACGGTATCGATCAGCGACGCCATGTTATGGATGCGGAAGTCCTCTACCCCATGGCGCTGCAACAGGAGCTTGTGAACCTGGTCCTGCACCCCGTCCATCAGGCTGGTGTCGTCCACGGCGATGGTCACGTTACGCAGGTGTTGCTGACCGAACAGGCGCATGCTGCCGGTGGTGTAGGGCACCAGCACCACATCGTCCTGGTCCTGCCCCATGGGCGAGGCACCCCGCTCGCTCATCACGCCGATGACCTGGAACAGCACATTGTTCATCAGGATGTACTCGCCGACAGGGTCCTGGTCGGCGAACAGTGAATCCCTGACGGTCTGGCCCAACACCGCCACTGGGGCATACTGGCCTTCGTCTGCCTCGGTAAAGAAACTGCCCTGCTCCACCGGCCATTGCCTGGCCAGGGGAAACTGCCAGGAGGTGGCATTGATGTCGGCCTGATGATCGGCGTTGTCATAACGCAGGGTCTGGCTGCCGGTCAGCTCCGGTATGGCGGCGGTGATATTGGGCAGGGTGTTGATGGCCGCCACGTCCTCCGGCACCAGGGTGGTGATGTTCCAGCCACCCCGGCCCTGTCCCGGCACTCCCGGACGTACCAGCAGAAGGTTGCTGCCCATGGCGCTGATGCGATCCACCACCGCCTCCCGGGCACCATCGCCGATGGCCAGCATGGTGATCACCGAGGCCACGCCGATCACGATGCCCAGCAGCGTGAGGGCGGTGCGGAACAGGTTGCCGGTCATCGACCGCAGCGCCGTGCGCCAGCCCTGGAACAACTCCCGGAACACCGACAGCGTATGGGTGAGCGGCTGCCGCTCCAGTGCGCCGGGACTTTCCGGCATCGACGGCCCCGGATCGCTGACGATCCGGCCATCGGCGATCTCGATCTGCCGGTGAGCGTGCTCCGCCACCGTGGCATCGTGAGTGATCAGGATGATGGTGTAGCCTTCCTCCGACAGCGCCTGCAGCAGCTTCATCACCTCACGGCCGCTGTGGCTGTCCAGGGCCCCGGTGGGTTCGTCCGCCAGGATAATCTCACCACCGTTCATCAACGCCCGGGCAATGGACACCCGTTGTTGCTGGCCGCCGGAGAGCTGCCCGGGGCGATGGTCCATGCGCTCCTCCAGGCCCAGCCGACCCAGCAGGTCACGGGCCCGCCGCTGACGCTCGCGGGCCTTCAGGCTGGCGTAGCTGGCGGGCATTTCCACGTTCTCGCGGGCGGAGATGCCGGGCAGCAGGTTGTAGCTCTGGAACACGAACCCGAAGGATTCCCGGCGCAGGCGGGCCAGGCTGTCGCTGTCGAAACGGGACACATCCTGGCCGTCAAACCGGTATTCGCCGGTACTGGGCCGGTCCAGGCAACCGAGGATGTTCATCAGGGTGGACTTGCCGGACCCTGAGGCGCCCATGATGGCCACGAACTCACCCCGGTGGATGGTCAGGTCGATGCCCCGCAGCACGGGCACGGACAGCTCGCCGTTGTGGTAGGTGCGGGTAATATCCCGCAGTTCGATCAGTGGCGGGGTCATGGTCAGAATCTCATGCCCACCATCGGACGACGACCGCCCTCGCCTGGCTCACCGGCGCGGGCTGGGCTGCTGACGATTCGATCTCCCTCCTCGAGCCCTTCGATGATCTCCGCCTGAACCCGGTTGCTGACGCCCACGGTCACTTCCCGGGTATGCGGCTGGCCATTGCTGTCCATCAACTGAACGGTGGTGGTGTCGCCCTTCCTCTGCAATGCGGTCACGGGCACCAGCAGCGCATCCCGGGCCTCGGCGTTGATGAAGAACACCTGGGCGGTCATCTGGGTCATCAGCCGGCCTTCCGGGTTGGGCACTTCGAAAACAGCGTTGTAGAGCACCACATTGTTCTCCACCACCGGGGTTGGCTCCAGCCGGTCCAGGGTGCTTTCCCAGCGACGACTCTGATTGCCCAGGGTAGTGAAGTACACGGGCATGCCATGGCTCAGCTTGCCGATGTCCGCCTCGGACACCTGGGCCTCCACGGTCATGGTGGACAGGTCGGCGATGCGCATCAGCACCGGCGCCTGCTGGTTGGTGTTCAGGGTCTGGCCCTGGCGGGCGTCGATGGACACCACGGTGCCATCCATGGGGGCGTAAATCTTCGCGTATTCCAGGTTGGCCTCTTCCGCCCGCAGGGTGGACTCGGTCTGCTGGATCTGGGCGCTGATGGCCTCTATCTGGGCCCGGGCGGAGCGCAGGCTGGCCTCCGCCACCTGGGCGGACTCGCGGCTGGTGGCCTCCTCCGCCAGCAGGTTCTGCTGACGCCGGTGCTGGATCTCCGCCAGGGTGAGCTGGGCCTCCCGCTCCATCAACTGGGCTTTCTGGTTGCGTAGCTGGGCCCGGGTGGCGTCCACCCGGGCGACATAGACGGTAGGGTCGATCTCCGCCAGCAGATCGCCGGCTTTGACCTCATCGCCGGTTTGAACATGGATCACATCCAGCTGGCCGGATACCTGGGCGCCCACATCCACGTAGTCCCGTGGCTGCAAGGAGCCGGTAGCGGTCACCAGGTCCTCAAGATCGTCCCGCTGCACCGTGGTGGTCAGCAGGTCGGGTCGGGTGTCGCCCTGGCTTTGTGTCCACCAGCCCACCGACAGAGCCGCCAGTATAACCACCGGTACCAGAATCCAACCCATTCGCCTGACGGCAGACCTTTTTCCCTGGGACACCATGTAAACCTCATTGCGTGTTACGTCCACCCCGGATCATCAACCCGGTCGATCACTGGAGGTGGATTATCGGTAATGCCCCTTTTCCGCGATAGGCCTGTCTATCGTGTTTACACAGGTTTTACACCCCCTTACAGAGACATCCACGGGGACTACCCCGGCTATAGATCAGGAAGCGAAATTACCATCTCTCCACCAAGAGGGAATTCCCCGGCACGGCCCTGGCCAGATACCCGACGATCTCCTATAGCTTGGGACAGGCACTGGAGCATGCCCGTGTACCGCGCCTCCATTCCAGCCTCCCGGAACAAACGCAGGGCGCCCCCGGTAATCCTGATTGAACGCCCTCTTCAAATGAGGAGACCAGACCATGGCTAACGACAAGCCGACCACAACGGACGCCGGTATTCCCGTCGCCAGTGACGAACACTCCCTGTCAGTCGGGCCCGACGGCCCCCTGCTGCTGCACGACCACTACCTGATTGAACAGATGGCCCAGTTCAACCGGGAACGCATCCCGGAACGCCAGCCCCATGCCAAGGGCGGCGGCGCCTTCGGGCACTTTGAAACCACCGAGGACATGAGCCCCTACACCAAGGCTGCCGTGTTCCAGAAGGGCACGAAGACGGACGTGGTGATCCGTTTCTCCACCGTGGCCGGGGAACGGGGCAGCCCGGATACCTGGCGCGACCCACGGGGGTTTGCCCTGAAGTTCTATACCAGCGAGGGCAACTACGACATGGTGGGCAACAATACCCCGGTGTTCTTTGTCCGCGACCCTATGAAGTTCCAGCACTTTATCCGTTCCCAGAAACGCCGGGCCGACAACGACCTGCGGGACCATGACATGCAGTGGGACTTCTGGACCCTGTCGCCGGAGTCCGCCCACCAGGTCACCTGGCTGATGGGGGACCGGGGTATTCCCAAGTCCTGGCGCCATATGAATGGCTACTCCAGCCACACCTACCTGTGGGTGAACGCGCAGGGAGAGAAGTTCTGGGTGAAGTACCACTTCAAGACCGACCAGGGCATCGACTACCTGACCCAGGAGGAGTCGGACCAGATCGCCGGCACGGATGTGGACTACCACCGCCGGGATCTGTTCGACGCAATCGGGAAGGGGGACTACCCAAGCTGGACGCTTTACATGCAGATCATGCCGTTCAAGGAAGCGGAAACCTACCGGCTGAACCCCTTTGACCTGACCAAGGTGTGGCCCCACGGCGACTATCCGCTGATCAAGGTGGGCAAGTTGACCCTGAACCGGAATCCCACCGATTTCCACACCGAGATCGAACAGGCCGCCTTCGAACCCAACAACCTGGTGCCGGGCATCGGTATCAGTCCCGATAAGATGCTGATCGGCCGGGTGTTCGCTTACGCCGACGCCCACCGTGCGCGGCTGGGGGTGAACTACAAGCAGATACCCGTCAATTCACCCAAGGCACCGGTCCACAGCTACAGCAAGGACGGCGCCATGCGGGTGCAGAACGTGTCCGACCCGGTCTATGCCCCCAATTCCAAGGGTGGCCCCAGTGCCGATGGCGAACGCTACCCCACCGATTCCACCTGGGAGACCAGCGGCGACATGGTTCGTGCCGCTTACACGCTGCGCAAGGATGACGACGATTATGGACAGGCCAATGACCTGATCAACAAGGTCATGGACGATGCCGCCCGTGACCGGCTGGTCAACAATGTGGTTGGCCACGTAAAAGGGGGCGTGAAGGAACCGGTGCTGTCCCGGGTGTTCGAGTACTGGAAGAACATCGACCAGACCATCGGCGAGCGCATCGAAAAAGGCGTCAGGGAAGGCTGACCGGTGATAGAAAGCAAAAGGCCGGCCGTCGTCTGACAGCCGGCCTTTTCAGATCACCCCCAAGGGATCAATAGAGTTCTTTGAGAGAGGCCTTGGCGAAGGGCTGGAATTCGCCGGTGCGACCCTCCTTCACCTTCACCAGCCATTCCGGATCCTGCAGCAGGGCGCGACCCACGGCGATGAAGTCGAACTCGTCGTTGTTCATGCGCTCCACCAGCTCATCGATGCCGGACTGGTCAACGGCTTCCTGCTTGCTGGCGAAGGTGCCGCTGATGAAGTCCTCGGTCAGGCCGACACTGCCCACGGACATGGTGGGCATGCCTGTCAGCTTCTTCACCCAGCCCGCCAGGTTCAGACTGGAACCCTCAAACTCCGGCTCCCAGAAACGGCGGGTGGAGGCGTGGAAGATGTCCACCCCGGCGTCCGCCAGGGGCTTGAGGAAGGCGTCCAGCTCTTCCGGGGTCTGGCAGAGTTTGGCGTCGTAGTCCTGCATCTTCCACTGGGAGAAACGCAGCATAATGGGGAAGTCCGGCCCCACCCGCTCGCGGATGGCCTGGATGATCTCGATGGCGAAGCGCTGGCGGTTGGCCATGCTGCCGCCGTACTCGTCGTCCCGCTGGTTGGTGCCTTCCCAGAAGAACTGGTCGATCAGGTAGCCGTGGGCACCGTGTACCTCAACCCCGTCAAAGCCGATGGCCTTGGCGTCCGCAGCAGCATCGGCGAAGGACTTGACCACGTCCTGGATGTCCTGCTTTGTCATCACATGACAGACTACCTTGCCCGGCCTGTTCATGCCGGACGGGGCATAACCCGGTACACTCGGGTCCGGCTCCATGCCTTCCTTGCGAACCGCACCCACGTGCCAGAGCTGCGGGAAGATCTTTCCACCCGCCTCATGCACCGCATCCACTACCTTCTTCCAGCCCGCCAGCGCCTCCTCACCGTGGAAGAAGGGCACGTTCTCGTAGCCGTTGGCCGCCGGGTGGTTCACCGTGGTGCCCTCGGTAATCAGCAGACCGACACCGCCTTCCGCCCGGCGCTTGTAGTAGGCCACCACGTCCTCGTTGGGCACATTGCCCGGCGAGAAGTTGCGGGTCATCGGCGCCATGGCAACACGGTTGGCGAGCTTGAGGGATTTCAGTTCAAAGGGTTCAAAGATGGGGCCAAGGTTCATGGTCATCCGGGGCTCTCCTGCGTAATGATGGGTTCGGCGAGCGCCGCGACAGGCCGTGCCGCAGGGTTGGGGGTAACACTTCGCTTGCCTTAATCTGGTTTCGTTACGAAACTTTATTGGATCGCTTTTGGGGATGCAAGGGAAGAATGAGCATTTGCTCTATTTTGGGGGGGGGGAGAGGGGGATGGCCCGGAAACCACCACCAGTGTCCCGGTTCCGGCATTCGCGTTTCCTTCGGAGGCCCACGTTGGGTACACTTTGACCATGGCCAGAAAACGTTTCGATGATTCAAGCTGTTCCGTTGCCCGGGCCCTGAACGAAGTCGGGGACTGGTGGTCGTTGCTGATCGTGCTCCAGGCCATGTACGGCACCCGTCGCTTTGTCGACTTCCAGCAGGAGCTGGGCATCGCCCGCAATATCCTGGGGGACCGCCTGTGTCGCCTGGTGGAAAACGACGTGCTGCGCAAGGTGGATGTGGGTGAACATGGTCCCCGTCATGAGTATCGCCTGACCGACAAGGGCCGTGACCTGTTCCCGGTGGTCATTGCCCTGCGCCAGTGGGGCGACCGCTACAACCCCTGCCCCGACCAGCCCCCCCTGGATCTGCGGGACCGTCGCACCGGGCGCCCCATCCGTCAACTGGAAGTCCAGGATGCCGAGGGCAATGCCCTATCCGTGCGGGATGTGTTCGTGCCGGAAGAGTCTGACGACGAAGCCACGACCGACGAGCAACGGGCCTGACTGGCCGTCAGCCCCTGATCGGTCGGTATTGAACCTTTTGAGCTGAATCAATCCTGCGGTCACCCCGTCGCCGCTGGCTAAGCACCCTTGTCATGGATCAATTCCCCAGGCCACTACCGTTGTAGCCTTGAGCCATCAACAACGTGTGGTTAGGAGTTCTGATCTATGTCCTTGAAATTCAAACTGGGTGTACTGGCAATCGGTGTCATGGCGGCGACCTCCGCCCAGGCCTACCAGGCGGGTGATATCATCATCCGGGCCGGTGCGGTGACCGTGGACCCGAACGAGTCCAGCGGCCATGTCGGCCTCGCCGGCACCAGCCTGGCTAATGAAGGCTGGGAAGTCGGCGTCGATTCCGATACCCAACTGGGCCTGTCCGGCACCTGGATGATAACGAATCACTTCGGGCTCAGCCTGCTGGCTGCCACCCCTTTCCAGCATGACCTCTACGGCGCGGGCAGCCTCCCCAGGGCTGCCGACCTGGGCAGCACCAAACACTTGCCTCCCACGCTCACCTTGCAGTATTACCCACTGCACAACAACTCCATGGTCCAGCCCTACCTTGGCGTGGGTGTGAACTACACGACCTTTTTCGAGGAAAAGACCAGCGACACACTGACCGGGGCCGTGGATAACTACCTGGGTGGTGGTGTGGTCAACTCGACGGATATGGATCTGGATGACAGCTTCGGTGTCGCCGCTGAAATCGGCGTGGATATCCGCCTGGACGATCGCTTCGGCATCAACGCTGGCGTCTGGTGGGCCGACATCGACACCACCGCGGACATCAATGCCTACGATGCCGCCGGCAACAAACTGGGCACTGCCAGGGTGGATGTGGAAATCGACCCCATGGTCTACATGGTGGGCTTCACCTACAACTTCTGATCTGGCCGCGCCCCGGCACCCCGGACGGGCGGTGTGGGGGCGCACCCTCCCTTGCGGGGCCCTCTCGGGCCCCGCTTTTTGTCCGGCCCACAACAAAAAACCGCCACCGGGAAACCCGGAAGCGGTTCTTTTACTGCTGCTGTGTCCGACGGATCACATCAGGCAGACTGGCGCTGCCCTGAACGACCCTGCCCGCGCCCACGTCCGCGACCGCCGCCGGGGCTGGCCTGATTCCGGCCACCAGGACGACCGCCGCCGTTGCGAGCGCCACCACCATTACCACCGCTGCCATTGCGGCCCCTGGCACGGCTCGGATCAGCCTTGGCCTTCGGCTTCAGCGGCAGGTTGTTGGTTGGCTCGAAGCCTTCCACTTCCTGCCGGGGCAGCTGCTTCTTGATCAGCTTCTCGATACCCACCAGCAACTTGCCTTCATCAGCACTGACCAGCGAGAGGGCATGGCCGCTTTCACCGGCACGACCGGTACGACCGATACGGTGCACGTAGTCTTCCGCCACCTGCGGCAGTTCGAAATTCACCACCTGGGGCAGTTGCTTGATGTCCAGGCCACGGGCGGCGATGTCGGTAGCCACCAGCACCCGGATATCACCCTGCTTGAACTCGGCCAGCGCCCGGGTGCGGGCACCCTGCGACTTGTTGCCATGGATGGCAGCGGCGGTAATGCCGTCACCTTCCAGCTTCTTGGTCAGGCGATTGGCACCGTGCTTGGTGCGGGTGAATACCAGCACCTGGTCCCAGTCGTTGTCCCGCACCAGCTTGCTCAGCAGGGCGGTCTTGCGGCTCTGGTCCACCGGGTAGACGGTCTGTTCCACCCGCTCAGCAGTCTTGTTGCGCGCGGCCACTTCCACCAGTACCGGGTTGTCCAGCAGGCCCTGGGTCAGCTTGCGGATCTCATTGGAGAAGGTGGCGGAGAACAGCAGGTTCTGACGCTTCTCCGGCAGCAGCGCCAGGATCTTGCGGATGTCGCGGATAAAGCCCATGTCCAGCATGCGGTCGGCTTCGTCCAGCACCAGAATCTCGATTTCGTTGAACTTCACCGCACCCTGCTGGTACAGGTCCAGCAGCCGGCCCGGCGTTGCCACCAGAACGTCCAGACCCCTGGCGAGTTTCTGCATCTGGGGATTGATCTTTACACCACCAAACACAACCGCTGCCTTGGTGGGCACGTACTTGCTGTAGAGATTGACACTGTCATGAACCTGCGCCGCCAGCTCCCGGGTGGGCGCCAGGATCAGGGCGCGGGGGCCCTTGCCGGTGCGTTTGCCAGCGCTAAGGCGCTGCAGCAGGGGCAAGGTGAAACCGGCGGTCTTGCCGGTACCGGTCTGTGCCGCCGCCATGACGTCCCTGCCGGACAGGACCGCAGGAATGGCCTGGGCCTGGATGGGGGACGGGGTTTCATAACCCTGGTCGGAAGTGGCACGCACCAGTTGCTCGGAAAGGCCGAGGGAGGAAAAACTCATAGATAATAACTCTTGATTGGTCTGCCTCCACGAACGCCGGAAAAACATCAGCGAAAGCGGGCAGAGTCCATGCCGTGCATGGAAATAATGACGACTACAGTCGCTCACCGGTATCGGGAGGACGTCCTCTGGCGGGTCGTATGAAGTATTCGCATGATGGCCCTGATGGCCGAAAACTGCGGATCCTTAGAGGCAGGATGCAGGCAAGATAACAGAGCACCTGCGAAATAGCCATAAGTGATTACCATGGCCGCTGGAATATTACGGGTTTGACATATATACCTGAAATAGGGAGCCTGAAAAAGCGCTTCAAAGCCATTGAGATCCATGCATGACGCCAAAACTGTCGATCAAGAACGTATTCAAGATATTCGGGGACTACCCGGAAGATGCCTTTCGCTTCCTCGAGAAAGGCTGTGGCAAGGACGAAATATTCGAGAAAACCGGCCAGACCATCGGGGTACACGATGCCTCGTTCGACATCCATGAGGGCGAGATCTTCGTGATCATGGGCCTGTCCGGCTCCGGCAAGTCCACCATGGTGCGCCTGCTCAACCGCCTGATCGAACCCACCTCCGGCCAGATCCTGTTCAACGGCAAGGATATCGCCCGTATGTCCGACGAGGACTTGCGGGAGGTACGGCGTAAACAGATCAGTATGGTATTCCAGTCCTTTGCCCTGATGCCCCACATGACGGTCATGCAGAACGCGGCCTTCGGGCTGGAGCTCGCCGGCCTGGAAGAAGCCGACCGTGAACAGCGTGCCCGTGCCGCCCTGGCCCAGGTCGGTCTGGAGCATGTGGCCAACAGCTATCCGGATGAACTGTCCGGCGGCATGCAGCAGCGGGTTGGTCTGGCCCGCGCCCTGGCCAATGACCCGGAAGTGATGCTGATGGACGAAGCCTTCTCTGCCCTGGATCCGCTGATCCGCACCGAGATGCAGGATGAACTGCTCAAGCTGCAGGCGGAAGCCAAGCGCACCGTGGTGTTCATCTCCCACGACCTGGACGAGGCCATGCGCATCGGTGATCGCATTGCCATCATGGAAGGGGGTAAGGTGGTCCAGGTGGGTGCCCCGGATGAGATCCTCAAGAACCCGGCCAATGACTATGTGAAGTCCTTCTTCCGCAATGTGGATGTCACCACCATCCTCACCGCCGGCGATATCGCCCGCAAGAAGACGGTGACCGTGATCGAGCGGGAAGGCGCCGGCGTGGCATCCGCCCTGGAGCGCCTGCGTGGCAACGACCAGGACCATGGCTATGTGGTCACCTCCGATCAGCACTTCCGGGGCGTGGTGTCCATGGAATCCCTGATCGAGACCGAGAAACAGGGCGGTGGTATCAGTGATGCCTTTATCGATGCGACGCCCCTGAACGGCAACACGCCGCTCAGTGAACTGATCGGCCAGGTGGCCGCATCGGGCTTCTATTTGCCCGTGGTGGATGACGACGGCCATTATCTCGGTGTGATCTCCCGTGCAATCCTCCTCAACGCAATCGACAAAGACCAGGAGGCCGCATGACGGATGCTTCCAACCCGTGGGCCGACAACGGCTCCAACGCCGAGGAGAGCGACGCCGGCACCAGCGAAAGCTCCAATCCCTGGAGCAACTCCAGTGATTCGGGCAATGCCGGCACGCAGGAAGGCTCCGGCAGCAACCCGTGGGGCGGCGGTTCCTCCGACTCGGCCGAAGGCGGCGGCAGTAGCTGGCTGCAGAGCGGTGAACCGCTGCCCGAGGAGAGCTTTGATATATTGCACCCGTTCGCTGATGCCTGGTTCCCCCTGGGTGACTGGGTGGAGAACGGTCTGGACTGGCTGGTCGGCAATTTTCGCCCCATGTTCCAGGCCATCCGCTGGCCGGTGGACGCGGTACTGACCGGCATGGAATCCGCCCTGCTGGCGATCCCGTCGATCCTGATCATCGTGATATTCGGACTGGTTGCCTGGCAGGTGGCCAGCCGCAAGCTGGCCATCGGTACAGTGATCTCACTGATGGTCGTGGGCGCCATTGGCGCCTGGCAGGAAGCCATGGTCACCCTGGCCCTGGTGCTGACGTCGGTCTTCTTCTGCGTACTGATCGGCCTGCCCACGGGGGTCTGGCTGGCCCGCAACGACCGTGTGGCCTCCACCATGCGTCCGGTGCTGGACGCCATGCAGACCACCCCGGCCTTTGTCTACCTGGTACCCATTGTGATGCTGTTCGGTATCGGTAACGTGCCGGGTGTGGTGGTCACCATCATCTTTGCCCTGCCACCACTGATACGCCTGACTAACCTGGGCATACGGCAGGTTCCCTCCGACCTGGTGGAGGCCTCGCGCTCCTTCGGCGCCAGCCCCCGCCAGTTACTGTTCAAGGTACAACTCCCCCTGGCCATGCCGACCATCATGGCCGGGGTCAACCAGACCCTGATGCTGGCCCTGTCCATGGTGGTCATCGCCTCCATGATCGCCGTGGGCGGTCTGGGTCAGATGGTCCTGCGGGGCATCGGACGCCTGGACATGGGTCTGGCCACCATCGGCGGGCTGGGTATTGTCCTGCTGGCCATTATCCTTGACCGGCTTACCCAGTCACTGGGCCAGGATTCACGCAGTCGCGGAACCCGGCGCTGGTATGACCACGGGCCCGCCGCACTTATCCGGAAAATCATCCCCAAAAGGAGAGAGTCACAATGAAAACCTCCCTGACAAAACGACTGGCAACGGCTATCGCTGCCACCACCCTGACCGCGAGCTTTGCACTGCACGCCCAGGAAATGCCCGGCGAGGGTGTTGAGGTACAACCCCTGAAGAGCTCCATCGCCGAAGAAACCTTCCAGACCCTGCTGGTGTCCCGTGCCCTGGAAGAACTGGGCTATGAGGTGAAGGACATCAAGGAAATCGAGTACGCAGCCGGTCACGTGGCCATCGCCAACGGTGACGGCACCTTCATGGCGGACCACTGGGACCCACTGCACACCAACTTCTTCAACCGTGCCGGCGGTGAGGAGAAAATCTACCGTGAGGGTGTCTATTCCTCCGGCGCCCTGCAGGGTTACCTGATTGACAAGGAAACCGCCGAAGAGCACGACATCACCAACATCGAACAGTTCAAGGACCCGGAAATCGCGGCCCTGTTCGACACCAACGATGACGGCAAGGCCGACCTCACCGGCTGCACCCCGGGCTGGGGCTGCGAGGAAGTGATCGAGCATCACCTGGACGCCTACGAGCTACGGGACAGCATCACCCACAACCAGGGCTCCTACTCCGCCATCATCGCCGACACCATTGCCCGCTTTGAACAGGGCGACCCGGTGTTCTACTACACCTGGACCCCGTACTGGGTCAGCGGTGTGATGGTACCCGGCGAAGACGTGGTGTGGCTGGAAGTGCCGTTCTCTTCCCTGCCGGGTGACCGGAAAGGCGTGGATACGGCGCTGGACGATGGTACCAACTACGGTTTCATGCCCAACGACCAGCGCATCATTGCCAACCAGGAGTTTGCCGACAACAACCCGGCCGCAGCGAAGCTGTTCTCCATCATGGAGCTGTCGGCCAACGATATCAGCGCCCAGAACCTGGCGATGCGTGACGGTGAAGACAGCGAGGAAGACATCGCACGTCACACCGACCTGTGGATCGAAGCCAATCGCGACACCTTCGACGGCTGGCTGGAAGAAGCCCGCGCAGCGGCAGAGTAAGCGTCAGGAGTCTGCGACTTACCACCGCGCAGACTCCTGGCAGGTCCTGCTCAGCCGTAGCAGGGCCTGCCCTTACCCCTCCCCTTCCATTAACTGGCGAGATACCAGGTCAGCGCTGCCGCCAGCATTCCCCCAGCCAACAGGCTGACCACCGAATGCACCAGGTTCCAGCGATACGCCGCCACCCTGGCGGAATAGCCGGTAATCCGTTCCATCAGCAGCGAGTTGGCGGAATAGGGTGTACCGCCGGTGGTAATGCCCCACCCGGATACTATACCGATACCCAGCCCCAGCACCGCTTCAGGCGGCCAGATCGGCCCCAGCACCCCGCCCGTCAGGGTACCGATAACAATGGGATTGAGCCCTATCATGCCACCGGCGAAGAACACCCATGGCACCAGCGCGGCCACCACCGGATAGCCCCACCCAGGCAGGCTGAAGCCAGCCCCCAGCCATTTCAGGGCAAAGCTGCTGATCAGCGCACCGAGGAAGGCGGAACCACCGACGATCACCAGTTCATTGCTGACCGGGGCCATGGAGGGCAGTGGATTACCTTTGTCCCGGGGTGAGCTGACCAGCCCGTGTACGAACAGGACGGCCACGGCACCCAGGCAACTGAGGGTCACCGCCTTGGAGTAGCTGAGCCCGCCAGGGCCACTGAGTACGAATGCGCCCACACAGATGGCCCCGATGATGGCCATGAACCGGAGCCACGGCAGATACTTGCGCAGGCCGGTATCAACCGCATCGCCCTGGGCCAGTGCCTCGGTTTCCCGTTCCGTGAACAACAGGCCGCTGAGCAGGTACACCACGGCCAGCGGCAGGCTGAAGGCAATCAGTTGCCAACTGTGCAGTCCCGGCAGGAAGGTTACTGTCATGACCACCGAAATCGACAGCGGGGAACAGGTGGGTGAGGCGCCAAAGCCCCGCAGGGTGCCACGGGAAGCATTGCGGGCCATGGCGGAATCCCCGTGCCGGCGCACCTGCCCGGCGATCATCGACGAGACCACCCCCACCGAACCGAAGTTCAGGGGGACCGACAGAACCGTGGTGCCAAAGGTAACACTGAGGTAGCGCACGGCCGGACGGCCCGCGAACAGGGTGGCGGAAATCCGCTCCAGGTCGCTGGAGCGGCCCAGCAGGGAGGACAGCAACATGACCGTGAGGATCAGCGCCGTCAGCCGGGTCATGTTCACGGCTCCGTCCATCAGGGCGGAAGGCTCATCCACCAGCGCCAGCAGCGACATGGCCACCAGCAGGCCGAAGATAATCCTGGCCACCAGGCGCAGGTCCCGCCACCCGAGCAGGATGGCGAGGACAATGGCGGAAGCGCCCACCACGGCCATGCCGGGAACCAGGGAAAGCACACCACATAGCAACGCCAGGTACGCCAGCGCCGACCGCGTCAGGGCCAGCGGGCCGGTGGAAGGTGTCTGTGTCATCGAAGGCTCTTTGGAGGCCGGGGCAACCGCTCGCCCACAGCGGCGACAGCCCGGCTCACGATGTTGGTACGGTCAGGATTCCGGGGGCAGCAGCCGTGCGCCAGTCACCGCCTGGACCTCTTCCAGGGTGTTGTCGCCCACAAGCTCCACTACCCGCAGGCCCTCGTCGGTGACATCGAGCACCACCAGGTCGGTATAGATCCGGTCCACCACGCCCTTGCCGGTGAGCGGGTACTCACACGCCGGCAGGATCTTGGGTTCGCCGTCACGGGTGCAATGCTTCATCAGCACGTAGAGCTTACGGGCGCCCACCGCCAGGTCCATGGCACCACCCACGGCGGGCGGCTCACTGAGGTCATTGGTGGCCCAGCTTGCCAGGTCGCCGGTAGCCGATACCTGGAAGGCCCCAAGCACCGCGATGTCGAGATGGCCGCCCCGCATCATGGCGAAGGAATCCGCGTTGTCGAAGTAGCAGCCTCCGGGCAGCAGGGTCACGAACTGCTTGCCGGCATTGATCAGGTCCGGGTTCTCTTCACCGGGCGCCGGTGCCGGCCCCACGCCGAGGATGCCGTTCTCGCTATGGTATATCACATGCCGGTCGTCAGATACATAGTTTGCTACCTGCGTCGGCATACCGATGCCCAGGTTCACGTAGGCGCCATCGGGAATATCCCGGGCGACACGACGGGCCATATCCTCTTTACTAAGCGATTGCATCGAGCAGCCCCTCCTGCAGTACCACGGAATCCACGAAAATACCCGGTGTCACCACGGCTTCCGGGTCCAGGTCGCCCACCGGGACGATCTGCTTCACCTCGGCGATGGTAGTCTTCGCCGCCATGGCCATGGACGGATTGAAATTACGGCCGGCGGTGTTGTAGGTCAGGTTGCCCCAGGCATCGCCCTTCTCGCCACGGATCAGCGCCACGTCAGCGTGCAGGGCGGTTTCCAGCACATAGCCCTTGCCGTCGAACTCGCGGGTCTCCTTGCCCTCGGCCAGCAGCGTGCCGTAGGCCGTGGGGGTATAGAACGCCGCCAGGCCGGCGCCGGCAGCGCGGATCCGCTCGCCCAGGGTGCCCTGGGGCACCAGTTCGAAATCGATGGAGCCTTCCTTGTAGCGCTTCTGCAGCCACACGGAGCCCTTCGAGCGGGGGAAGGAACACACTACCTTGCGCACCAGGTTGTCCCGCAACAGGGAGGCAATGCCCTCCTCCGCCACACCGGCATTGTTGGAAATAATGGTCAGATCCTTCGGCGCATGACGACGCAGGGCCTCGATCAGCTCCAGCGGAATACCGGAACTGCCGAAGCCGCCGATCATCACGACATCGCCATCCTTGATCACGGAGACAGCCTCCGCCATGGAATTACAGACTTTGTTGATCACGATGCATTCACCAACTGCGTTGAAACGGGTTTAACGGGCGCCACCGACGGTTACCGCCGGAAAGTTCAGGAACCGGCTGCTCAGGTAGATGGCGGCCACCAGGCCAAAGCCGATCAGGTCCGTCACCAGTTCGGGATAGATCAGCACACCGCCGGCCACCAGCACCAGGATCCGCGCCGGCCAGGCCAGCACGCCGATGCGGTACAGGTAGCCCTCCATGGCGGAGGACAACAGCCAGATCGCGGTAATGGCGGTAAAGGCCGACGACAGGATCTTGAGGATATCCCCCTGCAGGATCAGTGAGGGGTTGATCACGAACAGGAACGGCAGGATGAACAGGATGCCCCCCAGGCGCATGGCGTAGACACCGGTTCGCCCGGCCTTGGCGCCGGCTACACCAGCAGCGGTGATGGCAGCCAGGGACACGGGCGGCGTGATGTACGAAAGCATGCCCCAGTAGAGGATGAACAGGTGACTGGCCAGCGGGTTAAGGCCCGCATTCACCAGCGCCGGCGCCAGCAGGATCGACAGGAAGATGTAGCAGGCGCTCACAGTCATGCCCATACCCAGCACAAAGCTGGTGATCGCCCCAGCCGCCAGCATCAGCGGAATGCTGCCGTCGGCGTAGAGCAGCAGCTCACGGGAGAAGGCACCGGCCACACCGGTATAGGACAGCCCCCCCACCACCAGGCCAATACCCGCCAGGATGGCCACCAGGTTGGCGACGCTGGTGGTCAGGTCCTGCATGAAAGCCAGGGCCCGCTTAAGGTTCAGGCGATGGTTGCGCTTGAACATCGAGATGCCCAGCAGGACCACCGTGGCGTAGTAGGGCGCGTAAGCTTCCAGGCGCATCACCAGCAACATGTAGATCAGCATGAACAGCGCCAGCAGATAGGGCCAGCCGTCCTTGAGGGTCTCCCACAGGTTCGGGATCTCCGATTCCGGCAGGCCTTTCAGGCCCCGGCGCGCGGCATAGATGTCCACCTGGAAAATCAGCGCCAGGTAGAACAGCAGCGCCGGCAGGAACGCGGCGATCATGATCTCCGCGTAGGGCACGCCCAGGAAGGACGCCATGATGAAGGCCACCGCCCCCATGACCGGTGGCATCAACGTGCCGCCGGTAGACGCACAGGCTTCCACCGCACCGGCGTAATGGGCCGGGTAGCCGGTCTTCTTCATGGTGGGAATGGTAATGGGGCCGGTGGTCAGGATATTGGAGATCACACTGCCGGAAAGACTGCCCATGATACCGCTGGACAGCACCGATACCTTGGCCGGACCGCCCCGGCTCCTGCCCATCAGGGAGGTGGCGAACTGCATGAAGAACTCGCCACCACCGGTGGCAGTGAGCGCCGCGCCGAACACCACGAAACCGATGACCAGTTGCGCCACCACCTGCATGGGAATGCCGATGACGCTTTCCACACCGATGACATGGGCACGGATAATCTCCGGCAGGGTGTACTGGTTGCCCCACAGGAAACCGGGCATGGAATCCGCGTACAGCGGATAGGTGCCGAAGAACAGTGCCACGAACAGCAACGGCCAGCCACCACAGCGGCGCACACCCTCGAGGATCAGCACCAGCAGGATGCCGGACAGTACGGTGGCCTCGGTGGGCGCCTGGTACTCCCAGCCCATATTGATCATGGTCAGGCCGTGGTAGCCCAGGTAACCGGCGCATACCAGCGCCGTCGCCGCCAGTGGCCAGTCGTACCAGGAAACCTTGCCCGACGCCCCTTTCCAGGCCGGAAAGGCAATGTAGGCCGCCGCCAGGAAGATACCGATCAGGTAGTAGAGATAGGCATTACCCAGAGGCTCAAAGCCCAGCAACTTCAGGTTGAAAGTCTGGTTGATGGCCATCAGCAGGCCCAGGGTACCGAGCAGGATAATCGCCCAGTAGCCGACACCCCGCAGACGACCGGATGTCGGTTCAGCGGCGGGTGCCGCCTGATCGGCGGACGAGGAAGCACTCATGACGTGGTTACTCCGAAAAGATCGACAGACGCCCGGTCAGGCGCCTGTCATCACGGGGGTCTTGGATATCAGAGGGATTCCAGGGCCTGGGTGCGGTGGGCTTCCCAGATCTCCGCGAATTCCTCGTCACTCTTGCCTTCGCCTTCAGCCGTGGCTTCCTTCCAGGCCTCACGCAGGGCATTCAGGCGGGCAAGACGCTGGTCGTTCCAGGCCTGATGCTCTTCGGTCCAGATGCCCTTCTCCTCCAGGTAACGGATCGCACCGGGATGGAACGGCACATCGATGGCCGGCGTACCCGCCTCTTCCAGGTCCCAGCGATCCATAACGGCGGTGGCATCCTTGTACATGCCGTAGGTCTCGTCCAGGGCCTTGATGTAGTTATAGACCGCGTCTTCATCCATATCCGCGCGCACCGTCAGCACCGGATAGCGATAGGCGAAGATGTCCACCGGATTTTCCTCGCTGATGCCCGCCCCCTGGGTTTCGGTGTAGGGCTGGAAGAAGGGCGCCACTTCCCGCAGGCGCTCCCAGCCTTCCGCGTCGTCCTGGGGCACATCGAGCCAGCGGATGCCGCGTGGGGATTCCGCCAGTTCATAGACGTGGCTTGGGGTGGTGGTGGTACAGGAGGCATCCGCCTCGCCCCGGGCCAGGGAACTCATGGTATTGGCGTAGGTGGGAAACATGATGGCGTCAACGTCATCGCGGGTCAGCCCGACAAACGCCAGGAAGGCATCACACTTCACGTTGATGGACGGGTTGCCGGCCACGTAGGCGAAACGGGATCCCTTCAGGTCTTCCAGGGTTTTGATGTTGGCGTCCGCCGCCGTGAAGATACCGAACGAGGACGGGCGACCGGCTACGGCACGCAGGTCCTGCGGCCCCCAGCGACGGGTGGAGAAGTCGTGGATGCCTTCCGCCGCGAAGAAGGTTTCGGTGGCCAGGAAGGCGTAATCGGCACGGCCACTGAGCAGCGGCTGCAGACGACCGATGGCTGAACCGGACGGCTGGATACGGATGCGGGTACCGTATTGCTTGCCGAAGGCGTCGGCGATGGCCGAGGCCTCGGCGTAACCGGCCGAACCGACATCGTAGGACGACCAGGTCATGGTATCGGGCAGTTCCTGGGCGGTCGCGGACCCGGCAAACAGCAGGGCCGTGCTAATGGCAGTGGCAGACAGGGTTCTGGTCAGGATATTGCTGGCGTAGGGCATGGGAATCTCCAATCGCTTCTTATTGTTTGGTTAGATTTCAAACATAGTTCACATTTCAGATCCGGCGAACAAAGTAGCCCGAGGCGAATTCTTCGTCAAATTTTTTTCATTATGCTGAAAGCTTTTCTCGTATATTGATAAAATGCCCCCTATCAGGCCTGCTCCAGGGACCAGCGCCCGACCTCATCCCGGACAATCTCCAGCACCTTCCGGCGCCGCTCCTCGTTCATCCGCGACGCCACCGAGGCCACGCTGATGGCGGCATGCTCACTGGAACCGGGCACCCGGAAGGCGATTCCCACCGCAGAAACTTCCGGTACGATGCGACCCTCGTTCACGGAATAGCCATGTTCCCGGGCCTGCTCCAGCCACTGTTCCACCTCGTCGCGGGTGATACCGGAATAGCGGGGATAGCGGGGCGCATTCAGGTCCACCATGCGCCGGGCCTCCGGCTCCGGCAGCGCCGCCAGCAGGGCCATGGCGGCAGCGCCAATACCCAGCGGACGGCGGGCGCCGGCCACCAGGGTGTTGGCGGTCACCGGGTAAGTCCCCTCGGCAACGTCGATACAGACGGCGTCACGGTTCGCACGGATACTCAGGTAGGTGTAATCTTCAGTACGGACAGCGATACGCCCCAGCACCGGCTGCAGGGCGTGCCGCAACTGGAGATCCGGCGCCACCTCCTGGGCCGATTCCGCCATGCGCAGCAGGTCGAAACCCACATGGTAGGTCTTGGCATAGGGATCAAAGGTGAGCAGCCCCTCGCTGGCCAACCCGGTCAGCAGACGGTGTGCAGTGGCGGTATTCATGCCCACTTCACGGGCGATATGGGACAGGCTGCCACCGGTGGGGAAGACGGTGGCAACAGCCCGCAGCAGGGTGCAGGCCTTGGTGAGTGTGGTACTGCCACCGGGGGATTTACGGGATGACGCCGGGGTATCTCCTGGGTTGGCCATGGATGCTTCCTTAGAATTCTCAGAATGTAGGAAAATTTTATCGTATTTCAATAAAAATAACGACGAGACCATTCCATGAACCCTCCCCTTAAACCCCGCTTCAGCCTAGTAGGACGATACTCACTGCTGTCGTTGACCCTGATCGTCGGTGCCGTGGCCGTGCTCAGCAGCCTCTACGCCACCGTGGCGGATTCCGTCACCGAGCGCCTGGCGGGGGAACGCCTGGAGGCTCAGGTCGCCGGCACCGCCAACCGGCTGACCAACTTTATCGAGAATCGCATCTATCAACTGGAAACCCTGTCCACCCACCCCTCCATGCCCCTGTACCTGAACTACACCGATGCGGTGCCGGAAGGGGTACGGGAACTGGTGCGGGTGGAGGCGGATTCCCCGGACCTCTACGGCATCCTGTTCTTCAACGACGACAACGAACTGACCGAAGTGGTGCCGGGCCAGGCGGCCTCCGGACAGCCATACTGGGGCCGCCGCGGCTGGGGTATCCGGGGTCTGCCGCTGGTGATGATGGCCAACAGCGAGGTGATCGGCCCCCGCATCGGCGATGGTGCCAGCCCCGGCTGGCTGCTGATCCGCCAGCCGCTGCGGGACACGGGGGAACAGCCGGTGTCCGGGTCCATTGCCCTGCATGTGCGACTGGCTTCCCTCACCGAACTCATGCGCACCGAGAACCTGGCCGGGGTGCTGCGGCCCTACCTGAGGACGCCGGCGGGAGAACTGCTGGAACCTACTGGCAACCGCCTGGAGACCATTCCCGACCAACTGCGGACCGGCCCGGAGGTGCTGCCGGGATGGCGCATCGACTACCAGGTGGCCGCCGGCGACATCCTCAGCCCGTTGCGCAGCGCCCAACTCGGCCTCTACGCCCTGGCCGGGGTCATGGCCCTGGGCACAGTAACCCTGTTCTGGGCCCTGGCCCGCAGTCTGCGCCGCCGGGTGACACGGCTGGTGCAGGGGGCGGAAACCCTGGCCAGCGGTGACCTGAACTTCCGGCTGCAGGCACCGAAGAACGACAAGGACGAGATCGACGTGCTGGCCCATGCCTTCAACGCCATGGCCGATCGCCTGCAGGAACTGATCGGTCGTACCGTGCAGGCGGAGAAGATGGCGGTGCTGGGGGAGTTCGCCACCGGCGTGGCCCATGAGGTCCGCAATCCCCTGGCCACCATCAAGCTCACGGTACAGGCGCTGGAGAAAGGTGAACCGGATGACGAGCGGCGTGAATTACTGGTGTCCGTGGAGTCGGAAATCGACCGCCTGAACCGGGTGGTGGGGGACCTGCTGGACTACGGCCGGCCCGTGCCCGGCGAGCCCCAGCGGGTAGAGATCCGGCGAATCTTCCGCCATGCCACGGTGCTGACTTCCGGCCTGGCGGAACAACGGCAGGTCACCGTGTCCGCCACCGGCGATTCCCGCCTGGCCATCGTGGCCAGCCCCGACCAGGTGATCCAGTGCCTGGTGAACCTGCTGGCCAATGCCATCGAGGCCTGCGATGCAGGCGGCACGGTGCACCTGAGGGCCTTCCGCAATGGCGACCGTATCCACGTGGACATCACCGACAACGGCTGCGGCATGGACCCGGATACCCTGAGACAGGTCACCGAGCCCTTCTTCACCACCCGCCAGGAAGGCACCGGCCTGGGCCTGAGTATTACCCGCCAGCTTATCGAACTCAATGGCGGCGACCTGCACATCCACAGCGTCCGTGGCGAGGGTACGACGGTTTCGGTCACCCTTCCCGCCGCAAACAGTGATAACCTAGATTCATCACCACAAGAACAATCGCCTACAGACAATCATGCGCTCACAGATCCTGATCGTTGACGACGAGAAGAGCTTTGTCCGCTCCATGGGCTTTGCCCTCAGCGAGGCCGGCTTCCGCACCCTCAATGCCCATACCGGTGAAGAGGCCCTGACGCTGCTGGCGGAACACACCCCGGACCTGATGCTGCTGGACCTGCGCCTGCCGGGTATGGATGGCATGGACGTGCTGGCGGAATCCGTACGCCTGCACCCGGAGCTGCCGGTGGTGATGATCTCCGCCCACGGCGATACCCGGGCGGCGGTGCAGGCGGTGAAGGCCGGGGCCACCGACTATCTCACCAAGCCCTTCGCCCTGGATGAACTGCTGCACCTGATCCGGTCCATCACCGAACGCCGGCAGATGCAGGACGAGCTCATCTATCATCGCAGCCGCAGCGCCAATGCCTCCGGTCTGGTGGGGTCCAGCTCCGCCATGAAACGGCTGTGGGACACCGTGCAGCGGGTGGCGGCCAGCAGTACCGGGCGCATCCTGCTGCTGGGGGAATCCGGCACCGGCAAGGCGGTGGTGGCCCGGGCCATCCACCAGCAGAGCTCCCGGGCCGAGCGGGCCTTCGTGGAGATCAACTGCGCCGCCCTGCCGGAGCAGTTGATCGAGGCCGAACTGTTCGGTGCGGAAAAAGGAGCCTACACCGGCGCCCACCAGAAGCGGACCGGCCTGGTGAGCCTCGCCCACGGCGGCACCCTGTTCCTGGACGAGATCGGCGAGCTGCCCCTGGCCCTGCAGGCCAAGTTCCTGCACTTCCTGGAGAACGGCGACTACCGCCCGGTGGGCGCCACCACCAGCCAGACCTCGGATGTGCGGGTGGTGGCGGCCACCAACCGCTCCCTGGAGGAGGAGGTCCGGGCGGGCCGCTTCCGGGAGGACCTGTTCTTCCGCCTCAACGTGATCGAGCTGACCATTCCGCCCCTGCGGGAACGGGGGGAAGACCTGGGGGAGCTACTGGATGTCTTCATCGAGGCCCAGGCCCGGGAGGAAGGCTGCCGCCCCATCGCCGTGCCCCCGGAAACCCTGGAACGCCTGTCCGCCTATAACTGGCCCGGCAATGTGCGCGAGCTGCGCAACCTGGTGGAACGGCTGACCATCCTGCACCCGGGCCA
The DNA here is from genome assembly GCF_045449715.1 of Marinobacter shunpengi. Taxonomy (NCBI): domain Bacteria; kingdom Pseudomonadati; phylum Pseudomonadota; class Gammaproteobacteria; order Pseudomonadales; family Marinobacteraceae; genus Marinobacter; species Marinobacter shunpengi. The sequence goes on along the minus strand of NZ_JBJJLA010000025.1, from coordinate 126,668 downwards.
GCGCATCCGCCCGGGCCAGCTTCCCACCGAGTTCCAGCCGGCCACCGATGCCGCCCCGTCACCCCGGGGCACTTCCCTGGAAGCACAGCTCCAGGACACGGAGCGGGAGATGATCCAGCAAGCCCTGGAGCAGACCGATGGCCACAAGGGCCGGGCCGCGGAACAGCTCGGCATGTCCCGCCACGCCTTCAAGCGCCGCCTGCAACGACTGGGGCTCTCCTGACGCTCCCGGAATGAGCGATTTCCGCCCATAATTCATCGCCATGTTGAGCGGATTCCGCTCATTCTGAGCCCCCTGCGGATACCGATAACCCGTCGCCACCTGCGAAACGCCGGTAACAGGCGATCATCGGCGCGTTGGTCCCGGTTTTGCTACAGTCTCCCAGCGAAACAACAATAACCACCTGACCCGATCAGGAGACCGACGTGCGGAAATACCGAAGCCGTCATCGCCAGCCACATGCCACACAGCCACGGACCCGTTCCGGTCGCCGGTTCCGGCAACTGTCCGTCGTCCTGCTGTATCTCTGCGTGGTTCCGCTACTGCATGCCCTGCCCGACACCCCGCCTCCGGTGGGTCGGGTGGAACTGGGTGCCGCCGAGGGCGAAGCCGACGCCACCATCGCCTGCATGTACCCCATGACCGGACGGTCCGCCAGCTATGGCCGCGACAGTATCGTGGGTATTCGCCTGGCACTGGAGGAACTGGCGGCAACCCCGGATGCCCCCAGTCTGCGGGTGATCGTGGATGATTCCCGCTCCAAGGCCTCCTTCGCGGTGCGCATGGCCGAGGACTTCATCAGCCAGGACAACGCCAATATCCTCTGTGGCATGGTCAGCTCCGGCGTGGGCATGGCGGTGAGCCGGCTGGCCCGGGAACGGCAGGTGATCATGGTAGGCACCGACCACGCCTCGTCCCGGGCCACCCTGGAAGAAGGCCATGATTACTATTTCCGCGTGTCCAGCGACACCTGGACCTCCCACGCCGCCGGCGCCCGCTACCTTAAGGACCTGCAGGCCGACACCGGCTGGCGGAAGCTGGCCTTCCTGGGGCCGGACTACGAATATGGCCGTGTGGCCTGGCGCGACCTGAAGCAGGCCCTGGCGCAGAACGACGTCAGCTTCGAGCAGACCGGCACCTACTGGCCCCGCCTGTACGAGCCGGACTACTCCCTCTATATCCAGTCGCTGCTGGAATCACCACCGGATGTGCTGGTGGTGGCCCTGTGGGGTGGCGACTTCACCGCCTTCCTGGAGCAGGCCCGCACCACACGGCTGTTCGACCAGATGCGGGTGGCCAACTTCGACACCGGTGGTGACTACGAGACCCTGGTGGCCCTGGGTGACAACCCGCCGCCGGGCCTGATCCTGTCCGCCCGCCACCATGTGAACTGGCCGGATACGACAGCCAACCGGTCGTTCGTGGAACGCTTCCACGAGCTGTCCGGCCGTTACCCGAGCTATTCCGCCCAGGGTGCCTATGCCGGTGTGCTGGCCGTTGCCAACGCCATCCGCAAGGCCGGTGATGTCACCAACACCCCGGCCATGATTCATGCCCTGGAAGGCCTGGAGATCCGCCTGCCCAAGGACCCCTACGGCTTTACCTCCTATATCGACCCGGACACCCACCAGATCGTCCAGGCCCAGGCCATTGGCACGCCGGTGGCCAGTGATCGCTTTCCGCCCGCCAGGATTCTGCTGGGCAACTGGCGGATCTACGATGCCGAATCCCTCAAGCCGTCCGCCGCCCTGATCCGGGAGCGACGCGGTGAAACCGGTGGCTGACCGCCACCCTGTCAATCCATGCAGCATCCTAACCGAGCACAACAACAAACAAGGAGCACGCCATGACAACCCAACAACCACAAGCACTGAAAAGAACCCTGCTGTCGGTGGCCCTGGCCTCCGTCGGTCTGATGGGCCTGGCCGGTAGCGCCAGCGCCCAGGACGATACCTTCAAGGTGGGCTTTGTCACCTTCCTCTCCGGCGGTGCCTCCGGGCCCTTCGGCGTACCCGCGGCCCAGGGCGCGGAAATCGTGATCAAGGCCATCAACGAGGGCACCCTGCCCGCCCCCTATAACACCAGGGGCGTCAACGGCCTGACACTGGAATCCGTGGTGGTGGACGAGGCCGGCGGCCCCACCAAGCAGGTGGAGGAGTATCGCAACCTGGTACAGCGTCAGGACGTAAACGCCGTCATCGGCTACATATCCTCCGGTGATTGCCTGGCGATCGGCCCGGTGGCGGAGGAAATGGAGATGTTCACCATCGCCTTCGACTGCGGCACGCCCCGCCTGTTCCAGGAAGTGGAGAACCCGTCCTACCTGTTCCGTACCGGCCTGGATGCCGTAGCCGACAACGTGGGTGCGGCCCGCTACCTGGCGGAGACCCACCCTAATGCCAGCCGCATTGCCGGCATCCAGCAGAACTATGCCTGGGGCCAGGATTCCTGGCAGGACTTCACCCTGGCCATGGAACAGCTGATGCCGGAGGCGGAGATCGTCAATAACCAGACCCCGCAGATTTTCCAGGGCAGCTACGGCACCGAGATCTCGGCCCTGCAGACCCGTCGCCCGGATGTCATCCACTCCTCCATGTGGGGCGGTGACATGGAATCCTTCGTGGCCCAGGCGAACGCACGGGGTTTGCTGGCCCAGGCCACGGCCCTGCTGACCACCGGCGAATCCGGCCTGCATCGCTTTGAAGGACAGGCACCGAACGGCACCATCCTTGGCGGCCGTGGGCCCTTCGGCGGCTTCATGCCGGAGAACGAGCTGAGCGACTGGTTCCGCGAGGCCTACGAGGAAGAGCACGGCACCCCGCCCAGCTACCCGGCCTCCAAGGCCGCCCAGGCCATCCTGGCGCTGAAATACGCGGCGGACAATTCCGGGGCCGACGGGGTGCCCAGCCCTGAACAGCTGGCTGCCGCCCTCAAGGGTGCCGAGTTCCCCTCGGTCTCCGGCACCGTCCACATGGGACTGGCTGGTGGTCACCAGGCGGTACAACCCATGTACTACGGCGAATATCACTACGAGGACGGCCAGGCGGAACTGCGCAATGTCCGCTCCTACCCGGGTGAGTGCGTCTCCGCCCCGGATGGCTACAACGCCCAGGAATGGATCAAGGAAGGCTTCCCCGGCGCCGACTGCGACTGATCCATCCACCGACCTGACCGCCGGCGGCCCTGCGTCGCCGGCGCGTTCCAACCTGGGAGAAGTAACCGATGTTAACGGTCTGGGCGATCCTGATTGACGGTTTTATCTACGCCTCCTGGCTGTTCCTGGTGGCGGCGGGACTGACCGTCATCTACGGCGTCATGCGAATCCTCAACATGGCCCACGGCAGCCTCTATGCCCTGGGCGCCTACGCGGCGGCCTCGGCCCTGGGCTGGTACTACGCCGACGGTGGCGACCAGTTGTGGATGGCCTTCGCGATTATTGCCGTCTCGGCCATCCTGATCGGTGCGGTCACCGGGCTGGTTATCGAGCGGGGCCTGCTGCGACTGATGTACGGTCGCGACGAAATCCTGATGCTGATTATCACGTTCGCGGTGCTGCTCATTCTCGAGGACGTGATGAAACTGGTCTGGGGCACCACACCCTACTTTGCCTACCAGCCCTACGCCGCCATGGGACGCATCAGCATTGATGTGCTCACCGTCTCCCTGTACGACATCTCTCTGATGGGGGTGTCGGTGGTCATCGGCCTGGGGCTCTGGTTCTGGCTCGAGCGTACCCACATGGGCAAGATCCTGCGCTCCATCATCCATGACCGGGAAGTCTCCGAGGCCATGGGCGTGAACGTCCGCCGCATGTTCACCATCACCTTCATGATCGGCGCCACCCTCGGGGCCATCGCCGGCGGTGCCACCGCCCCGATCATCTCCGTGGTGCCCGGTATCGGTATCGAGGTGATCGTGCTGGCCTTCGCGGTGGTGGTCACCGGCGGCCTGGGCAGCATTACCGGGGCCGCTGTCGGTGCGGTGATCGTGGGGCTGGCCCGGGCCACCTCCATCCACACCATGCCCGAGCTGGAGCTGTTCATCATCTACGCGGTGATGGCCGCGGTGCTGGTCTTCCGTCCCCATGGCCTCTTCGGCCAGGCTGTTGCGAGGAAAATCTGATGAAGCCGGAAAGAACCGAACTGTCACTGATCGGCGTTGCCATTGCCGTGGCTGTGCTGGCCCAGTTCAGTCCCAACTGGCTGGTGTTCACCCTGACCCTGGCCATTTCCACCGCGCTGGTGGTGATGGGCGTGGTCATGCTGATGCGGGCCGGGCTGGTGTCCTTCGGCCAGGGCCTGTTCTTCTGCCTGGGCGGCTATGCCGTGGGTCTGGGCGGTCGTTTCCTGGGCATTACCGATGCCCTGGTGCTGATCGGCCTGGGTGTGCTGGTCACCGTGGGGGTCGCCATGATCCTGGGGCTGCTGATGACCCGCTACCGGGAAATCTTCTTCGCCATGCTGTCGCTGGCGTTTTCCATGATCCTCTACGGCATTCTGGTGAAAAGCCATGGCCTGGGCAGTACCGACGGCTTCGGCGTGGTGGACTGGACCCTGCTGGGTATGACGCCGGGTGAGGGCCAGACCAGCATCACCGCGCTGATGCTGGCCATTGTGCTGGCGCTGGCCATTGCCCTGTTCCTCAACCGCTACTTCCGCTCCAGCATCGGCCTGGCCTGCGAGGCCATCCGGGAGAACGAAGTGCGGGTGGAATACATGGGCATCTCCCACCGCAAGGTGCTGTATATCAACTACGTGCTGGCCGCCGCCGTGGGCTCGGTGGGCGGCTCCATGACCGCCCTGGCCGCCGGCCATGTGGACCCCACCATGGCCTACTGGACCATGTCCGGGGAGTTCGTGTTTATCGCCATCCTCGGCGGCACCGGCCATGTGGCGGCACCATTCATTGCCGCGCTGATCTTCACCCTGGTGCGCACCTACGCCGTGGAACTGGCCCCCAATGCCTGGCAGATGATTCTGGGCATCGTGTTGTTGCTCATTATCCTGTTCCTGCCCAAGGGCATCTGGAGTCTGTTCACCCGCAAGAAAGGGGCCGCCCAATGACCGAGATACTCAGGACCGAAGGGCTGTCCCGCTATTTCGGGGCGGTGACGGCCGCCGAAGACATCAACGTAACCATTTCCGAAGGGGAAATCGTTGGGGTGATCGGCTCCAACGGTGCCGGCAAGACCACCTTTATCAACATGGTCACCGGTTACCTGCCCCCCTCCAGCGGCACCATTGCCTTCGACGGGGCGCCCATCAGGAAGCTGGGCCCCCGCAAGCTGATGCGCAAGGGCCTGACCCGCTCGTTCCAGATTCCCCAGCTGTTCCTGGAACTGCCGGTGATCGATAACCTGGCCATCGCCCTGGCCTCCGCCGAGGAGCGCCAGTTCCAGATGATTCGACCGGTGCGCACACCGGAGCGCCTGAAAGCGGCGAGTGACATCCTGGAGCAGATGAACATCACCCGTTATCGGGACGAGATGGTCACCGCCATGCCACAGGGCGCCCGCAAACTGTTGGATATCGCCATCGCCATGCTGGGCAACCCCCGCATGCTGCTGCTGGACGAGCCCACCAGCGGCGTCAGCATGGAGGAGAAATACACCCTGATGGACACGGTGATGGACGCCGTGCGCCAACGGGGGCTCACCGTACTTTTCGTGGAGCACGATATGGAGATCGTCCAGCGTTACGTGACCCGGGTGCTGGCCTTTGCCAGCGGTGTCGTGATCAAGGACGGTCCGGTGGACGAGGTGCTGGCCGATGCCAGGGTGCAGGAGCTGGTCACCGGCAAGCAACACAGGACATCAGAGAAAGAGGGAGACACCTGACATGAGCCTGGAAATCGCCAACCTGGACGTCTCGATCGAGGGCATCGGCATCCTCAGGGACGTGAACCTGACCATTCCCACCGGGGAAATGGCCGGGCTGATCGGCCTCAACGGCGCTGGCAAGACCACCCTGATCCGGGCCGTGATGGGACTGCTGCCGTCGGACCGGGGCACCATCGGCTTCAAGGGTGAAGACATCACCCGCCAGCCCGCCTACCGCCGGGCGGACATGCGCATCAGCTACATGCCCGAGGACCGCCGGCTGATTCCGGAACTGACGGTGACCGAAAACATGCTGATGCCGGCCTGGGCCAACAAGATCCGCGATGGCGAGCAGCGCCTGAAATGGGTGTACGAGCTGATGCCGGAAATCGCTGACTTTGGCGAGCGCAAGGCCCTGCAACTGTCCGGCGGCCAGCAGAAGCTGGTGGCCCTGGGCCGGGCACTGATTCCGGGCCGCGAGATGATCCTGCTGGACGAGCCCTTTGAAGGTGTTGCCCCGGTGCTGGCAAAGCGCCTGTCGTCCGTGATCGGCGACCTGCGGGGCGAAGGCCTGACGGTACTGATCGCCGAATCCGACGACGCCCATTCCGCCGATCTGGTGGACAGCACCTGGCAGATCGAGCGGGGGGAAGTTTCACAGGGGCGCCGGGATCGTTCAGAATCATCCGATGACTGATCGATCTGCAACAAGGAGACTCACCATGAAAATCAGAGCCGCCGTATTACAGGCCATTGGCGCCGAACGGCCTTTTAACGAGACCCGACCGCTGGTGATCGAGGAACTGGAACTGGACCCGCCCGGGGACAACGAAGTGCTGGTGGAGATCAAGGCCGCCGGCCTGTGCCATTCCGACCTGTCGGTGATCGACGGCAACCGCCCGCGCCCGGTGCCCATGGCCCTGGGCCACGAGGCCGCCGGTATCGTGAAGGAAGTGGGCAACGGCGTTCGCGATCTCAAACCGGGTGACCATGTGGTGGCGGTGTTCGTACCCAGTTGCGGCCACTGTGAACCCTGCGCCGAAGGCCGTCCCGCCCTGTGTGAGCCCGCTGCGAAAACCAACAACGCCGGCACCCTGGTGTGCGGCGAGCATCGCCTGCACCGGGCCGACGGCACCGCCGTCAACCACCACCTGGGCGTGTCCGCCTTTGCTGACCATGCCGTGGTGGCCCGGGACTCCCTGGTAAAGGTGGACCCGGAACTGCCCCTGCACCACGCCGCCCTGTTCGGCTGCGCGGTACTGACCGGGGTCGGCGCCTCCATCAATTCCGCCGATATCAGACCCGGCCAGACCGTGGCGGTGATCGGCCTGGGGGGCGTGGGCCTCAACAGTGTGCTGGGAGCCCTGGTGGCCGGCGCCGGCGAGGTGATCGCCGTCGACCTGGACGAGGGCAAACTGGCCCTGGCGAAGGAACTGGGGGCCACCCATACCTTCAATTCCGCCGAGGAAGGCTGTGTCGAAAAGATCAAGGCACTGACCAACGGCGGCGTGCACTGCGCCATCGAGATGGCCGGTTCCGAGAAAGCCCTGGAGTTCGCCTACCAGATCACCCGCCGCGGTGGCACCACGGTGACCGGCGGCCTGGCCCATCCGGAGAAAAAGGTGGCCATCCAGCAGGTAAGCATCGTGGCGGAGGAACGCACCCTCAAGGGCAGCTATGTGGGAAGCTGCGTGCCGGTGCGGGATGTAGCCCGCTATGTCAGCCTGTTCCGCCAGGGCAAACTGCCGGTGGATAAACTGCTCACCGACACTCTGACCCTGGACCAGATCAACGAAGGCTTCGAGAAACTGGCCGCCGGCAAGGCGGTGCGACAGGTGATTCTATTTGACTGAATATTTGTAATTGAAGACTACACTTAGACCAGATTTTTCTCCCTTGCACCACCTCACCGGCGTCGCGCCCGAGCGCCGCCGGTGATCAAACACAACAACAATCAATGCAAACAAGGAGAACAACCATGCCCTTGAAACCATCCATCCTGGCCCTTTGTACCGGGTCCCTGATTGCTGGCCTGTCCACCATGGCCATGGCCCAGCAAACCCCCATGGAGACATTGCAGAGCGATGCCCCCACCAACTGGGGCAAGTGGGGTGAGGACGACCAGGTAGGCGCCCTCAATTACCTTGGACAGACGGAGGTCCAGAACGGCGCTGCCGCTATCCAGAGCGGCAAGACCTTCACTCTTCAGATTCCCATGACCTCCGGCTCCGGGCCGGTGTTCCCGGGACGGGTGCCGACGCAGCACTTCATGGCCACCGACGCCGGCGTGTACATGGCCGGCAAGGCCGAACCGGCGGCGGGCGGCATGAAGTACTCCGATGATGTGGCCTTCATGTACCTGCAGGGCACTACCCATGTGGATGGCCTGGCCCATGCCTGGTACGGCGACCAGATCTACGGTGGCAAGAGTGAGGCCACCTCAGTACATGGCCACACCCACGCGGATGTGGGCGAGATCGGGGAAAAAGGCATCGTCGGACGGGCGGTACTGCTGGACGTCGGGCGCCATATGGGCAGCGATGACCTGCACCGTCTGCCCACCAACACCTGCATCAACCTGGACGACCTTCAGGCCACCGCCGAGGCCCAGGGCACCACCATCAACAAGCGGGATATCCTGGTGATCCGCACCGGCTCCATCGCCCGTTTCTGGGAGGAGGAACCGGACGAGGAATGGAACGCCATGAACGAACCCGGCCTGTGCCACAGCCAGGAGTTCCTGAGCTGGCTCGACCAGATGGAAACGCCGATGATCGCCACCGACAATATCGCCGTGGAAAAGGTGGTACAGGAAATCGACGGTGAAACCTACATCATCCCGTTGCACGGTGCGCTGATGCGGGACATGGGCGTGGTGCTGTCGGAGATCTGGTGGCTGGATGATCTGGCGGCGGACAGCGCCGACGACGGTCAGTACAGCTTCCTGCTGGTAGCAGCACCACTGAAGGTGGAACAGGGCACCGGCTCACCGGTGAACCCGGTGGCCATCAAGTAATCACCGGGTGTCCCGGCTCCGGCCGGGGCACTACCGGTCAGTTGTCGCCCCGGTTACCGTTGCCGGGTGACCCGGGGTTCCCGTTACCCCTGTCGTCGCGTTCCTTCCAGCGCTCCTCACCATGAGGATCCTTGCCCTGGCCATGCCGTTCCCTCATTTCATCGCCCTGCTGTCGCATCTCATCACCATGGTTTCGCATTTCCTCGCCACGGTGCGGCCCGCCCTGGTGTCGTTCCCTCGTCTTGTCGGCCTGTTCCGTGGGTGACGGATCCGGCTGGTTGTCGCCCATGGGCCGGATGCCCTGACTTTCCGGCGTCGCCCAGGCCGCCGAGGTCACCAGGAGCATGGTGGTAATGGCAGCGGATAGTGACTTGTTCATGGCTCCTCCTTATGCTGTCAGAAACGGAGCCAGGCAGGTAAATTGGGACATTCAGCCCGCCTGCCCGGACAAACCTTTATAGCACTATATGGCGCCGGGCGGACGGGTTATAAAGGCCGTACAATTACCGATTCGACAGGGTCAGTGTCCGGTCAGTTACGGACCACCACCTCAAAGCCGCCATAGATCAGCCGCTTGCCATCGAACGGCATGGGGTTCACATCCGGCTGCAGGCGCGGGTCCTCCATCACCTGTTGCATGCCCCGGTCCCGGGTAACCTTGTCGGGCCACACGATCCAGGAGAACACCACGGTTTCATCCGGCTGACATTTCACCGCCATGGGGAAGGACGTCACCTCCCCCTCCGGCACGTCATCGCCCCAGCATTCCACGAACTCCGTGGCGCCATAGTCCCGGAACACCACCCCGGCATCACTGGCATGCTGGACGTACTTTTCACGATTGGCGGTGGGTACCGCCGCCACAAATCCATCGATATAGCTCATGGCTCTTTCTCCTTATGACTCGGCTATTCGTCTTTGGGGGGCAGCTCCCGCACGGGGCGGACCTCGATGCTGCCCAGACGGGCCGGGGGGATATGGCTGGCCAGTTGCAGGGCCTCGTTCAGGTCCCTGGCTTCCAGCAGGTAAAAGCCGGCCAGTTGTTCCTTGGTCTCGGCAAAGGGGCCATCGGACAACATCACCTCGCCGTCGCGAACCTTCAGGGTGGTGGCGCTTGCCACCGGCTCCAGCGCCTGGCCCGCCAGGAAATGATCACCTTCGGTGAGTTTCTCGACACACCCCAGGCACTCCTGGTTCAGGTCGTGCCAGGCCTGTTCCGTCATATCGTTGACGATGCTCTCCTGGTAGTAGACCAGGGCGACATATTTCATGGGTTCATCTCCATTTCCGGCTTGCCAACATTGATCATCCAGCCAATACCATAGCGGTCCACCACCACACCAAAGCGTACCGCCCAGAAGGTTTCCTCGAACGGCATCTGGATCGTGCCGCCGTCGGAGAGCTGCCGGAACACCTGCTCCGCCCCCTCGACATCCCCGTACTCGAGCTGCACGCAGGCCCCGGCAGGCGGGGTGTAGCACTCCGCGTTCATATCACACCCCATGAGCCGGCGATCCCGGATATTGACCACACTGTGGGCGATCCGGTCCCGGGAATCCTCCGGTACCTCGGTGGCCACCGGGGTGTCAGAGAACGCAATCATGGCCTCGATTTCTCCACCCAGCAGATCGGCGTAGAAGGTCATGGCTTCCCGGCACTGGCCGTTGAATACCAGATGAGTATTAACCTGTTGTGGCTGCCTGGCCAGTTGCGTCTGCAACCGGCGGTGCCGGTCCAGGCCCTCGCCAGGATCGAAATCCTCCAGTTCGTAGAAGCGGCGCAGTTCCAGGCGGGTGTTGCCGTCCCGGTCCATGGTGGGCCATTGCCGGGCCCAGTCCAGGGCCTCCTCCACTGAATCCACCTCCAGCACCGAGAATCCGGCGATCAGGGCGTCCGGTTCGGCCAGGGGACCCTTGACGATGTCCGGCTCACCATCGTGAAAGTTGATGCGGTAGCCTTCACGGCTGGGCCAGAGCCCCTCGCCGGACACGAATACCCCCGCCTGGGTCATCCGCTCGTTGTAGCGGGCCATTTCTTCCAGCATGGCGTCGGATGGCATGACGCCCTGTTCGGTATCCTCGTCTGCACGCCGTATCAGCATGAATTTCATAATGCATCCTCCCTGTTATGGACTGTGATTAATCGGGTTCCACATCAAGGTCGGATAGCGGCAGACACATTCGACACCACCGGAAACTTTTTTCAGGCCTCGGGCAGTTCCTCCAGGCGTTTTTGCAGGAAACGTCGCTCCGGCTCCTGCCGGGCCAGGGTCAGCGCCTGCTGGTAGGCGATCCTGGCCTGGCTGGTGTCGCCATTGCGACGCAGGAGATCGGCCCGGGCGGCGTGGTACAGGTGATAACCCTGCAGGGCCTTTTCGCCCGCAAGCTCGTCCAGCAGTTCCAGCCCCCGGGCGGGCGAATCCCGCATGGCGATGGCAACCGCACGGTTGAGGGCCACCACCGGGGTGGGCCACTGCTGGTAAAGCAGGCCATAGAGGGCGGCAATGTCGTCCCAGTCCGTCGCCGCCGGGTCGGCGGGTTCCGCATGGGCCGCGGCGATGGCCGCCTGCAGTGTGTAGGGCCCCGGTCCGGGATGGGCCATGGCCCTCAACAGCCATTGCCGCCCCTGTTCAATCTGGCCCTGGTCCCAGCGGCTCCGGTCCTGCTCGTCCAGGGGGACCAGGTTGCCTTCGGCGTCCTGACGGGCCTCCCGGCGGGCATCATGCAGCAGCATCAGCGCCAGCAGCCCGTATACTTCCGGCTGGGGCAGCAGCCGCGACAATAGCGCCGCCAGCCGGATGGCCTCGCTCGACAGGCTGACGTCCACCATGGCCTGTCCATCGCTGGCGCTGTAGCCTTCATTAAACATCAGGTACACCACCCGGAGCACCGGTGCCAGGCGCTCCGGCAGTTCCCGCTGCTCCGGGACCTCGTAGGGGATACCCGCCTCGCGGATACTGCGCTTGGCCCGCACGATCCGCTGGGCCACGGTGGCGGGTTTCTGCAGCAGGGCACTGGCCACCTGCTCGGTGGTGAGACCACACATCTCCCGCAGGGTCAGGGCCAGTTGCGACTCCGGTGGCAGCACAGGGTGACAGCAGGTGAAGATCAGGCGAAGGAGATCGTCCTCGTAGACATCAACCTCCGCCGGCACTGATCCTTCGGATTGCCAGGCCAGTTGGTGGCTGTAGTCGCGAGCGGTCTGGCGTCGGCGGATCTGGTCGATGGCCTTGTGATGCCCGGTGCGCACCAGCCAGGCCACCGGGTTGTCCGGCACCGCCTGTTGTGGCCACTGGTGGAGCGCGGCGGCAAAGGCTTCCTGCAGGCACTCCTCGGCCAGCTCGAAGTCACCGGTCAGCCGTATCAGGCTGGCCAGGACCTGTCGCGAGTGCTGCTGGTACAGGTGTTCCAGTTCCATGATCCCTTTCCCTCGCCCGCTCTCAATGGCTCCTGGTGTCCCGGCATGGATATTTTTGCTCACAAAATCATCAGTGTTGCCCTATACTGTAGGACTTCAGTACAGGCATCCACGGAACCCGGTTATTACCGGGATTGTAAAGGAATCAGGCCAGAAAACTCATGTCCGTCTCTCCTTCCAGACCCACGCCGCAACCCCACTGGGTCGTCCACATGAACCGGCGCAACCGGAGCTGGTCATTTGTCGCCGTCTTCCTGACGCTGGCCAGTCATGTCTGGCTACAGCAGCTGTCCCCGTGGCTCTACCCGGCACTGGCCCTGAGTTTTCTCCTGTGGCCCCAGCTGGCCTACCTGCGGGCCCGTCAGGCGGAGAACTCCATGCATTCGGAGATCAATAACCTGGTCATCGATTCCGTCATCTTCGGACTGTGGATCGCCGGCCTGGGTTTCCCGCTGTGGATCACGTTCATCCTTGCCATCAGCACCACCATAAACCTGATGGTGTTCCGGGGGCCACCGGGGGTGTTACACGCCCTCGCCGGACTGGCGGGCGGGGTCCTGTTCGGCGGCCTCTATGCCGGTTTCCGGTTCCTGCCGGATACTCACTGGTTCACCACCGTGCTGGCCGTAACCAGTATTTCCCTGTATCTGTTGCTGGTGGGTTATGTGTCCTTCAGCCGCAACCAGGTGCTTTATCACTCCCGGGAACAGCAACGCCTGACGGAACGGGAGCTCAAGCAGCAGATCGCGGAAAACCGCCAGCTCCAGGAAAAACTCCAGGACCAGGCCAACCGGGACCCGCTGACCGGCCTCTACAACCGCCGTTACCTGGACGACAGCCTGCAGCGGGAGATCAGCCGCTGCCTGCGTCAGGGGGATCCGCTCAGCCTGGTGCTTATCGACCTGGATCACTTCAAGGCGGTCAATGATGACCATGGCCACAACGCCGGGGACCTGGTGATCAGCCAGTTGGCCCTGGCGTTGACCACCCTGTCCCGGGCCAGCGACATTGTCTGCCGTTTCGGTGGCGAGGAGTTCCTGGTGGTATTGCCGGGGACCGGGCTGGAGGCCGCCGAGGCCCGGGCCGAAGAGTATCGGCGCGTGTTTGAGAGTACCCCGGTACCGGTGGACGGCGCCACCCTGTCGGTAACGCTGTCGGCAGGGGTCGCCTGCAGTTACCGGGAGATCGCGCCGGAAGAACTGATCCACCTGGCGGACCAGGCCCTCTACCAGGCCAAGGAAACAGGCCGCAACCGGGTAGTCAGCCAGGCGCCCCTGACCGATGAAACCCAGACGGCCTGAAGACCCGTGAGCCTGATCAGTCCCCGGGCGATTCACCCACCGCCCACTGTTTGGGAAAACGCCGGATCCTCAGGGTCAGGAAAACCCCCAGTAACAACACCAGGAAGGTAAACCCGAAGGCCACCCGGAAGCCGCCGCCCTCCTCGATCAGCCAGCCGGAGACCGCCGGGCCGATCAACTGCCCGGTGGCGAAAAACACCGTGACGAAACTGAAGGCAATGGGAATATAGCGGGGCGCCACCTGGTCCGTGGCACTGGCCTGTATCAGGGCGAACATGCCATTCACGGACAGCCCCATGACCAGGAAGTGCAGGAAGAAGGTCACCAGGGACTGGTCCACCAGCGGCAGCCCCATGGCCAGGGTGACCAGGGCCAGGGAGCTGGTGAGCGCATTGCCCCGCCCCCAATAGTCCGACAGCCAGCCCCACAACGGACCCGCCGCAATGGACAGCAGGCCCGTCATGGCCATGAAGGCGCCGGCCGTGGCCTCACTGTGCCCTTCCGACACCATGAAACTGACCATGAAAATGGCCTGCACGATGTAGGTCACCCCGATGATGCCGTACACCGTGGCCACCGTGATCACACGACCATTACGGTAGATCAGCCACTTGTCGGCGGAGGGGGGAGACCCGGCCCCGGCGGTGGCCAGCCGTGGCGGGTCCTTGGCAAACACGGTGACCAGTACCGCCACGATCAGGGCCACAACGCCGAAAATGCCCCAGCTTACCCGCCAGCCATTATTTCCGAACCAGTCGGTCATCAGTGGCACCAGGGCCCCGACCAGCAGCATGCCCAGACCCACGCCGCTGGTCATCAGGCCGATCACCAGGCCCCGCTTTTCCGGGAACCAGGTGGCCAGCAGTGACACCATGGGGGCGAAGCTGAAGGCGGTGCCGAACCCCAGCAGGGCCATCAGCGCCAGCAGCCAGCCATAGTGGGAGGCCACCGTCAGCCCCGCAAAACCCACGGCAACGGAGACCAGGCCGAAGACGATGGTGAGCCTGGCCCCGAACCGGGCGGCGGCTATCCCGCCCGCCAGCACGAACGCCAGGTAGCCCAGGGCGGTAATGGTGCCGAGGATGCCGGCCTGCTGGTAGCTCAGGCCCAGGTCCGCTTGCATCGGCGGCAGTATCAGGCCATAGGCCATGCGGGCAAAGGCAATCACCACGAGGCTGGTCAGCAGGCCGCAGACCACCATGATCAGCAGGTGGGGGCGTTCCGGGTTTGGAGACATCGGGACTTCCGTCGGCAAAAGGGTGGAAGACGCCCCGCCATCATGGTGACGGGGCGTGGTGGATCAGCAATGGTGCCGAACGATCGCTAGTGGCTGGCAGCCGTCCGGTCGTGACCGTTATGCACCGGGCCGGCGCGGCGGTCGATCTCCTGTTGCAGGGATTTGCACAGGCCGAACCCGAAGGCCGCCTCGGCCACCACAAACAGCGGGCCGATCAACAGGCCCACGAGGTCATCCACAAACGCGGGTTTGCGGCCCTCGTAGTAGTGCCCGATAAACTGTGCAACCCAGCCCACCACGAACAGGCCGATACCCCAGGCCAGCCATGCGGTGGTGGACAGCGCCGCTACCTGCATGCCGGCCCAGACCGCCAGGGCCATGAGCACGGCCATCACCAGGCCGAACCGGAGGTCCAGCACCAGGTAGTAGACCACGCTGGCCAGGGCAATGAACCAGATGGGCGCCATGGTGATGCCCGCCACCTCGAAGGCCGGACGGGCCAACAGGATGGCGATAGCCACCACGATCATGGGGATTCCGATGAAATGGGTGATGATGTTGCGACGGTCGCGATGATAGCTGGCATAGTTGGCCAACTGGTCGGTTATTGTTTTCATTGGGGGCACTCCTGATCAGGGGACCGGCCGGAACCTTTCCGACCGGCGCAGCCATTGATCAAGATAGCTGCCTACAGGAATAAATACCAGCCCCCGCGCCGATGCTATTTGCGTACCCAGCTACCATCCACCTGGATGTATTCGCCGCTGGGCGTCTTCTCGATCGCCTTCTTGCCGGCGACTGCTTCCACCTCACTGACGGCAATACCATGTTTCTCCGCAATACGGGCGTATTCCATCCGGCGTGCATCGTTGATGGCCTTCACGATTTCGGCGGCATCGCCCCCCGGTGAGACCACCCCCAGATAACCGGTGGGCATTTCCCCCACCAGGCCCTGGCTCTTGGCTTCAGTCAGGCGACCCTTGGCCTCATCCAGTGACATCGCCATGGCGGGCAGGGCCAGAAACAGGGTCATGACCAGTGTGGTTGCGACTTTCAGCAGTGTCATCATGCAGCTCCTTGAAACCATTCGAATCAGACTCAGAACAGGCCCTGGTCAGTGAAGAGTTCATCCACTTCCCGGTCCACCTTGACGTAGATCTCATGCTGGATCTTAACGTTCAGATTTACCGTGATCGGCTCCTTGGGAGCCGCCATCTGGACGGTTGGGGTACAGGCTGTCATCAGGGCGGTCAGCACCACCGTGACCATCATCGCTCCCGCGCACGATCTGACCATAGAAACATCTCCTTGTGGGGTTTGGCCCGACATGGCCGGGCAACTTGTTCGCTATTCAGAGGCTCACTGGGTTTCGACACCTTCCTGCATCAACCGTTCACGAACCCGCTCCTTCACCGCCTCGTTGACTCGACCGCTCAGTTGCAAGCTGGTCATCAGTGCCGGTATGTCCTCCTGCAGGTTGATATTGAGCACGACCGGACGGTCGCTGTCCACCTCCGGGCTGGATCCCCTGAGTTTCAGGTCCAGCAGCAGCGTGCCATCCTCACCATAGTTGATGCCACTTTCCAGCAACCGGTAGTGAAAGTTCTCCATGGCCCGGGCCACCAGCGCCATGGCGGCGTTCCCCTGCACCATGCCCCGGAGCTTGTCCGCCGGCAGTTGCAGGCGCCCGCCCGGCGGCAGGGCGGTAATCCGGCCATCGTCGATACGCACACCCTCCGGCCCCACCACTACCGGCAGCCGGCCTTCCAGGGTGCCCTCGCCGGCCAGGCCCTCGGTGGGGTAGAGGTTCATCAGGGCAGACAACTGCATACCCCGCACATCCACTGGCACCCGCAGGGGCATTTCCCCCAGGTTCCAGGTGGTGGTTTCCGGGATACTCAGGCTGCCACCGGCAAAACCGGCCGACGCCTCGGTCAGGGTCAGGCGGCCCTGGCCCGGTGCGCCGGTGTCCGCCTCGTAGTCGCCCCCAAGGCGAATGGGACCGATGGGCACACCCGGATTGAGGCTCGCCAGTTCGAGCGATTCCGTGCTTACCGACAGACGGTCCCCCTGCCACCGGCCCCGAACCTGGCCGGACAGCTCCTGCCAGGCCATCGTCCGGTGCAGGCCCGATGCCTGGTCGAACAGGATCTCACCGGAGATATCGGGACTCCCCTGCGGTGGCATGGCCAGGTTTGCGGCAACGTCAACGCGGCCCTTATCCAGGGTCAGGGATTCCGGCCAGGCGGCAAGCGTCTGTGCCAGGTGGTTGGCCTCGTCGTCCGGCGTGAGGACCATGGACAGGTCCGCCTCCAGTGCCCCGCCGGCGTCTCGCTCCACCTGGAAGGGCATGACAGCCCCGGCGGCATTGCCCAGTTCGCCGTCGGCGATCAGCGCCTGCCGCCAGCGCACGTTCGCCACCATCTCCCAGGCCTGGGTAACCAGTCCCGGATAACGCAGTTCTTCCGCCGAGAGCGCCAGGGGACCCTCGGCGCTGAACTGGCCATCATCGAGCCTGACCACCAGGCCCCCGGCCGAGAGGGCCACTCCGTCCAGCCACATCAGCGTGTCCCAGCCGAAGGCGTCCATATGGCGTACCCGGACCGTGGCGCCGGAAGCCAGGGTCAGCCGGGCGTCGGATGGAGCGACCACACCGGTTACCGGCAGGTCCGCCCGCAGGTCCTTCAACAGCCATCCAGACTGCGTCCAGCGTTCCAGGGCGGCCGTCAGCCGCCCCCGGGTAATGTCCAGGCGCCAGGGGTCTCCGGTATGCAGCACCACCTCACCCTCGAATGCAGGCCCTGCCCCGCCCTCGGACGTAAGCGCCACGTTCATCGGCCACTGGCCGGGGGTCGGCTCTCCCCCGGGGGAAAACCGCAGGGTGGCGCTGGCGGGCACCAGCCGCTCCAGTTCCGCTGCCATGGATCCGGGCAGCCATGGCCGGATACCGCTGATCCGCACCTCACCACCGGTGATGGTGCCCGCCCGTGCCCCGGATCCGAGGCGGACATCCCCCTGGATAGCCAGGGTATGATCGTCCCGGGCCAGGGTGGCATCCACCTGCGCCCGGGCCCGTTCATCTTCCCGGTGGAACTCAAGCTGCCCCTGGAAACGACACCGCGATCCCTGGCAGGGAAAGGACGCCTGCAACGACTCGATCTCCAGGTGACGGGGCAGCCAGAAGGGCATGGTATCCGGCAGGGTCAGTTCCAGGGCGTTGGCGCCGCGACCGGTGGGCGAGGTCGGGGCTGGAGACGGAGAGGACGATGATGGCGGCTGGAGACTGCCCGCCTGGGTGATACGGGTAGGGCCGGTCACCAGGGTGTCCAGTTGCCAGTCCAGCCAATCCAGCGTGAGGCGGGGATCGGCGGCTTCCAGGGACAACGAGCGGCCATTGCCGGACCAGACCAGCTCCACGGAGCGGAAGGCAATCCGGTTCCAGCCAAGGTCGGTGCCGGAAAATTCGATGCGCTCGATGCCCAGGTCCGCCAGCCGGGCCTGGACCAACGACCAGCTACCCCAGGCAATACCGGCCAGCACAAGCAGGATAATCAGCAGGACGCGCAGGCTGCGACGGATGGTCAAGTCAAGGAGCCTCCCTCACACAAAACAGCATCCTACCAGCATAGCGATAGCGGTATCGCCCTGAAAATGATTATGATGAGCCGAACTTCCGGACGCATCAGGAGCTCCCATGGATATACAACGTACCGGCAATACCCACAGTGTTGTGATCGGCTACCTGCTCTGGATCTTCGGATTTCTCGGCTCCCACCGTTTCTATTACGGCAAGCCGGTGACCGGCACCATCTGGTTCTTTACCCTGGGGCTGTTATTTATCGGCTGGATTATCGACCTGTTCCTGATTCCCGGCATGGACCGGGAAGCGGACCTGCGTTACCAGGGTGGCGAGACCAGCTATAACGTCAGCTGGATCCTGCTGACGTTCCTGGGGGTGTTCGGTGTCCATCGCATGTACATGGGTAAGTGGATCACCGGGATTATCTACCTGTTCACAGGTGGCCTCTTCTTTATCGGGGTGCTGTATGACTTCTGGACCCTGAACGAGCAGGTCACCCTCAAGAACCGCGAGAGGTGGTAGTCAACGCCCCTTCGACACCGTGGCGCTATCGAAGGGTGCCGGTAAAGTCCAGCTTCGCCTCCCGCGCCATCAGTTCCAGCAGCTCCCGCAGTTCCGGCTGTTTCTCCGGGGGCACGTCCTGGCGGGGGACATCCAGCACACTGGTGACCCGGAAACGGCCACTGCCAACCGTTTCCACCGTCCGCGACAGGCGGCCGAAGCGGTGCTGGAAATCCAGTTCCGCCGGCGGGTCCTGCAGGGTCCATACGTCGCCCAGGTCCACATCGAAACGGCTGGTCACCCGGAGACCCGCGAACTCTGCCCCATACCTCTCATTGGTCGGATACATGCTTTCCAGCTCCGCCTTTAGCCAGGCATCGTATTCGACGTACTCCAGGTCGGTATCCACTGGCAGGAACGACGGGTAGTCCACACTGGACGATACGGTCAGTTCCGGGGACAGGGCGTTGACCTGGCCGAAATCAAACTCCGGCACAGCCAGGTCACTGATCACCGAGGCATACTGCTCCCGTGCCCATTCCAGCCGTTCACCGGAGGTCCGGCCCGCCAGCATTGAGCGCATGGAGCCCGCGTAGGCGCCGTGATAGGAACGGACCTGTTTCTCCGCCTGGCCGCCGTTCGGCAGGAAGGTCAGTTCGGTGCTGACATCCAGGGTCCAGCGGTAGTCGTCACGGGGGATAATCGTCGGCGTCTCGTTGGGACGCAGCGGCAGAGCCACCCGGCCCTGGATCCAGGCCGGCGTGCTGCCGGCATCCGTATAGGCATCGGTGGCGTCCATGCAGGTGGTGCCATCCAACAGGTCCAGGCAGATCACCATGTGGTCAAAATACCCCATGGAGGGCACCCCCAGCGTCTCCGGATCGCCCTGATCGGTGGCCACCAGCACCGGATAGGGATCATAGCCCAGTTCAGTCAGCAGATAGGTCAGCAGGGCGGACTTGTCCTTGCAGTCGCCGTACCGGGACCTGAGCACGTCCGCAACGCTATGGGGGGTAATGGTGTTGCCATGCTCGGACAGCGAGACGTAGCGAATGTCCCTGGCCACGAAATCATGGACCCGGGACAGGCCCTCGGCCGCCGACGCACCCTCCGGTACCAGCCGGGCCAGCAGCGCATCGGCCCCGGTCACGTCGTCGGTGGCCCTGGCAAACTCCGTGCGGGCGCGGCTGACCACATCCGACCAGGTCATGGGAGCGGCGAGCACGATCCGGTCCAGAGTGTCGGCGATCGACATGCCGTCCTCCCACACCGCCGATGGCAGGTTCCGCCCCTTGCAGGTCAGCTTTCCGGGGGTCTCCCGGCAGCTCACCAGATCGCTGGAGTTGGTCCATTCCGGCGCCTCCTCCCCTTCCCAGCTTACCGACAGGCGGAAGTGCTCCAGGGGTCGGAACCACTGCGGGTACCAGGTTTCCAGCCAGGGCATTTCCTGGGCCCGGCGGTCTTCCACCAGTTCATACTCCAGCAGCGTCACGGACCCGGCGCCAATGCCGGGAATGGTCAGCACCGCCTGCCGGGAATCGGTAAAGATATTGTCCTGCTGCACGTTGGTCACCCGCACCGTGTCGGGGTCCATCTCCCGCAGCTCACCATAGCGGTCAATGGACGCCGCCGTATGGATGGTGAGGGTGTCGGAGTGCTGGTTGAAGGTTATGGTATCGGTACCATAGTCATGGGCATCCGCCGTGTCCGAATAGAACCACACTTCCCGGACACGCTTGCGGACCTCATCTTCACTGACATGGATCCGCACATCCTGTACCAGCAGGGTGAGCTGATCCGGCAGGCGCTCCCGGGCCTGGACATTCTCCGCGTACCAGCCGAGTATGGTGGTATCCGGCTCCCCCCACTGAACATTGCCACTGGCCGACACACTGGCCAGCAGCAGGATCCCCAGGATCATCCATTGCTTCATGGTGCTTCGAAGCCTCCTACCATCACCCGCATTTCCGGCTCCAGCCGCCCGAAGGAGCCTTCGGGGGTATTCAGGTAGCCGAGCATTTCATGGACACCCTGGCCGGTTTCCACCACCGTCCCGGCCCACACCGCCGGCTCCCCGGCACTCCGGCCCCAGCAGGTGTAATGGGACACCACGGACAGCGCCCGCCCCGCCAGGGTCCGATGTTCCTCGCAGGCACTCTGGTGCATGTCGTCATGGGCCATGGACTTGCGCCAGGCCACCACCTCGTCCAGCGTGTTGTCGGGAAAGTCGTTGATGACGATATGGGCGGATTCATGGGGACCGCGGAATTCATAGGCCGTATCCTCGTCACCGAAGACACCGGGCTGGATCCGCTCCCAGCCTTCCCCGGCCACGGGGAAGCGGACCTCACCATGATCACCGGTGAAGGTGGTACCCGGGTCCAGGGTCTCCAGGCTGTCCACCGTCGGGAGCTCGATATCGGTGCTGTGGAGAACCCACACAATCAGGGCAACCAGTACCAGCAGAATGATCCACCCGACCACCCAGTAACTGGCCCGGGGCTTCGGTGGGCCGGGGAGATCCAGATCCATATCCAGGGGCTCGGTATCCCGGACGTCGGCTTGCATCGGCGGTTTCCTTCCGTGGCTGGTGATAAGCGGCAAACAGGGCCCCTGGAAGGTTACCTGTTTGTCATCATCGCATCCATGCGTCAGCGAAAAATATCAAAAACCGGATCAATTTCCCGCCATCAAGGCCTGGATCATGATCCGGTTCACAGTTCTCCCGCACTCCGGGTTATTTTTCAGGGCTGATGCGGAACCCGTATCGGGGGAAATGCACATGGACCTCACCGGCCCGCTCATCCTCGCGACGGATAACAATCTCCTCCGCGTCCTGATACACCAGGATTCCAGCTACCGGATCCACACCGTAATCCACCGCTGAGACCGTGACTGACGCCCCCACCTTCGCACCGGCCAGGTCTTCGAAGCCGGTCTCCGACAACGGTTCGGGATCGGTGTTGCGGGCAATCTCGACGGCGTCGGCCGCATCCAGCGCGGAGGCCTCGCCATGGCCACAGGCGGCCACCGCGTCCATCCAGGACAGCACCTGGGGATAGGGGTCCAGCAACTCCGCGATGGCCCGGTTGCCCCGGACAAACCACAGGGCGTGGTAGTAGGCGAAATCAGCAACGCAGGGCTCCTCGCCCAGCAGGAAAGTGCCGCTGTCCGCCAGTTGCTGCTCCAGCCGGCCCAGCAGCGTCGGCCATTGGGACAGGGCCTGGGCGGGATGCAACGGGGTGGCACTGCCGCCCTCAAACAGCTTCTTGCGGTCCGCCTGGAACGCTTTCTTCACGTCATCCGGCGCCCCCTTGAAACGTTCGGCCACGGCGTGGGGCTGGAAATTCAGTGCCACCCCGTGCTGAAACATGACCTGGTCGGCAAAATGCGCGGTGCTGGCCGCCACGGCCTCCTTACCTTCCGGATACAGGGCCGGTAATGGCTGGATGCGGTCCAGTTGGCGGGCAATCATGGCGGTATCGCAATAGATATCCGCCCCCACCTGCATCACCGGGGTCCTGCGGTAGCCACCGGTCAGGGCCATCAGGTCCGGTTTCGGCATGATTCTCGGGATCTCCACCGACCGCCAGGCAAGACCTTTGAAGCCCAGCATCATGCGGGCCTTCTCGGCAAAGGGGGAAGCGTCGTAGTGGTGCAGGATGATATCGCTCATGGGGGCTCCTGGTTGACATTGGCACACTGGCCGGTTGCGTTATGCAACCACTTTAGCGGGATAAAGCGTTAACAACCAGACCAGGTGACCGGATCGGGGCCATCTCCGTTCCGACAACTGATAGACCAACCGCCATTACAGTTTGTCAATGTTAGGCATCTCATTCTGGCGATCCGCCGTATATCTCCTAGCATGGATAATGTGAATAACGTGAAACATGCGTAATTCAATGATCAGGGTAAATGCCGTACTAAATGGAGAAAGGAGTAAACATGAACATTCGAGGACTGTCTGCAACAGTTATTGCTTGTACTGTGTTTTCCATCCCTGCGTATGCTGATAACCATGGAATGGACGACAAGAAAACCGTTGCTGAACTTGTGGCAACATCCGATGAGCACACCGTGCTGGAAACCGCGATTGAGGAATCCGGGTTGTCGGCAAAACTGAACGGTAAAGGCCCGTTCACCCTGCTTGCACCGACCGACGAAGCGTTTGACGCATTGCCGGAGGGAACCCTGGATTCTCTGCTTATGTCGGAAAACAGTGACAAGCTCGAATCCATCGTTGGCTATCACGTTGTGGAAGGCCAGTTGATCCCTGGCTCAATGATCCTGATGCTCATTGAGGCTGGCGACACCCGTGGCTCTGTGACCATGCTGAACGGAGAACAACTGTTCATCAACAAGGAGAGCGATGGCAGTGTCACGCTTGAGGATGCTGAGGGTAACAAGACAAGCGTGATCAAAGCGGACCTGAAGGCCAGTAACGGCGTCGTGCACGTTATCGATCACGTCCTGATGCCCTGATCACCAGGTTATTGGAAAAGCAATCACCTACTATCACCCCGCCCCACCCAAGCAGTGGGGCGGTTCACTTCACGCATCAAGCCAATTGACATGCAATCATGGCAGTCTCTCAATAGAACGCATTGATGGCCAGACCGGATAACCGGATCAGGTCCACTTCCATTCCGGTGGCTGGTAACGCATCAGCGCCTGCAGCAGCGGCTCGGGTTGATCCTCCACCACCAGCATCTGGCGATGATGGGGTTTGAGGAAGCCGGAATCCGCCATGGTGTTCAGGAACGACAGCAACTGGTCGTAGTAACCAAAGGCGTTGTAGAGGGCACAGGGTTTGTCGTGGTAGCCCAGTTGCGCCCAGGTCCAGGCCTCGAACAGTTCATCCATGGTGCCGGGGCCGCCGGGCATGGCCACAAAGGCATCCGCCAGTTCGGCCATCTTCGCCTTGCGTTCGTGCATGCCGGAGACCACCTGCAGATCCGTCAGCCCGGGGTGGGCCAGTTCCCGGTTCTTCAGCGATTCCGGGATCACCCCATAGACCCTGCCACCACCAGCCAGTACCGCATCGGCCACCTCCCCCATCAGGCCGACCTTGCCGCCGCCAAACACCAGGTCAATACCCTGGCCGGCCATGTAGCTGCCAAGTTCCCGGGCACTGTGGGCGAAGCGCTCGTGGTTACCGTGGCTTGATCCGCAAAACACTGCAATTTTCATGGTGGCGACTCCGAAGGCTGAAAGCGATAAGCGGCCATACTGCCACGGCTCCGGAGCCTTCACAATCGGGCGGTGGCACCCTCCCGCCGGGTTTCCGTCGCCAGTTGGCCCAGGGTGCGAATGGCCTCCTCGATCCGTGGTGTCCAGGGATTGGCAGCGTTCAGCCGCAGGCAGTTCTCGAACTTGCCGGTGGTGGAGAACATGATGCCGGGCGCCACGTTGATGCCCCGCTCCCGCGCCAGGCGATAGACGGTGGTACCGGAACAGCCGTCCGGCAATTGCACCCAGACCACGAAGCCACCACTGGGGCGGGTCACGGCGGTACCCTCGGGGAAATACCGGGCCACTGCCGAGCGCAGCCGTGCCGTGGCGTCCCGGTAGACCCGGCGTACCCCCCTCAGGTGGCGGTCGTAGCCGCCCTGTTCCAGGAAGTGAGCCACGGCCATCTGCGGCAGGCTGGCGGTGGCCAGGTTGGTAAAGTACTTCTGCTGACGCACCGCCGAAAAATACCGGCCCGGCGCAATCCAGCCCAGGCGCAGGCCCGGGGAGATGGTCTTGGAGAAGGAACTGCAATAGATGACATTGCCACTACGGTCGAAACTCCTGGCCGGCCGAGGCCGTTCACCGGAATGGGCCAGGTCACCGTAGATATCGTCCTCGATCAGGGGGACACCGGCATCAGCCAGCAACGCCACCAGCTTGCGCTTGTGATCGTCGGACAGGCGCATGCCCATGGGATTACTATGGTTGGTCACCGCGACGCAGGCCTTGATGGGCCACTGCTCCATGGCCAGTTGCAGGCCTTCCAGGCTGAGGCCCTCGGAGGGATGGGCGGGAATCTCGATCACCTTCAGGCCCACGATCTCGAGGGCCTGGAGGATACCAGGGAACGACGGCGACTCCACGGCCACGATATCCCCCGGCTCGGTCACTGCCCGCAGGGCCAGGATAATGGCTTCCTGGGCGCCGTTGGTGGCCAGGATCTCGTCCGGCGATACCGCCACGCCCAGGGCCACCATGCGCTGGGCCACCTGCCGGCGGAAAGCACTCTTGCCGGGGAAAGCGTAGTCCAGGGTGTCCAGGCCATGGCGCGCTGCCCAGATGGACGCCTGCTGAATCTGGCGGATGGGCAGGTAGTCCGGGTGCGGCACCGCCGTGGCCAGGGGCACCAGGCGCCGCTCCTCGTCGGAGCACAGGTCCATGGTCATCTCCCGGGCACTGACGGGCGAAGGCCCGGCGTCATGGCTGGACATGGCCGGCTCCGGCGCATCCACCGGGGGCACCCGCACGAAGTAGCCGCTGCGCTCCCGGGGTTCCAGCAGGCCCCGCCCCTCCAGGGTCTGGTGAGCCTGCAGTACCGTGGCAATGCTGACGCCAAGCTGCCGGCTGAGCACACGCACACCCGGCAAGCGCTCGCCATCCCGATAGACGCCGTCGCGGATCAGGTTTTCCACCTGGTCCGCCACCTGATGATAGAGAGTATCCATGGCACTATCCTTCCACAGTCCGGGAGCAAAGACGCAGTACAGTTACTGGCCGGAACAACCGGTACAGTTCGGATGACCGATTGCTCTGTACCGGTTCAATATCAGTTTAGCTGATTCTGTTATGGCAGGCTCGATAGCGGGACACTGGGTACCCAGACCACAGGAAAGGAAGCTGTCCCATGAGACCATCACCAAAAGCATCCCGCCCCCATCGCGGGGACCTGCTACAGGTACAGTCCGGCCCCAGTGTTGTGCCCGCCGATCCGGAGGCCAGGCTGGAACGGATGGGCTTCCGGGTGTCACGGCGCCCCGACGGGCACTGGACCGTGACCGGTTCCTCCCCGTTGCCGGAGCTGCACTTCTACAGCCGGATCGAGCTGGGGCGTTTCCTGCTCGGCAAGGCAAACCACTATCACCAATGGCTGAACTGGAGACAGCACCATGACAGAACTACCCCTCTATCAGGTTGATGCCTTTACCGACCAGGTCTTCCGGGGCAACCCCGCGGCGGTGATGCCGCTGGAGCAATGGCTGCCCGAGGATACCCTGCAGGCCCTGGCGCTGGAGAACCACCTGTCGGAAACCGCCTTCCTGGTGCCGGAACCGGAAGGCAGCGAAGCGGACTTCCACATCCGCTGGTTCACTCCCGGCGCCGAGGTCCCCCTGTGCGGCCATGCCACCCTGGCCAGCGCCAGGGTGCTGTTCAACCGCCTGGATTGGCCCCGGGAGAAGATCCGCTTCCACTCACTAACCGGGCCGCTGTCGGTATCCCGCAAACCGGGAAACTGGCTGGAGCTGGATTTCCCGGTCCTGGAATACCAGTCGGTGCCCACGCCGGATATCCTCAGCCGCGCACTGCCGGGAGTGCCTGAACCGGTCTATGAGGTGCCCCGGGACACCAACCTGCTGGTGATTCTGGAGGATGCCAACGCCGTGCGTAACACCACCCCGGACCTGTCCATCCTCAAAAAGCTGGGCGACCAGGGGCTCATCGTCACGGCGCCGGGCGATGACTGTGATTTCGTCAGCCGCTATTTCGCCCCGGGCATAGGCATCGACGAGGACCCGGTCACCGGCTCCATCCACAGCGTACTGACGCCCTACTGGTCGGAACGCCTGGGCAAGCAGAAATTGCTGGCCCGCCAGCTATCCGCCCGGGGTGGGGAGTTACGCTGTGAACTGGCCGGCGACCGGGTGAAGATTGCCGGGCAGGCGGCGTTCTATATGGAAGGAACGGTTCATTTACCAAGCCGGTAAATCACTCGTCCATGGGGAACCCGCTTTCTCGAAGTAGACGCCCTGTTTCGCTGACTCCTCCAGGGAGTCAGCGAATGCCAGGTCGTGAGTGGATGGGCGTGGCACTTCTTCAAACGCCGGCTTAGGGCTTCAACCGGGGGTTCTACCTGATGAACTCAGGGCAAAACCACCAGATGGTTGGGTAGCTGATTGCGTTCGTGGGTGGCCGGGACCTGTGCTTTCAGGTGCGTACCACAGGCTTCGATGCAGTCCAGGAAGCCCTGGCAGGTGTTTCCCTGGCGGACCTGCCGGGTAAAGTTCTCCACGATGCCTTCCCAGACCTTATTGTCCACCTTGGCCGAAATACCCTGGTCTACCAGGATTTCCACATAGCGCTCTGCCTCTGAAACGAAAATCAGCACACCGGTGCTATCCTTCGTATGGTGCAGGTTCTGCTCCAGGAAATGGCGACGGGCGAGATTGGAGGCGCGCCAGTACCGGACATGACGCGGGATCAGCATGGTGTTGATCTTCGGGATGCGGAACAGGGCACCCAGCACCAGAAAGACACCCCACTGCACCAGTAGCAGCGTGTGGACGCCAAACCACTCGGTGAAGTAGTTGACCAGCCCGGGCACCAGCAACGCCA
Organism: Marinobacter shunpengi; assembly: GCF_045449715.1. Taxonomy (NCBI): domain Bacteria; kingdom Pseudomonadati; phylum Pseudomonadota; class Gammaproteobacteria; order Pseudomonadales; family Marinobacteraceae; genus Marinobacter; species Marinobacter shunpengi. The sequence continues at coordinate 99,232 of NZ_JBJJLA010000025.1, read as the reverse complement.
CGATCCCTGCCCATACCAGCGGGATATAGGCGTAATTATCAGCCTGGCGGGCCAACACGGTGACCAGTTCGGCATCGGTTTCCCGTTCGACCGCGTTGATGGCGGCCGCCACCTGGTCCTGTTCAGTCCTGGTTAATAACGTCATAGATCGCTCTTGCTCTCAAGATAATGTGTCAACACAGGTTACCAGCCGCCGGAGGCGCCGCCGCCGCCAAAGCCACCACCACCGCCGCCGAAACCACCGCCACCAAAGCCGCCACCGCGACCTCCCATACCGGATCCCAGCAGCGCCCCGGCAATCAGTGCGCCCCGGCCGCGACCGCCACGGCCGCCGCCTCCACCGACGAGGGAGATGAACGAGACGATGATGACAAAGAAGAAAACCACCGCCAGCAGGTTCGGCTTTTCAGCAGGATCCCGTCCTGTCTGACCTTCTGGCACGGCCAGTGGCTCGCCCCCCAGCACCTGGATCATGGCTTCGGCACCCGCAATAATGCCCTGGGAGAACTCCCCCTGGCGAAAGGCCGGGGTGATGATCCGGTTGATGATGGTGGACGAAGCGGCATCGGTTAGCTGACCTTCAAGGCCGTAACCCACTTCGATGCGGATAGCACGTTCTTCTTCGGCGACAATCAGCAGTGCACCATTATCTTCGCCCTCCTGGCCGATACCCCAGTGGCGACCGAGCTGGTACCCGAAATCTTCAATGGGATAGCCCTGCAGTTCCGGCAGGGTAACCACAACCACCTGATTGGTAGTAGCTTCCTCGTGGGCTGCCAGCATGCTGGTCAGTCTGGACTCAGCGTCCTGGGACAGCATCCCGGCCTGATCCACGACTCGCCCACTCAGTTCCGGAAAATCCGGCGTGGACTGTGCCCAGGCCGGGGCCTGGAGCAGCAACAGCGCAATAAACGCAATGCAGGGGCGCAGCAATACCTTCATCAGAACTCAACCTGTGGCGCGTCTTCGGCGTTTTCGGTGGTTGCCTCAAAGTTCTCCCGCAGCTCCATGTCGCCGTAGAGCAGGCTGTGCCAGATTTTTCCGGGGAAGGTTCGGATTTCCGTATTGTACCGCTCGACCGACTGGATAAAGTCACGCCGGGCAACGGCAATACGGTTCTCGGTGCCTTCAAGCTGCGACTGCAGCGCCAGGAAATTCTGGTTGGATTTCAGGTCAGGATAGCGTTCGGAAACCGCCATCAACCGGCTCAGGGCACTGCTTAGCTCGCCCTGGGCCTGCTGGAACTGCTGGAGTTTCTCGGGGTTGTTGAGGATGCTCTCATCCACCTGAATGGAGGTGGCCTTTGACCGGGCCTCAATCACGGCCGTGAGAGTCTCCTGTTCCTGGGCGGCAAATCCCTTGACGGTTTCCACCAGATTCGGCACCAGGTCGGCACGACGCTGGTACTGGTTTTCCACCTGGGACCACGCGGACTTTACCTGTTCATCGTAGGTGGGAATGTTATTGATCCCGCAACCGGTCAGCAGCGACACAAGGGCCAGCAGCGATGTCAGTTGCCAGAAGGTCCATGAACCGGACCGTCTTTTCAGGTTTGTCATGGTTCAGCGCATCCTGTTCATAGCGAAAGGCACAGGCCGGCTCAGGCCAGCCTGATATACCGTGAGGGTTTCTTACCATAACACCTCACATCCGCCGGGTCGCGAACCACTTGTTAAATCAGAAAATTCATCAGATGGGACACCAGGATTACTTCCGTCGATAATCCGGATCCCTCCAGCATTGGGGCAAGGGTTCGCCGGAGGGAAAGACCAGTGCAGTCTTGGCGATGGGCTCGGGATCCTGGGCCTCTTCACCGTAGTGCACGCTACCGGTGACTTCGGGCTCATTGGGGTCGAAAAGGATCTTGATATCACTGATTTCCACCAGATGACCGGTGGATTTCTCTGCCAGGAGCATACAGGTTCTCCTCTGTAAGAGGCGGGATAGCGAGTGGTGTTCCTATCACTCTGGTTCCGAAGCACCGATTCTGCAACCCGCTGATCAGCCGCCGTAATCCCGGCAATCGGAAATGTTAGCGGAAGGGGATGAGTCAGCGGTCGTGCTCGGACCGACCTTGTCCACCGGCACCTCCGGGTAGCGTTTCCTGGCCCGGGCCATGCGGATGATGGTGACGATGTTGGTAACAAAGATCAGCCCCTCGGCAAGGCTGCCCCCGATGGAGCCAATGATCAGGTTATTGAGCATCCAGGCGAACGCCGCCAGCCCCAGGACGACACGCATGGCAATGCCCCGCAACAGGAACATGGCCACCGTGCCCAGGGTCGCGGCGGTCAGCGGAAACACATCAACCCAACTGCGCCAGGTCAGGGCCGCTGCCACCAGGTTGGCCGCCAGTACCGCCCACATGACCCACTGGCTGCCGGTGAATCGCCGGGCCAGCACGATGCGCACGATCACCAGCACCGTCAGCGCGGCGGCAGTCCAGCTACTGAAGAAGACGAACTGGAGCGCGAAGGCAACGTTGGCGGATATCAGCAGCACCAGCAGGCGGTCATCGTTCTTGCTGGAGAAGGCAACCAGGCAGATGGCCAGGGCCACCAGCCCGAAGAACTGACCGGCCAGGATGGCGGGGGACAGGCTTTCCAGGTCGGGCATGACGCTCCCCATGTTGAATGTATGGGCTGAAGGCCCCGGATCGCCTTCCGGCCAGATCGTTCGTGAACATTACCAGATCCGTCGATGACCCTGTGATCATTGCACAACCGTCATGGTCTGGCAGGACGATTTCGAGTCGTTTACTGCTACGCTTTCCGCCAGTCTGGCAGCGTTTGGATGCCCGCGCCGCCACTATTGCCGGCAACCCCCAACACAAGGAGACCGTGCATGTGTTCCCGTGTTATTTCCCTTCTGCTTTTCGGTGCCCTCCTCGCCGGTTGCGCCACGGACCCCGGCCCCAAACCGGAACAGGAAATGGAAGCGGCTCATAGCGCCATTGAGTCCGCTGACAGTGCCGGTGCCCGGGATGTGGAACCCGCCTTGATGACCGAAGCCCGGGACAAACTGGAGGCCGCTGGAACACTGATAGAAGAACAGCGCAATACAGAAGCCCGCCACTTGCTGGAACAGGCGGCGCTGGACGCCCAGCTCGCGGAAGCCCGTGCCGATACCCAACAGGTGAGAAACGCCCTGGGCGACCTGCAGGCCAGCATCGATTCGCTGCGCCGCAACCTGGAAAACCAGCAGTAACCCGCCGCCATGTGTACCGTTCAGACTCACAGGGAGACAACATGAACAAGCGATGTCTTACCGCAGGCTCGATGATAACGTTGGCGGGGCTTCTATTATCCGCCTGCGCCGGCACGCCGGAGCCACATCCGGGGCTGGTGGAGGCGCGGGCCGCCTACGACAGCGCCGTGGACAACGAACAGGTCGCCCGCAATGGCCTGTCACACCTGAGGGATGCGGACCAGGCCCTGGACCGGGCCGAGGAACTACTCCGTGAAGGCGCCGACACCGGGGCCATCGACCACCAGGTGTACCTGGCCAGCCGCCATATCGACATTGCCCGGGAGAACGCCCTGCGGGCCGGACTGGAAGAGAAACTGGCGGAAGCACAGCGACAGCGGGATGACCTGCGTATCCGCATCGGCGAACGACGGGCCCAGATAGCGGAAATGGAAGCACGGATGCTGCGGGAACAGATGGATCGCTTGCATGCCGAGCACACCGAGCGAGGCATGGTGATGACCCTGGGGGATGTGCTGTTCGATATCGACGAAGCGGAACTCAAGCCCGCTGGCGAGCAGACGGTGCAGAAGCTGTCCGACTTCATGCAGGAGTTCGGCAACTACCGCGTCCGCGTTGAAGGGTATACCGACAGCATTGGTGAGACCGACTACAACCAGGCCCTGTCGCTGCGGCGTGCGGAGTCAGTCCGCGATGAGCTGCTGGCGGATGGTATCGCCGCCGATCGGGTCGAGGTGGAAGGACTGGGCGAGCAGTACCCCAAGGCCTCCAACCAGACCGCCGCCGGGCGCCAGGAAAATCGCCGGGTGGAAATCGTCATCTCCGACCGGGACGGCAATATCGGTTCCCGCTGATCCGGTTCAACATAAAAAACCCCGCTACCCTTTTGGGCGCGGGGTTCTCTCATCAGGAGCCGTCGGATCAGGCCGCGGCTTCTTCTTCGCCTTCCGGCACCTCGTTGCGGATCAGGAAATCGAAGGCGCTCAGTGCCGCCTTGGACCCCTCACCCATGGAGATGACGATCTGCTTGTAGGGCACGGTGGTGGCATCACCCGCCGCGAACACGCCCGGAATGGACGTTTCGCCACGCTCATCGACAATGATCTCGCCATGCTGACTCAGTTCGATGTCGCCCTTGAGCCACTCGGTGTTCGGCACCAGGCCGATCTGCACGAAGACACCTTCCAGGGCCACGTGGTGGTTCTCGCCGGTGTTCCGGTCCTTGTAGGTCAGGCCGTTGACCTTGCCACCCTCGCCGGTAACCTCGGTGGTCTGGGCGGACGTCAGGATCTCCACGTTCTTCAGGCTGCGAAGCTTCTTCTGCAGCACGTCGTCCGCCTTCATGTCATCGGCGAATTCCAACAGGGTCACGTGGCCGACAATGCCGGCCAGGTCGATAGCCGCCTCGACACCGGAGTTACCGCCGCCGATGACCGCCACGCGCTTGCCCTTGAACAGCGGACCGTCACAGTGGGGGCAGTAGGCCACGCCCTTGTTGCGGTACTCCTCCTCGCCGGGAACACCCAGTTGACGCCAGCGGGCACCGGTGGACAGCACCAGGCTGCGGGCCTTCAGGGAGGCGCCGTTCTCCAGGCGAATCTCGTGATAGCCACCAGTCTGTGAGGCCGGGATCAGCTTCTCGGCCCGCTGCATGTTCATGATATCCACGTCGTATTCCTTGACGTGCTGTTCCATGGCCGCCACCAGCTTGGGGCCTTCGGTGTAGGGCACGGAAATCAGGTTCTCGATGCCCATGGTGTCCGCTACCTGGCCACCAAAGCGCTCGGCGGCGATACCGGTGCGGATACCCTTACGGGCGGCGTAGATGGCGGCAGAGGAACCGGCCGGGCCACCACCGATCACCAGCACCTCGAACGGGTCCTTCTGGTTGATCTTCTCGGCCTCTTTGGCACCGGCATTGCTGTCCAGCTTGGCCACGATCTCTTCCAGTGTCATGCGGCCCTGGCCCCAGGGTTCTCCGTTCAGGAACACCGCCGGTACGGCCATGATTTCCTTGCGCTCAACCTCATCCTGGAAAAGGGCACCGTCAATGGAGGTGTGCTTGATCTTCGGGTTGAGAATACTCAGCAGGTTCAGGGCCTGCACCACGTCCGGACAGTTCTGGCAGGACAGGGAGAAGAAGGTCTCGAACTCGAAGTCACCGTCCAGTGACTGGATCTGCTCGATCACCTCCTGGGATGCCTTCGAAGGATGGCCACCCACCTGCAGCAGGGCCAGCACCAGGGAGGTGAACTCGTGCCCCATGGGAATACCGGCAAAGCGCACGCCGATATCGGAGTTGACCCGATTGATGGCGAACGACGGACGGCGAACATCCGGGTCGTCCTCGGTGCGCAAGGCGATCCTGTCGGACAACGGCTCAATTTCTTCCAGCAGCTCCTTCAGCTCCTGGGATTTCTTGCTGTCGTCATAGGCGGCCACCAGCTCGATAGGCTCCCTGACGTTTTCCAGATAGGCCTTAAGCTGGTCCTTGAGATTGGCATCCAACATAGAGTGTTTCCCCTTCAAAAACAGAATGACTGAACTGAAAATCGCGTTCCAAGGAATAAGATGGTGATAACAATAAGGCCCGGGCCTCGAATGCTCAAATTAATTGACCTTAAGCGATCAATAGGAGATTGCTATAGATGACGTCAAACCCGGAAGAACGGACCGCCAGATACAACAAACCCCGGCCAGGCCGGGGCTTGCGGAAAACATGGGGCCTGCCTGAACAGGTCCCCAACCAGCAGACTGGCTGCTTAGATCTTGCCAACCAGGTCCAGGGACGGAGACAGGGTCTCTTCGCCTTCCTTCCACTTGGCCGGGCATACTTCGCCCGGGTGGTTGCGAACGTACTGGGCAGCCTTGACCTTGCGCAGCAGGTCGTCGGCGTCACGGCCGATGCCTTCGGCAGTGATTTCCATGGCCTGGATAACGCCATCCGGATCCACCAGGAAGGTAGCGCGGTCGGCCAGACCCTGACCTTCACGCATCACACCGAAGTTGTTGGTGATGGTGCCGGTCTGGTCGCCTACCATGTAGTACTGGATCTTGCCGATGGTCTCGGAGCTGTCGTGCCACGCCTTGTGGGTGAAGTGGGTGTCGGTGGACACAGAGAACACCTCAACGCCCAGCTTCTGCAGCTCGTCGTACTTGTCGGCAACGTCGCCCAGCTCGGTCGGGCAGACGAAGGTGAAGTCAGCCGGGTAGAAGAAGAAAACGGCCCACTTGCCCTTCACGTCGGCGTCGGAAATTTCAACGAACTCGCCCTGCTTGAACGCGGTGGCGTTGAACGGTTTGATCTCGGTGTTTACCAGAGTCGTCATTGAGTTACTCTCCTTCAAGTTGATTGAGGTGCTTAAGGTAAACGGTCTACCTTGATTCCTCAAATTGATTGGCTTTAATTGACCAATAGAGCGTATCTATAAAGCATTTGATCCGGAGCATGCCGCCATGGCGTCCGGCTCCCGAAGAGGTTTACTGCACCCTATACATTGGGCAGCTAACAGCAGAATTCAATACGCTTGAGTTAACAAGCTGTTAGGTGTCAGGTGACCTGAAGCCGGCCCACGGATTCACTGTTGCCTCCATATTCGCTAACCTGTGTGACCGTTTCGATACACTCGCTCGGAGTCGCCCCACAATGCATTCGTTCCCCATCCAATACGTTGAGCCGGTCTTCCGCCCACCCAGTGAAGCCAACTCGCTGATCCTGCCGGTGACCAACGGCTGTTCCTGGAACAAGTGCACCTTCTGCGAGATGTATACCGACCCCCAGAAGAAATTCCGGGCCCGCCCGGAAGAGGAAGTACTGGAGGAAATCCGCAAGTGCGGCGAACGCATGATCGTCCAGCGGGTATTCCTTGCCGATGGTGATGCAATGATCCTGCCTACTCATCGCCTGCTGAAGATCCTGGAGGCGATCCGCGAACATCTGCCGGATGTTCACAGGGTTACCTCCTACTGCCTGCCCCGGAACCTGAAGCGCAAGTCGGTGGCGGAACTGAAGGAATTGCACGATGCCGGGCTGCACATGCTCTATATCGGTGCCGAATCCGGTGACGACGAGGTGCTCCGTCGGGTCAACAAGGGCGAGTCCTACGAGTCCACCAAGGACGCCCTGCTGAAGATCGGCGAGGCCGGCATCAAGCGCTCGGTCATGATCCTCAACGGACTGGGCGGCAAGAGTCTGAGCGACCAGCACGCCCTCAATTCGGCCCGCCTGATGAACGACACCCAGCCGGAATTCCTGTCCACTCTGGTGGTCAGCTTCCCCCAGGGCATGGACCGCTACCGGGAACAGTTCCCGGATTTCGAGCCCCTGGACCAGCACGAGCTGTTCCTGGAGGCGAAAAAGCTGCTGGACAACCTGGAGCTGGAGCAGACGGTATTCCGCAGCGACCACGCCTCCAACTACCTGGTGCTCAAGGGCACCCTGGGCCGGGACAAGGAACGAATGCTGGAGCAGGTACGCACTGCCATCAACACACCGGAACGCGCCCGCCTGCGCCCTGAGTGGATGCGGGGGCTGTGAACCTTTCGCATCGTGTCCGGTCGAAAAACCACCAGTTGTGTTATAGAGTGCAGGTATCAACCTGTTTCAGTCAGCCCATACCGGGTCACGGACGAACTGCCGGGAGATCAGAGGAACATGAAGGTATTCAGACTGTTTTCCAACAATGAGGAATCGGCCTACCAGGCGCGCCTTCGCAAGGCCGTGGAGGAGCATGGGGACCATTTCCGTATTGATGACAACGGTGCTGTCAGCGTCGACCTGAACAGCGAAAGCTTCTGCCGCTCACTGTATGCCGAGAACGCCGATGACCTTGGCGAACCAATGGAGGAGTCCCCCAAAGCCGTAGCGGAGTAGCGGCGCCGTGGGGTTTCTCTACATCTTCTTTATCCTGGTCTGCGGCTTTATTGTCGCCAACTACCACCTGCCCACCCGGTTCCGCCAGGGCCGCTCCACCGGTTGGGACTATTATTTCCGCATTGGCCTGCTGGGCTTCTGGTGCGTGGTCTTCGGTTTTCTTGTCACCATCCTGCTGGATACCCTGAACCTGCCCACACATCTGTTCGATCTGGCCGGCTATCCCCTCTCGCAGGTGCAGCAGGCCTGGCTGAATTTTGGTCTGGAAGAAGTCACCTCCCACCAGCTTTCCGTCGCCGTTTTCGCATTGGTCGGTGCGGTGCTGTTCGCCTTCTACAGCCATATCCGGGCCCGCAACAAGGTATTCCGGGTGTCCAGGCTGGCATCCGAGTGCAGCGGCCACCATCTGGAGAAGCTGCTGCTGGATGCCACCGTGTTCAACATGTCGGTTTCGGTCACCCTCAAGTCCCGCAAGTGGTACGCCGGCAAGGTGGTGGATTTCACCCCTGAGACCGGCGGCGTGCGCACTTTCGCACTGCTGCCCATGAAAAGCGGCTATCGCCGGGAGTCCGACCTGCAACTGGTGGATACCCAGGACTACGAGGCTTACTACCGGTTCATGGGTATGAAAGGGGATCACACCGGACGCCTGGACCTGGAACACTTCAGGGTGGTGATACCGGTGGAGCACATCAGCCACATCGCCATGTTCGATCAGGAAACCTACGAGATCTTTACCTTCACCCGACCGCCAGCCCCCTCGATGGGCGTCGCCGGGTCCCGCCTCTGAGCCTTGGCCCCTTCCCGGCCTGACTGATCACTTTTTGCCCACAAACCTTGCAAGACCGTCATCCTTTCGGTAGCCTTTTGTTAATTGAACGTTCAATTAAAAAAGATTACCGAGGAATACGATGCCGATTGTTGGCGTGAAAGACACAAGGAAACAGCAACTTATCGAGGCCACCATGGCCTCCATTGCCGAGCTGGGGATGCAGAACACCACCATCGTCAGCATCAGCAAACGGGCAGGCATGTCGTCGGGGATCATCAGCCACTACTTCGGCGGCAAGCAGGGTCTGATCGAGGCGGCCCTGCGTCACCTGCTGGAGCAGTTGGGCCAGGAACTGCGGGAGCGCATGGCCAGAACCGACGGCTCTCCGGAGCAACGCCTGGCGTGCATTGTCGAGGCCAATTTCTCGGAGTTCCAGCGCTCGGCCCTGGCCGCCAAGACCTGGCTCAGCTTCTGGGCCCGGTCCATGCACGAGCCTGGCCTCAAGCGCCTGCAGCAGATCAACAATGCCCGGCTGTACAGCAACCTGCGCTTTTCCTTTGCCCAGGTTCTGCCAGCGCGGGAAGCCACCGAGGCGGCCCGCCAGACCGCCGCCATGATCGACGGTTTCTGGCTGCGAAGTGCCCTCAGCCTCGACCCGATGGAGAGCTTCGAGGCCGGCGAGCGGCTGATCAAACAGTTTATCGAACAAACCCTGGCCGGCGCCGGGGCGATGCATTCATTGAATTGAGGTTATCGGTCACCATGTCCAACCAGCTTCCTGTCTACCAGAACTACGTCCATGGTCGTTTCCTGCCCAACACCAGCGGGGAAACCTTCCCGGTGGTGAATCCGGCCACCGGCAAGGTGATCTATGAGGTCGAGGTAGCGGACGAATCCATCCAGCGGGCCGCCATCGAAAGCGCCCGTTCGGGCTTCGCCGACTGGTCCGCCATGCCCGCGGTGGAACGCAGCCGCATCCTGCTGCGGGCTGTGGCCCTGCTGCGGGAGCGAAATGACGACCTGGCCCGCACCGAAGTACTGGACACCGGCAAACCCTGGCAGGAGGCGGAAGCGGTGGACGTGGCCACCGGTGCCGATGCCATTGAGTTCTTCGCCGGCATCGTGCCCTCCATGGAAGGTAACCAGCAGGACCTGGGGGGCGATTTCTACTACACCCGCCGCGAGCCCCTGGGCATCTGCGCCGGTATCGGTGCCTGGAATTACCCGATCCAGATTGCCTGCTGGAAGTCCGCCCCCGCCCTGGCCACCGGCAACGCCATGATCTTCAAGCCTTCCGAAGAAACCCCCATGGGCGCCATGCGACTGGCGGAAATCTTCACCGAAGCCGGGGTACCGGCTGGCGTGTTCAACGTGGTCCACGGTGCCGCCGAGGTAGGCCAGTGGCTGACCCACCACCCCGATATTGCCAAGGTGTCCTTCACTGGCGAGGTGGGTACGGGCAGGAAGGTGATGGCCGCCGCGGCCACTACCCTCAAGGACGTCACCATGGAGCTGGGGGGCAAGTCGCCGCTGATCATCTTCGACGACGCCGACCTGGAGAACGCTGTCTCTGCCGCCATGGTGGGCAACTTCTACACCCAGGGCGAGATCTGCACCAACGGCACCCGGGTGTTCGTGCACCAGGACATCTACCCCCGCTTCATGGACCGGCTACTGGAGCGCACCCGCAACAACATCGTGCCCGGCGATCCCATGGACCCGGCCACCAACTACGGCGCGCTGATCTCCAGGAAACACCAGGAACTGGTGCTGCACTACATCGGCAAAGGCCGGGAAGAAGGCGCCACCCTGGCCCACGGCGGTGAAGCGTTCGAGCCCGAGGATTCCCGGGGGGGCTATTTCGTGCAGCCCACTATTTTCACCGACTGCACCGACGACATGACCATCGTGAAGGAGGAAATCTTCGGGCCGGTGATGTCGGTACTGACGTTCTCCGACGAAGAGGAAGTCATCCGCCGGGCCAACAGCACCGACACCGGCCTGGCCGCCGGGGTGTTCACCAACAACATCCGCCGGGCCCACCGGGTCATCCACCGCATCCAGGCCGGTATCTGCTGGATCAACAGCTTTGGCGCGTCACCGGCGGAAATGCCGGTTGGCGGTTACAAACTCTCCGGCATTGGCCGTGAGAACGGGCGCGAAACCCTGGCCCACTACACCCAGCTGAAAGCGGTGTATGTGGGCATGGAAGATATCGACGCCCCTTTCTGAACTCGACCGTTTCGACAGGCCCGGTCCCGACGGCGCAGGCACGGCCCTGCGCTGGACGAACGCCTGTGTGCCACCACTCCGTGAAGAGTGAGGATTGTTATGACCGACAACCAGTTCGACTACATCATTGTGGGTGCGGGTTCCGCCGGCTGCGTGCTGGCCAACCGCCTCACCGAGGATGGCCAGCACAAGGTACTGCTGCTGGAAACCGGCGGCAGCGACAAGAGCATCTTCATCCAGATGCCCACGGCCCTGTCCATTCCCATGAACACCCAAAAGTACGCCTGGCAGTTCGAGACCGAGCCGGAGCCCTACCTGGACAACCGCCGCATGCATTGCCCCCGGGGCAAGGTGCTGGGCGGTTCCTCGTCCATCAACGGCATGGTCTATGTACGCGGCCACGCCCGGGACTTCGATGAATGGGACGCCGAAGGCGCCGACGGCTGGCACTACCGCAACGTGCTGCCTTACTTCAAGAAGGCCGAAACCTGGGCCTTCGGTGGTGACGACTACCGGGGCGATACCGGCCCGCTAGGCGTCAACAACGGCAACAACATGCAGAACCCGCTGTACAGGGCCTTTATCCGGGCCGGTGTCGACGCGGGTTACCTGGAAACCGACGACTACAACGGCGCCCGCCAGGAAGGTTTCGGCGCCATGCACATGACCGTCAAGAACGGTCGTCGCTGGTCCACCGCCAACGCCTACCTGCGCCCGGCCATGGACCGACCCAACCTGACCGTGGTCACCCACGCCCTGGTGCACCGGGTACTGCTGGAGGGCAACACGGCCACCGGCGTGCGCTATGAACAACGCGGCAAGGTGCATGACGTGGGGGCCCGGGAAGAGGTCATCCTGTCCGCCGGATCCATTGGTTCCCCCCACCTGCTGCAGCTGTCCGGCATCGGCAACCGCGAGGTGCTGGAGCAGGCCGGTATCAAGGTGAACCATGAACTGCCCGGGGTGGGCGAGAACCTGCAGGACCATCTGGAGTTCTACTTCCAGTTCCGCTGCAAGCAGCCGGTGTCCCTCAACGGCAAGCTGGACTGGTGGAACAAGCTGAAGATCGGCGTGCGCTGGATCCTAAAGAAGGATGGCCTGGGTGCCACCAACCACTTCGAGTCCTGCGGCTTTATCCGCTCGAAGGCCGGTGTGGAATGGCCGGACCTGCAGTATCACTTCCTGCCGGCGGCCATGCGCTACGACGGCAAGGAGGCCTTCGACGGCGATGGCTTCCAGCTCCACATCGGTCACAACAAGCCGAAAAGCCGGGGCTTCGTGCACGTCCAGTCCGCCGATCCGAAACAGGCGCCCCGCATCCGCTTCAACTACCTGCAACACGAGGCGGACCGGGAAGGCTTCCGGGATTGCGTGAAGCTGACCCGGGAGATCATCAACCAGCCGGCCATGGATGAGTACCGGGGCGCAGAGATCCAGCCCGGGGAACATATCCAGAGCGACGAGGACATCGACGCCTTCGTTCGCCAGGCAGTGGAAAGCGCCTATCACCCATCGTGCACCTGCAAGATGGGCACCGACGGGCAGGCGGTGGTTGACCCTAATACGCGGGTTCATGGCATTGACCGGCTGCGGGTGGTGGACTCGTCCATCTTCCCCACCATCCCCAACGGCAACCTGAACGCCCCCACCATCATGGTGGCGGAACGGGCCGCCGACCTGATCCGGGGCAGAGAACCCCTGCAACCTTCGGATGCGCCCGTGGTCACGGACGATCAGTGGCAGGCGCGCCAACGCCCGGGGCAGGCACGGCGCTAGCGCCAGTACCAGACGATGCCGGAGCACACCCGCTCTGGCATCGCCCGGCTTTCAGGATTTCCCTATCAGCGCGACGACCTTGTCGTTTTCGGGCGCCGGATAGGCAAGTCCTGGGTAGACAACTCGAATCAACAGAGGAGACAACACCCATGACATCGACCCTGATGAGACAGTACAACCGGAGGGCAGGCGTATGACACTCTGGTTATCCACAGGCCTGATCTTCACCTTCGTCGCCATTGTGCTGATTATCTACAAGTGGTGGGACGTGCAGTGCATCGGCGTCACACCGGTGCGTACCTTCACCTTTATCGCCATCCTGTTCACCTCCGGCCTGGACGTGGGGCTGATCATGTTCCCCCTCACCGAGTTCGGCGGCTATGGTGACGTGGGAACCAACCCGGAGTACGGCTTCGCCAACCCCCTGGCCATTGAGTTCGGGTTCTGGGCGTTCCTGATCTGGGGCTTCTACTTCCTCACCTGCTTCTACTTCTGCATGATCGAACCACGGGTGAAGTTCTTCGAGATCCCCCTGGTGAAGGTCATCAACAACGTGGTGATCATCGGTACCTGCGCCTTCACCGCCTACCTGCTGCTGGTGAACCTGCCCTGGTACCTGCCGCAACTGGGCGATGGCGAAACGGTGGTGCCCACCTTCTACCTGATCGTGTTTGCGGCCATCGCCCTGGCGGTGTATTCCAGCAGCAAGATCAAGTACGTGCGTATCCTCAGCCTGGGCTCGAGCTGGCTGTTTATCGCGCTGATCGCCGTCATGTGGGGCCAGGCCTTCCTGGGCGGCCAGGGCAGCCCCTGGGACTTCTTCGTCACCGCCAGCCTGCTGGGCGAGTACTTTGGCAACATCCACCGCTTTGCCCTGCCGATTAACGACTACCACGAATTCTACCTGTTCTGGTGGTTCTCCTGGAGCATCATGATCGGCCAGTTCACCGCCCGGTTTGTCAGTGGCATCCGCACCTGGCAACTGTTCCTGGCGATGCTGTTCGTGCCATCCATCGCCATCGGCACCTGGTTCACCGTGCTCTATCACTATCACGCTCAGGAGCTGTCCATTGCCACGGTCATCAACCTGGCCATGATTACCGTAGGCATCCTGATGGTGATCAATTCCCTGGATTCCCTGATCCGGCTGTACACCGACAACCTGAACCTGACCGTGAAACGGTTCGGTCGACTGCCCTATTTCTTCGGCAACCTGGTGGCCATGGTGGGGCTGACCCTGCTGTTCCAGCTGGACTTCCTGCGTATCCAGTGGGTGGGTGCACTGGTCATCGCCCTGTACTTCGGTTGCTTTGGCTATATCCTGGCGAAAAAGCGCGCGGAGGTGTTCGGTATCGACAGCTCACCCCGGGAGAACGTGCTGGACTTCCACCGGATAGAAACCACCAACTGATCGCGAGAGGCACCTGCCAGGCATGGTGGGGCAGTCGATCACTGTGGCCAGCGGGCCACGTCTTCCATGACGTGGCCCGGTGCCAACAGGACCGCCACTTTGCCGCTTTCGCCGTCGTTAAGACTGTCCGGCTCGCATAACTGTAAGGCCGGCCAACATCCATCGAAAAACGACAGTCTCTTTGGCGGGCGCTCCACCATATGCCTGAAACCGCCCGGCAAAGAAACACTTACCCTCCCCAGCCAGACCGGCATCCCCGCCAATCCCGCTGAATGACGTGGCAATAGCGTCGTCGTGGCCTTCGAAACCGCTGTCAATGTCAGGAATACATAACTGATCAAAATTGACGAGAACGTCTCCGAATGTTCATGAAATTCAATAAAAACACAAAACTTTAACGCGGCCAGTAACGCAAAACAGTCGAGAAGTTTTACAGCCGGCAGGGCTTCTCCCGGCAAACGCCGGCCCCAGGCGCTTCCGCTAGCTGCCGGGGCACGCCAGGCCACTGATATTACAGCGCGTTTACAGTTTTTTGACCAAATGGCACGCAGGATGCTCGATTCCCGTCCCGGAAGCCAAGGCTTCCGGTCACACCTGGTAGTGAATGCAGGGAGTTGAAGCTCCCGAGACCAATGACAAGGACAAGATGGAGAGAGTCATGAACATCAAGGACAACCAGATCCCGGACTCCCAGGACCACGGCAAGGCCAACCTCTGCCCCGGCCACGGAATGGGCGGACGTCACCCTACCCGGGAGGGACTGGGCCGACTGTCGGGACATGATGACCCGGGCATGTTCGGGCGCATGTTTCCGAACCTGAGCCCACTCGATGTGCCCGACCACAAGCTGAAGGCGCTGGCTGAAGCCATGCTGGATCCGGAACCGGATGGCGACGACCGCAGTAACCCGACCATACCCGGTGGCTACACTTACTTCGGCCAGTTCGTGGACCACGATATTACGCTGGACCTGAGCTCACTGTCCGACAAGAAGCGGGATCCCCTGGGCCTGGAGAACTTCCGCACGCCTGCCCTGGATCTGGACAACGTCTACGGCCTGGGCCCGGACGGCTCGCCTCACCTGTATGCCCGTAGTCCGGACGACCCCAGGCAGCGCGGCCCGAAACTGGTGGTCGGCCGCAACATCAATGTGGACTTCGGTGGCATTACCGGTGAATTCCACAACGACCTGCCCCGCAGCCCCGAGGGTATGGCCCTGATCGGCGACCCCCGCAATGACGAAAACCTGGTGGTCGCCCAGACCCAGTTGGCGTTCATCAAGTTCCACAACGCTGTCTGCGACCACCTGACAAGCGAAGGCGTACCGGATGCCGAACTCTTCGACCGGGCCCGGCGAACCGTCACCCATCACTATCAGTGGCTGGTGCTCCACGACTGGATGGAACGACTGTGCGGTGAAGGCACCACGGATCACATCCTGAACGAAGGCCGCAAGTATTACCGGTTCAAGCATACGCCGTATATGCCGGTGGAGTTCTCGGTGGCCGCCTACCGCATCGGCCATAGCATGGTACGGCAGCGCTACAGCTACAACCGGGTGTTCCCGGATACCGGGTTCGATTTCCTGTTCGACTTTACCGGCCTTTCCGGCGGCATCACCGGGCTGCTGGCCCCAGATCCCCCCACCGGGCCGGTGCCGGTCTCCCACCTGCCCAGCAACTGGATCATCGACTGGCGACGCTTCTATGAACTGGATCGTCCGGACGGGATCGCCTTCAATGCGTCGAAGAAAATTGACGCCCTGCTGGCAAGGGAACTACACGAACTGCCCGGGGGTGGAGGCAACCTCGCAGAGCGTAACCTCAAGCGCGGCGTCAGCCTGGGCCTGCCCTCCGGACAGGATGTGGCCCGCGAGATGGGCCTGACACCACTCACCGGTGATCAGATCGCCAGCGGCCCGGATGGCCAGGTGGCCCGTGATCAAGGACTGCACGAGGCCACACCCCTGTGGTACTACCTCCTCAAGGAAGCGGAAGTTACCCACAACGGCGAACGGCTGGGGCCGGTGGGCGCGACGATTATCTCCGAGGTATTCGTGGGGCTGGTTCACGGCGACCACCAATCCTACCTCTGGCAGGAGGGCAAGGACTGGAAGCCCTTCCTGCCCTCGAAGGAACCGGGACGGTTCACCATGGCCGACCTGCTGACCTTCGTGAATGAACTCAACCCCCTCGGGGATTAAACCTGCCCCGTGCGCGGCACCGGCACCGGTGCCGCGCCGTCAGTCGGCATCTCCGCTCAGTACAGGATCAGCCGCACCAGGATGGCCGCCACCATGGCCAGGGTCAGCCACTTGATCCAGCGGGCGCCCTGGGGGCCCATGTTGACCCGCACCGCCATCATGGCCCCGGCCATATTGCCCGCCGCCAGCACGAGACCAGTCATCCAGAGCACCTGTCCCTTGGCGGCGAAGATGGCCAGGGCCGGCAGGGTGTAGATCAGGATAATGAACACCTTGATGACGTTCACCTGGGGCAGGTCGATTTTCAGCATCCGGTAGAGCACCACGATGAACAGGGCACCCACCCCGACCTGGATGAACCCCCCATAGAGCCCGATCAGGAACAGCGCAAGGTATTCCATGGGACCCAGCCGGTCCGGGGTCAGCGGGCGGGTATCCAGCTTCGGCTGAGGCAACAGCATGAACGCCGAGGCACCGATCATGGCGGCGATCAGTATGGACTCGAAGATGGCCTGGGGAATCCAGGTGGCGGTCCAGGCCCCCAGCAGGGAGCCGGCGACGGCGGGGATAGCCAGGCGGATGCTCACCGCCAGGTTGCTGTGCCCCGCCCGGAAGAAACTGCCCACGGCGGTGATGCTCTGCAGGGTGATGGCCACCCGGTTGGTGCCGTTGGCCACCTGTGCCGGCAGGCCCAGGAATATCAGCAGCGGCAGGGTGAGCATCGACCCACCGGCGGAGAGCACATTGATAAAGCCGGCCACGCCGCCGATGGCCACCAGGGCCAGGATCTCCCACAGGGACAGGGAGAAGGTCACAGGGCTGGCCTCAGGCGGTCGCGGTCACACCGGTACCGTGGGAACGGCGGACACTCCACGCCAGCAGGGCGACAAACACCACCAGTCCAGCCAGGTCGATCCAGATCATGCCGTGGGGCCATAGCATCAGTGCTCCGACAGGGAACATCAGCACCCGCAGCCACCACCGCAGGGGATGTTCCAGATATCCTTCCAGGCCCGCAATAATGGCATAGATACCAAACAGGGCAAACGTGAACACCTTGAGCATTTCCAGGGGAGTACCGGAAATCAGCGGCGAATAGGCAAACAGCAGCGGCACAATGTACAGGCCCTTGGCCACCTTCCAGGCAGTGAGGCCCGTGCGCATGGCGGGCGTACCGGCAATGGCCGCCGCGGCGAAGGCAGTCAGGCACACCGGCGGGGTGACGTTGGAATCCTGGGACAGCCAGAAGATGATCATATGGGCCGCCACCAGCGCCATGGTCAGGGCATGGGGGGACAGCGCCTGTTCCAGTAACTGGCTGGTGAAGTTCTCCGGCACCTCCGCCAGCATAGCCACTGCCTGGGCCCGTTCCATGGGGGCGCTGAGCAATTCCGTCGCCTCCGGCGAGGTCAGCATGAAGATCGCCCGGGCCTGCTCCGGCAGGTTACCGCTGGCCATCAGGTCAATGAGTTGGGCCTGGGCAATCAACTGGTAGATGGCGGGGGCGGACAGGGTCGCCAGCACAATGTACGCGGCGGTAACCGGCAGCCCCATGCCCAGGATCAGGGACGCCAGCGCCACCAGCACAATGGTTACCAGCAGGCTGCCCCCGGCCCATTCGGTGATCATCAGCGAGAAAGTATTGCCGATACCGGTGGTGGAGATCACCATCACAATCAGGCCAACGGTAATCAGCAGGATCGCCGTGGTCATGATATTGCGGGTGCCCTGGGCCAGGGCGTCGAGGATATCCCGTAAGGTCATCGGCTTGCGGGCAATCCAGGACGCCACCACCACGGATACAATGGCAATGCCCGCCGCATAGGTGGGCGTAAAGCCGTAGATCAGCGATGCCACCAGCACCACCAGCGGCAGCAGGTAGTGCCAGCCGCCCTTGAGTACCTGACCGAAAGTCTCCGCCTCTTCGTCCTCGAGTTTGACGGCATGGCTGCGCTTGGCCTCAATGCGCACGAACATGGCGACGGAGAGGAAATAAAGCAGCGCCGGCAGGGCGGCAACGCCAATGATGGTGAGGTAGGACACCTGGGTATAGGAGGCCATGATAAAGGCCCCTGCCCCCATCACCGGAGGCATCAACTGGCCTCCGGTGGAAGCAGCTGCCTCCACGCCGCCAGCGAAGCGTGCCGGGAACCCGGCCTTGCGCATCAGCGGGATGGTAATGACGCCGGTGGACACGGTATTGGCCACGCTGGAGCCGGACACCGACCCCATCAGCCCGGAGGAGAACACCGCCACGAACCCGGGCCCGCCCACGAAGCGGCCAGCGGCGCAGCGGGCCAGGTCGATAATAAAATCCCCGGCGCCGGACTTCACCAGGAAGGCACCGAACAGGATGAACATGAACACGTAGGTCCAGGAGATGCGGGCGATGGAGCCCAGCATGCCCTGCCCGCCGATGTACGAACGGTAGAGCACCGTTTCCCAGGTCAGCCCCGGGAAATTGAAAATGCCTTCCACGTACTGCCCCCACCAGGCCACATAGGTGAGTGCAACAATGCACAGGCAGGGAATGAACCAGCCGGTGGTGCGCCGGGCAAACTCCAGCACCAGGACCACCGCGACGATAGAGACCACCCAGTCCGCAGTGGAGAACACCACACCCCGGTCATAGAGGGCATCCTCGAAACCCATCAGGTACAGGGCGCAGCCAAGGGCAGCCAGCCCGAGCACCAGGTCCACCCAGAACACGGCCCGCTGGACACCGGCCCGCTCACTGCGGATCAGCGGCATGGCCAGGGCACAGAGCAGGCCAAACAGGCCGAAGTGCAGCGCCGAAGTCCACAGCTCCGACAGGGTGGAGAAGGTATTGAACCACAGGTGGACCAGGGCAATACCGATGGCCAGCACAAAGATCACCCGGCCAATGACCGGGTGTTCCAGGCGTTCCGGGGCCTCTTTCGGGCTTTCCTCGCGGATCTTTTCCAGCCGGGCATCGACCCCGGCGTCGTCACTACGCGGTTCTGTCACACACGATGTCCTGTCACGGCCCGCAGGCTTATTCGGCCTTCAGGCGGTCCGGGATCTCGATACCCTGCTCCTCGTAGTAGCGCTGGGCGCCCGGATGCAGCGGCATGGGCAGACCCACAATCGCTTTCTCCAGGGCCATGGCCTTGGTGGCGGCATGGATGTTATTGAGGAACGGCAGGTTCTCGTAGATGGTCTTGGTGATCTGGTAGACGTCCTCTTCGGACACATCGTCCCGCACCGCCAGGATGTTGGGCTGGGCAATGGTATTGATCACTTCGTCCTGGTTGGGATAGGTACCGGCGGGGATCTCGTAGGCGGACCAGAGATCGAAGTTGCTGTTCACTTCCGCCAGCTGCTCCTCGGTGAAATTGAGGGTGACAATGTCATCCCCCATGTTGGCGTAGGCCCGGGTCACCGCCGAGGCCGGCACACCGGCGGGAATGTTCATGCCGTCGATATTGCCGTTCTGCAGGGCATCGGCGCTGGGACCATAGCCCATGTAGGCCATCTCCATCTGTTCCAGGTCGATGCCCACATTGCCGAGGATGAACCGGCCGGAACCCTCGGTGCCGGAGTTGCGGGCACCAATGGAGAAGGTTTCGCCGTAGAGGTTTTCCATGTCGGAAATGGTGCCGGAATCGGCCATTTCACTGCGGATCACGAAATGCTCCACGTTCTGCCACAGCATGGAGACCGAGCGCATGTTCTTGTAGGCCTTGGGCACCGGGCCGCTGCCATCCCACGCCCAGGCGCCGTACAGCCCCTGCAGGATGCCGAACTGGGCCTGGTCCTCGTCCATCAGCTTGAGGTTTTCGCCGGAGCCGGCGGAGCTGATGGCGGAGACGGAGATGTTCTCGGTGGGTTCGAGTTTTACCTTGATCAGGGTCGAGATGGCGACCCCTACCGGATAATAGGTGCCGCCGGTGGTGGCCGTACCCATGATGTACTGACCTTCGGCATGGGCCGTCATCGAGACGCCAAGAGACGCCGAAAGGAGCAGGCTGGAGGTAAGCTTCAGGAATGAGCGCTTTCGCATGGGAATGTCCTTATTGTTGGTCTGGTCGGTGACGTTCGGGTGTTGTTATCCCGATAAATCTAGACCAGCCAACGCCGGACAGCTACCCAACGCCCTTAGACTTTAGGCGGGTATCAATGTGAAAACATGGGGTGAGAACAGCAGGAAGCGCCTCGTGGGGGCGCTTCCTGACTGGGGGATCAGTTGGTGGCGTCCTCGATCTCGTCGCCGACGTTCCTGGCCCCTTCCTTGATGTTGTACCAGGCGGAGGAGGTGGCCTGCTTGGTATTCTCCCAGGCACTTTCGCTGATGTCCTTGGTGTTCTCCCAGGCCTGCTGCAGCCCCTGGCTGGTCTGGTTCCACCAGCTTGCGTCATAGGCTGGCAGCGCCTTGATATCATCCTGGGTTCCTTCCAGCTGAACCCTGTAGTCCTTGTCATCAAACTCGTCGCCGTCGTTGTCCGGTTCCATGCTCACGGTGAAGGTACCGCGCTCGGCAACAACGTCACGGCCACCCAGCCCCAGTACATCGCCGGTCTTGATCACCAGCGCATGGACCGACATACCGTCGTCCATGAGGATATCCTCAACCTCACCGACTTCTTCGCCACTGCTGTCATAAACCTCCGCGTCCATCAGATCATCCGCAGAGTATAGTCCCTGGGCGGCGTGCGCCGAGAGGCTGAAAGCCAAGGAACCAGCGACCAGGGAAAGCCCCATTGCCCGAACCAAACGTGTGTGCATCATGATTGAACTCCTGTATTCCGTTGACTCCTGCGTGCATGTCCGCGGGCCGAAGCGGCGGACATTGCCGGACGTGATGTGACACAGATCACGTTACAGTTAACGCTAACAGGTGGGTGACGGGGCACCAAGTGACAGTCTGGCAATAGAGCCTATGTACGGGTCATGCGCCGCACATGGGACACCACCACCGCCTCCGCCAGGGCGATGGTTTCCGGGTCAAATTGCTCGCCGGCGCCAAGCCGTCTCAGCAATGGAGTGCGCCCTACCAGAAAGAACACCACCTGACCGACCAGGGTGTGCGCCTCCAGGATGACCTGCTGATCACTAGCCGGGCGTTTCATCAGCACGCTCACCAGGGTAGTGACAGCGACATGGGCCTTCTCGAAGGCATCCCGGTAAAGGATATCGAAGGCTTCGGAGGGGTTGGCCTGCTCCCGCATCACCAGCATCAGCCAGCGGCGGGCCTCCGGCCTCTCCATGAACAGGTGCACCATGCGCCCCATCAGTTGTTCCAGCAGCCGACGGGCACTGTCCTCCCCCAGGGTCTGGGCGTGGTCGTAGGTAATACCCATTTCCCCCAGTTGCAGGTCTTCCCGCAACCGGGTGGAGATGTGACGGGCCGCGGCCAGGTAAAGCCCATGCTTGTTGCCGAAGTAGTAGGCAATGGAGCCAATGTTGGCGCCCGCTGCCGTGGCAATCATGCGGGTGGTGGTACCGCTGAAGCCATGTTCACCAAACAGGTCGATACCCGCCAGGATCAGGTTTTCCGCCGTCTGGTTATCGGCATTCACCGGACTGTTCAATCCACTCACTCCTTTCCGTCAACGCTGGCGGGCTCCAGTGTGCCGGATTCCCGGCCGAAGAAATACGTGTACAGCACCGGCACCACGCCCAGACTCATCACCGTACCCAGGGCCAGCCCAAAGGCCATGGCACTGGCCATGCCGTAGAATAGCGGGTCATGGCCCACGATCAACGGCAGGAACCCGAGGATAGTGGTGATGGTGGCCATCAATATGGGCCGCAGCCGGCGCACGGAGGCCGCCACCACCGCCTCGGTTATCGGCAGCGCCGGCTCTTCCTGCCGGTTCAGGTCAATGCGGTCAATCAGCACGATGGCGTTATTGATGATGATCCCCGCCAGGCTGTACAGGCCCAGCAACACCATGAACCCGAAGTTGGCCCGCAGCACCAGCAGGCCCACGGCCACGCCCAGGATCACCAGGGGAATCGTCGCCACGATCAGCAGGGGCCGTTTGAAGGAATTGAACTGGGCCACCAGCAGCACCATCACGATACCCAGGCACAGGGGCAGGTTGGCCTGCAACGCGGCGCGCCCCTCGGCGGACTGCTTCACCACACCGTCAAACGCCACCACGTAACCCGGTGGCAGACCGGCCTCCAGCTCCCTCAGGGCCGGTTCCACCCGGGGCACCATCTCCTCCGCTGTATAGCCGCTGTTACGGGCTTCCACCGTAATCGACCGTTTCAGGTCCACCCGGTCGATACGATAGTAACCGTTGCCCAGGGAGATATCCGCCACCTGGTTCAGGGTCACGCCCGCCCCTGGCGTTTCCAGCGGATAGACCGTCAGGGAACGCAGCCGTTCCAGGCTTTCCCGGCCTTCCTCCTGGTAACGGAGCATCACCGGGATATGGCGGTCCCCCTCCCGGAAATCGGTGATGCGGTAACCGTCGATGGCACCTTGCAGCGAACGGGCAATATCGGCGGAGCTGACCCCGGCACGGCGGGCCCGGGCCTGGTCCACCTCGATATGCAGCGACGGGATCCGCGCCTCCCAGCTCTGGCGCACATCCCGCGTACCGGGCAGGTCCGCGAGGATGCGTTCCACCTTCGCCGCCGACTCGAACAGCATCTCCCGGTCCGGCCCTGTCACCTGGACCTCCAGCAGGTTGCTGTCCGAAGGGCCCAGGAACATGCGGGTGACCTGGGCGGACACGGACGGATGGCGGGTGGCCAGCAGCCTGCGGGTGTTGTCCAGCACGCCGTCCATGTGCCTGGCGTCGCTCACGTTCAGGACCAGGAAGCCCTTGTTGGGCGCCGGATCGATGGGGGTCAGCGACAGCACGAAACGGGGTCCGCCAAAGCCCAGGTAGGCGGCGACGCTTTCCACATGGGGATTGTCATCCCCGGACAACAGGTCGCTGATCCGTCGAATCCCGTCGTCCGCCAGGCTGGGCGCAATATCGGAGGGAAAATCCACGTACACCAGCACCTGACTGCGGTCGGAATCCGGGAAGAACTTTTTCGGCACGACCTGCATCAGTCCCACGCCGGCGGCGAAGGCCACCACCATCAGCAGCAGGAAGGTCTTGCGGTAGTGCAGGATCGTCCGCAGGAGCCGCTCATAAACGGCAGCCATGCGACCAAACAGTCGGTCCGACAGGGTGGCTTCCGGCGGTGTGTCCCCGGTCTCGCCCGCAGAACGCACCGGCGCTTTCAGGAAGCGATGACACAGGATCGGCGTCACCGTCATGGACAGCAGCCAGGACGCCAGCAGGGTAATGGCCACCACAATGGAGATGGACCGGGTGTACTCACCGGCCACATGCTCCGCCAGCATCAGCGGCAGGAACACCAGGATGGTGGTCAGGCTGGAGGACAGCAGCGGCATGGCCAGCTCACTACCGGTCTGCTGCAACGCCTGGTTGCGGCTGGCGCCGGCCTCCAGGCGGGTCTTGAAGTCTTCCGCCACCACGATGGCGTTGTCCACCAGCAGCCCCAGGGCAATGACCAGGGTGGCCAGGCTCATGCGCTCCAGGGTCATCTCCGTCAGGCCCATCACCGCCAGGGTGACCAGCATGACCCCGGGAATAATCGACCCTACGATCAGGCCGGTTCGCACCCCCAGGAACAGCACCACCACGGCCAGCACGATGGCCAGGGTCTGCAGCATACTGGCGGTGACACCGTAGACCGCATTGGCCACCTGCTCCGCCTGGAAGGTCATGATGTCCAGGTTATAGCCCGCCGGCAGGGTGGGCCGGATGGCTTCGATGGCGTCCTTCACTGCGTGACCAAAGTCCAGCACGCTGTGGCCCTCCAGCATGGACACCGCCAGCACGATGGCCCGCTCACCATTGAAGTAGGCCGGCCGCTGCACCGGGTCCACGTAGCCATGGCTCACCTCCCCCAGGTCCTGCAACCGCAGGGTACCGCCTTCCGGCAACTGGATTTCCGCCTGGCGCAGGGCCTCCAGGCTGTGGAAGCCACCGCTGACCTGCAACGCGAACCGCTGTTCACCGGATTCGATCACACCGCCCGGGGGCAGGATGTTCTGCTTCTCCAACTGGTCCGCCAGGGCCTGAGGAGACAGTCCCAGCTCGGCCATGCGCTCCACCGGCAGCTCCACGAAGATGCGCTCCGGCTGCACACCGATCAGCTCGACCTTGCGGATGCCCTCGATGCCGTACAGCTCGGCCCGGATGTGCTCCGCCATCTGGAGCTGTTTAGCCTGGGAGAAGTCACGGGAGGTCAGCGCGGCGGTGACCACCGCCACATCGCCGAAATCATCGTTCAGGTTGGGTTCGCCGGCCCCCTCGGGTAATTCCGGACGGGCCGCGTCGACGCGCTCCCGCACCTCGTCCCAGATCTGGTCCAGGTCGAAGTAACGGTCGTGGATCACCACATGGATGATGGAGCGGCCCCGCATGGAGGTGGAGCGGATCTCTTCCACCTCCCCCACCTTGCGCACACTGGCCTCCAGGGGCTTGGTGATGGTCTCCTCCACCTCCTCGGCGGACAGCCCCGGATATTCGGTGGTGAGCACCGCCTCCCGCACCAGGATCTCCGGATCCTCCCGGGTGGGCAGCGAGAAGTAGCTGAAAGCCCCGTAGGCCAGGGCCAGGATGGTGGTCAGCAGGACAACGGGACGGTAGCGGAAGGCAAACTGGGACAGGTTCATGGACACCTCAGTGGAACCGCTCGGGGCCATCGCCCAGCAGGCTCACCTGCTGCCCCTCGGTTACGAATTCCGGTCCCCGGGCGACAATCCTCTCGCCACTGGCCAGCGGCCCGGTCACCACGGCCTGGTTGCCCGCCGTGTCGATGACCAGCACATCCACCCGCTGCAACCGCTCCTCGGGGCCGATCCGCAGCACATGGGCCTGTTGGGGGCCATCGTGGACCAGACTGGTCAGGGGAAGCCGGAACGTGTCCAGGGCGTGCCCGCCATCGACCTGATCCATGGACAGGTGCACCTGGGCAGTCATACCGGAGCGCAGCCCCGGCAGGGTGTCTCCCAGGGTCAGGGTCACCGGGTAGTTGTTGGCGGAACGGGGTTCTGAACCGATCTGGTGGACGCGGGCCGGCATCCGCTCCACGCCCAGGGCGGGGATACTCACCGCCTGCTCGGAGCGGGCCGACAGCCGGCTGACCAGGGTCTCCGGCACGCTAGTGTCCACCTCATAACCTTCCCGGTCGGAAATCACCGCCAGCACCGCCTGGCCGGCGGATACCCGCTCCGCCGGCTCCACCATGCGCTGACCCACAGTGCCCTCGAAGGGTGCCTTCAGTTGCGTCTGCGCCAGGTCCCGCTCGGCAATACGCCGGGAGGCCACTGCTGCCTCATGGCGATAACGGGCGGTTTCCAGTGCGGCCCGGGCACTGTCCAGCTGGGACGCACTACCAAAGCCCCGGTCCGCCAGGTCCGACTGCCGCCGGTGGTCCAGCCGTGCTTCCTGCAGGGCAGCCGCAGCCTCCCGCTCCGATGCCAGGGTCTGGTCGTGGGCAAGCTGGTAGCGGGCCCTGTCCAGGGTGGCCAGCACCTCCCCGGCGGCCACGGTGTCACCCACATCCACCGATACGGACCGGACCTCGCCACTCACCTCGAAACTCAACCGGGTGTGCTCACTGGCCTTCACCTGACCTGACAGGGTGACCTGCTCCGGGCCGTTGGCGGGGATCACCCGGGCCGTGTCCACCACTCGTGACGTCTTCGACTGCGTGACTGGTGGTTCCGACGGCAGGCACCCGGTCAGTGCTCCCGCCAGAAACACCATCATCGCTATCAGGACGTTCCGGTCCCGCGAAGCTGACTGCATGATCATAGCTATCCTTTCACCCGATTAATCATTTGATCAAAATCATATTAATCATTTGATTAACTTACAAGGATAAAAAAGGCCTGTGTGGTCACTCAGGCCTTTTCAGTGGCGTCTATGGGAATGTCAGAGCACCGCCTTGAATCCCTCGAACTGGGGTGGCCCCAGATAGATGTCCTTCGAGGGACTGGCGTTGGCATGGGCCTTCCGGAAGGCCTCGGATTTCGTCCAGTTGACGAAGGCTTCCTCGGAATCCCACACGCTGTGGGAGGTGAACAGGGTGTGGTCCTCGTGACTGGGGCCCTGCAGAAGGTGGAATTCCCGGAATCCGGATACGCCCTCCAGGTGGGAGTCGCGGTTACGCCAGATCTCGATGAAGTCCTCTTCCTTGCCGGGGGCGATGCGGAATCGGTTCATGGCAATGTACATGGCAGTCCTTCTGTGTCTGTCGAATGTTCAGGGGTTTCGGGTATCCGGAAGATGGGGCGCCAGGATCTCATACAGTGCCGGTCGGTTGTCCCGGATCTCCCCGGCGGTCAGCCCCTCCAGGGAATGTGGGTACTTGAGCCAGGCTTCCGTCTCATGGATATAGTACTGCGGCGCCCAGCCCACCTCGTTACGGCCCGGTTTGTAGTAGGGCACCGCCACGCGGATGTCCTCCGGGGTATTGAGGCGGGCCCGCTTGCCCAGTTCATCAATGATGGCCTGCACCGAACGCCCCGTGTCAAACACATCGTCCACGATCAGCAACGAATCCTCATGGGTGACGTGTTTGACCAGGTAGTTCAGGCCGTGTACCCGAACTTCCCTGCTCTGCTGGTCAATGCCCGCCCCATAGGACGAGGTGCGCACGGCGATGTGATCCGTATGCAGGCCGTGGTAGTCGAGGAACTCCTGCACCGCGATGCCGACCGGGGCACCGCCCCGCCAGACCGCGATCATGAACGTGGGGCGAAACCCGGAATTGAGGATCTGCGCCCCCAGCCTGAAGGCGTCTTCCAGCAGGCCCTGGGCAGTAAGGTATTGTTTCGCAGCCATGAGTCTCTTAATGTCTGGGGGTAAGCGGTCATCATCCCACCATCCCCGGACAGTCTCAAATACCGCACTCCGGGTTACAGGCAGATCCCGATGAAAATCAGTTCCGTCCCCCCCAAAGCCAGCCGTTCCCGCCGCTTCCTTGACGAAGAGGCCCTGATCGAGGACGCCTTCCGCCTCGGCGTCCAGGTCTACGAGAGCGGGTTCCGGCCCAATTTCATCGTTGGGCTATGGCGGGGCGGCAGTGCCATCGGCATCTACGTGCAGGAATGCCTGCAAACCCTGGGCGTGGCCACGGACCACATCGCCCTGCGTACCTCCTACCGGGGCATGCAGGCCTACGATGAAATGGTGTCGGCCCCGGAACAGAACATACGCGTGCACGGCACCCACTACCTGCTGGACAACCTCAATCACGACGACCGGTTGCTGATCGTGGACGACGTCTTCAGCACCGGCTACAGCGTTGCCGCGGTGCTCAACCGGTTGAACCGCCAGCTCAAGCGCAACATGCCCGCCGACACCCGTGTCGCCACCCTCTATCAACGTCCCGGGGCCGCCAAGGCCGGCATTGCCCCGGACTACAGCCTGCACCAGACCGGGGACTGGCTGGTCTTTCCCTATGAAATCAATGGACTGACGCGAGAGGAAATCGATACTCACAAGCCCTACCTGGGCCCGATACTGGACAGCGTCAAGACCTGATCCGGTGGTCTCACACGGGTCCAAATCCAGATAAAACGGACCATCGTTCAAAAAAACCCGATATCGACGGTTGCGCGATTGTCGGCAATCGGGTTACTGTTTAACCAGAATTTTCAGTCAGCCAACGAATCCGAGCGCAATGAACCTGAACGCCGTTATTGTCATCGTGAAGCTAGTCCTGGTGGTCGTGGTGCCATCCGGGGGCTTTTGCGTGGACAGACGGTTGACTGACTGACAGACCGAAGAGACACCAGAAGCCCCCGGCACCGAAAGGTCCCGGGGGCTTTTTTTTTGCACCAGGAAAATCAAAGGAAGAACACCATGACCGGCGCACAACACATCCTGGAGGCGTTCCGCCGCCACCACACCGACACCGTATTCGGCTACCCCGGCGGCTGCATCATGCCGCTCTACGATGCCCTGGTGGACGACGTGGGTGTGGAGCATGTGCTGTGCCGCCATGAACAGGCCTGTGCCCTGGCCGCCGACGGCTATGCCCGGGCCAGCGGCAAGGTTGGCGTCTGCATCGCCACCTCTGGCCCCGGCGCCACCAACCTGATCACCGGCGTGGCCAATGCCCACCGGGACTCCGTACCCATGCTGGTCATCACCGGCCAGGTGCCCACCGCCCTGATCGGCACCGACGCCTTCCAGGAGACCGACATGCTCGGCATGACGCTGGGTATCGTCAAACACAGCTACCTGGTGGAACGGGCGGGGGATCTGCCGGGCATCATGGAAGAGGCCTTCGAACTGGCCCAAAGCGGACGGCCCGGCCCGGTATGGATCGACATCCCCAAGGATATCCAGTTGGCCGACATCAATGCGCCGGCCATTGCGGAGCCAGTGCCGGTGCCGGAATCACCGGTGGACCTCGGCGATGCCCTGACCATGCTGCGAAGCGCCCGCAAGCCCCTGATCTACAGTGGCGGTGGCGTCTCCCTGGCCAACGCGGAGAGTGCCTTCCGGGCCTTTGCAGAAGCCTCCGGCATGCCCGCCGTCACTACCCTCAAGGGTCTCGGCAACACCGGGCACAACCACCCGGCGGATCTGGGCATGCTCGGCATGCACGGCTCCCGGGCCGCCAACCGGGCGGTGGAGGAGTGTGACCTGCTGCTGGTCATCGGCGCCCGCCTGGACGACCGCGCCACCGGCAGGCTGGACGGCTTCGCCCCCAATGCCCGCATGATCCATATCGACGCCGACGCGGCGGAACTGAACAAGCTGCGCCCGGCGGACATAGCGTTGAGGGGAGAGCTGGGCACCATCCTGGATGACCTTACCGACGACCTGCGGAAACATCCCCTGGCGATCGGGGAGTGGCAAACCCTGTGCCGCACCTGGCACACCACCGGTGGTTTCCATGCGGCGGACAACGAGGATCCCTATGCGCCGATCAACGGCCCCGCGTTTATCCGCCAGTTGTCCCGGATCACCCCGGGCGATACGGTGATTGCCTGCGATGTAGGCCAGCACCAGATGTGGGTGGCCCAGCACTACCGCTTTGCCAGCCCCCGCCACCACCTCACCAGCGGCGGCCTGGGCACCATGGGCTTCGGCCTGCCGGCGGCCATCGGCGCCCAGTTCGCGGACCGCGACAGCACAGTTATCAATGTCACCGGCGACGGCTCCTTCATGATGAACGCCCAGGAACTGGCCACCATCCGCCGCTACAACCTGCCGGTAAAACTGATCATCCTGGATAACCAGTGCCTGGGCATGGTCCGCCAGCAGCAGGAGTTGTTCTACGACAACCGGGAAAGCCAGATCAACCTGGACGACAACCCGGACTTCCTCACCATGGCCAAGGCGTTCGACATCCACGCCCTGCACATCAACCGCACCGACCAGATCCGCCGGGGCATCGAAACCCTGCTGGCCTACCAGGGTCCGATGCTGCTGCACGTAGCCATCGCCCGGGAGGAGAATGTCTGGCCCATCGTCAGACCCGGCGCCAGCAACACCGACATCATCGACGAACCCCATCGCAACCGGACACCCAACAAGGAGCACGTGGCATGAACGCCCATGAACAGGAGATACCCAGTTACCAGATCCACTGCCGGATGAACCCCGAAGCCGCCGCCCTGGAACGGCTGTGTCAGGTAGTGCGTATCCGGGGCTTCCGGATCTCGAAAATGGCCATGGAAAGCAGCGGCGACGCCCTGGATATCGCCCTCACCCTGGAGGGCACGCGGCCCATCGGCATGTTGCAGAGTCAGTTGGAGAAGCTGCAGACGGTGGCCAGGGTCGAATGGCGAACTGTGAGCCCGGACCTAGTCTCCGTCAGTGGCGCTATCTGAAGGGCCCAGGGTGTTCTTGTAGATCACCCCGCCTTTCATGATGATCCTGAAATTGGCCTCCGGCTCCGCGATCAGCGACAGATCCTCGGTCGGGTCACCATCCACCAGCAACAGGTCGGCAACAGCGCCTTCCTCGATCACGCCAATGGGTCCCGGCAACGGATAGCGGGGCCCCGACAGGCCGATCAGCCGACCGTTATTGCCGGTGGCAATCTGCAGCGCTTCGCCCGGGGTGTACCACCGCTCCATGGTCACCAGCAGAGCATTCTGATTGTCGCCATAGTCACCCGTACCCAGCATATCGGTGCCGAAGGCCACCTGCACCTTGTGCTTCTTCGCCAACTCAAAGGCCCTGTCCGTGCCCTGGTGCACCATGATCTGCTTGAGCCGGGACGGCCCGGTCTGGGGGTTGGCGAGTTCGTTTTCGATAAAGGGCTGAAGGCTCCACCAGACGTTCTTCCGGGCCATCATCCTGACCGTTTCCTCGTCCACCAGTTGACCATGTTCGATACTCTTCACACCGGCCTCAAGGGCCATCTGCACGGCCCTTGAGGTATAGGCATGCACTGCCACATAGGTACCCCAGTTCTCCGCTGCCATCACCGCGGCCCGCAGCTCATCCGGCGTATACTGGCTGACGTCGATCGGATCATACATGGACGATACACCGCCGCCGGCCATCAGTTTGATCTGGGTTGCCCCCTGCATCAGTTGTTCCCGGACCCGCTTGAGCACAGCATCGGCCCCGTCAGCGATGGCCGTAACGCCCACCCGATCCGCATAGTTCAGGCCAGCGTTATTGGGTTCGGGTACTTCGTGGGGCAGCCGGAAATCCCCGTGACCTCCCGTCTGCGAGATCATGGCGCCGGACGGAAAGATCCTTGGACCCGGCACCAACCCTTCCTCAATGACCCTGCGCAGCCCGAACGACGGACCGCCCATATCACGTATCGAAGTAAACCCCCGCATCAGCGTGGCCTCGGCCACGTTACTGGCCACCAGATGGATGTAGGCAATGTCCGATGTGAGTGCCTCCATAGAGGTGGGCTTGACCAGTGTCGAGTGCCAGTGGGCATCAATCAGTCCAGGCATCAGCGTTCGACCATCACCATCAATCACCTGAACAGGGATATCGTCCGCTGGCGCAACCTCTTCCTCCGATATGCGCTGGATCTGTCCCTGGTTTACGAGCACATTGACCAGCTCCGGTCGCCGTTCTGCGGATTTACCATCAAAAACATACACGTTCTGGAACAGTATGGCCTTCGGAGAGGAGGAATCTCCGGGCTCCGCCCGGGCGGCAATGGCAATCAGGGTGATGGCGAAAGCCAGGATGAATCGAAAGGAAAAGGAGAGCTTATTCATGACCAGGGTTCCCTGAGGTCCGGCAATGGAAAGGGCTGTTTGGGTGAAATTCCTGCATCACCACAGCCCGGCTCCTTTCCATGGTAGTCCAGAATTCCGCTATCGGTATTGTATCGATCAGCCCAGTCTGACCTGATTCACCGGGCCCGTGTTAATCGATGCCCGGCGAAGCTCAGCCGGACAACACCAGCCTAAGGCGTCACTCTCGATGGTCTGGCCGTGCCGTTTCTTACCCTTACCGAGCCGTCCGGCAAAACCTCTATCGGCACCCTCCCATTCACAAAGCCGGGATCCAGGAATCGGCTCTTAAGCCTCGCCCAGGTTTCTCCCTGCTTGGCGAGCTTTATGGAACTGAGAGCGGAAGGAAATACGGGATTCTCTGCTCCGGCGGGAACATATTGAGTCGGAAACAGGATTGGGGTCGTCGTCCGGTTCTGATAACCGGAAAATCCATCTGGCGTGTGCTCGTCCCAGATCCGATAGCTTTCGTCCACCGGCACCTCACCACACAGCCGCCTCATCCTATCCTGCGAAATAGCCCGTGCAGCACTGTAGAAACCAATCACATTGGAGACCAGATCCTCGGTACTAAAACTGCTACCGCCAGAAACCAGGGAAAAAGGAAAAGTGCCCTGGAGTTTTTCGAAATCAAAAGAGGCGCTCAGATAAATGGCAAGACCAACACTTTCCAGTTCGGCCTGGGAGAGCCCCTTCTGGATAACCCAGTGACGCCGGGCGGAAACCCGAATTCCCAAAGCCCCCATTTCCTGACCATATCCAATGACGAAAGCCGGCTTGCCATTCAAGGTCACGTCTACCGAGTTGAGCAACCCGTTGTCTGCAGTCTGCCCCTTCAACTTGTTCAATAACCCAAGGGCCCCATCCGGCAGTGCATGGCCCCAGTCAACCCATCCACAGTGATAGGTATAACTTAATCGTCGCCAGCCGGTCGGCTGTGTTGGTTCTATATCGGCTCGATCGGTCATTCTGAAAGTCCTTTTCTGAACACGGTGGGTTAGATAGCCCTGACAGACAACTGCACTTCACAACCCGAGTCGGTACAACTCGGCGAGAAGATCACCGAATATCGACGCTCATCCTGCTTCACACACAGCAGCTCAGGATCCATGGACTGGAGGCTGTCGTCAGGGAACTGGAAGTTGTTGCGCTCACACAGGCGCTGATAGTGGGATTTTATGTCAGGCAGGTCGCTTTCATCAGAGACAGAGAAGCGCAGAGTCGCGATTTCAGGCAGGGTTCCTTCCGGACCGGTAACCTCGATATCACCGGACCGATGGTATGACTCCGGAATGGAAAACGTTTCCAGTGCGTCCCTTGCCGGAGAGTCTGGGGAAAACTCAACCGTGTAAGAACTGAAGGTGAAGGTTGGTCCCAGCGTAAAGAAAAGTGCAAAAGCAACTACCAGGACGGCTATGCTGCCGTATATAACTTTTTTCATGTCCGTATGACTTCCGTATCCTGAATTAAGATCACTGAATCAATGATCG
Source organism: Marinobacter shunpengi (assembly GCF_045449715.1). Classification (NCBI taxonomy): domain Bacteria; kingdom Pseudomonadati; phylum Pseudomonadota; class Gammaproteobacteria; order Pseudomonadales; family Marinobacteraceae; genus Marinobacter; species Marinobacter shunpengi. Next base: position 66,030 of record NZ_JBJJLA010000025.1, on the reverse strand, counting down.
GAGCGTATCAAAGGCACTTTAGGAAACCTATTAATTCACGGCAATTCCCGAAAATCCACCAACGTATGGACCCGGCATAAACTCCAGCGTCGGGTTTAGCGCTTCCAGGTACTCAGGATCAATTGACTGGCTGCACCTCGCGGGCATTGATGTAGCCAATCAGTTCCTTTCCGGATTGCTCATTCTGGTACCGAACCTTCACCCAACCATCCTGGACCGGCTCCAGGCGAGTGAGTGTATGCGTACCAGCCGGGATGCCAGCCAGCCTGGCACCTTCGGGCTCCTGATAGAGCGCCGTTGCATCCGGTGCCCGTAAGCGGTAGTCCCATGGGCGGGCGAGATAATTATCCGGCTGCGCATCCTGAATCAGCTCCAATGCGTAGTCCTCCATCGACAGCGGTTCCGCGGATGTCACCTGACCAAACGTGAAGAGATGCCCGCCTTCGACAAATGAGGCAAGACCTGACAGTGTGATTGCCACTGGCTGCACCGCTTTCCCCTCGCGATTATCCAGAAAGCCCGGTGGCAATTCCTCAAAGAGCTCAAGCAACTGTCTGGCCTTCGAATCGGACTGATCAAACTCGCTGACAAACTCATCCAGTAGGCTGTCCTCGGAACGGGAACGGTAGATAAAGATACGGTCCAATGGTGACTTCTGACTGTCGCCTCTGAAAGCCACCGACGGCAGTGCTTGCTCGCTGGCGGGTCCCGGGTAGAACCTGAACTTCAGGTTGCGCACCGGCTCACTGTCCTCCAGCGGCCCGGTCTCCATATAGAGGAGTTCCCAATAAGCCAGGAGCAACCCGGTTTGCTCCACCTCACCACTGAAATCGATGAAATCCGGATTGGCTTCTTTCCGGTCGTATGTAAGTTCACTCTCTTCCGGAATACTGACTTCCAATCGACTTTTCTGCCCAGCTGTCGCAACCTGCATGGAAGCCATTCCGGCGATTACGAAAAGGGTTGAAGCCAAGAAAGGAGGTAGTTGGTACTGGCTGAGCCTCATCCCTGAGTCACTCCTCTGAAGGTGAACGAATCCCATGTTTCATTTTTTCGCCATGGACTCCAACATCCGGTTCACCGCCTCCAGGTGTTCCGGCTCGTTGTGGCACATGCCCTGGAATACGGCGCAGACATCCAGGAATTCCTTCAGTTCCATGCGCTGGGCCATCTTCATCAGGCGTTTGGTGAGGCGGGTGGCTTTCGGGGGCTGGGCGGCGATGCGGGTGGCCAGTTTCAGGGTGTTGGGCAGCAGCTCGTCTGCCGGGACCACTTCCATAACGATACCCAGTTCCTTCGCTTCGGTGGCTTCCACCACGCGGCCACTGAGGGTCAGTTCAAAGGCCCGCTGGTAGCCAATCAGCCGCTGCATGAACCAGGCACCGCCATCGCCGGGGATGATGCCGAGGTTGAGGAAGGTCTCGCCGAACTTCGCCTTCTCGGAGGCGATACGGATGTCGGCCATGTTGGCCAGATCGAAGCCGGCACCAATGGCCGGGCCGTTGACCGCGGCAATGATGGGCACTTCCACTTCCTGCAGGGCCAGGGGGATGCGCTGGATGCCCTTGCGGTAGCGCTCTGCACACTCGGCCACATCGCCGGCGAAATCGCCGCCCCGGTCCGCCATGTCTCGGACATTGCCGCCGGCGCTGAAGGCGGATCCCGCCCCGGTGATCACCAGCACGGAAACCTCATCGCAGTGGTTCACCCAGTCGGCAGTGGTGACAATATCGTCGATCAGAGCGGAGCCAGTCAGCGCATTACGAAGGTCGTGCCGGTTCAGGGTAAGCGTGGCGACGCGGTTTTCCAGGGTCAGCAGGGCGTCGGTCAGTTGGGGGACGTTGGTCATGGAAGGCTCCTTGTTGAAGGCTTTTACCCGGGAGTGCCGGGATTGATGATGGGACAAGGATAAACTACCCGCCGGAGATTATCTTTTCCTGCCGTTGGCCCCAGCCTCCACCCGCCGCAACTCCACAAGGGCAATCACCGACAGCGCGAACACCGCCAGATTCACCGTGGTGGCGTTGAAAGCGGAGACAAGGAACTGGCTGGCCATCACCACCGTGAACAGGTACAGCCCCGCAATGAACACCGCGGACACGGCGTAGGGCCAACGCTGTCGATGGAACAGCAGGATGCCCAGGCCCAGGAGCACCTCCACGGTGCCCGCGATGTAGGAAATCACCGGCGCCTGTTCGGGCGTGAACCCCGCCAGCATGTTCATGCTCAATTCGTCGGCGTGGGGCCCCAGCCACTTCGGAACGATCCCCTGGTAGATCCAGATAAAGGCGAGCGAGCACCGGCAGATCGTCAGGACAGGCGTAGCGCTATTCATCCAGGAAGCGGCTCCTGTGGTCCGGGGTTAGTACCAGGCAGGTGTCGTACCTACCGAACAGCCGGTAGCGATTGCGGGCAATACGGTCATAGAGCCAGTCGCGGATCGGGCCAGGGATAACCCGGCCTACCGCCCCCAGCCGCCAGGGCATGGGTAAGCTCCCCAGGATACACAGGATGGCATCAGAGCGGACATGGACCCGCCCGTTGCGGATCAGCACCAGGGTTTCATACTGATCCGTGGGCATACCGCACCACTCCAGCAACGCCTGCCCCTGGGGCGACTGCACCGATGCCAGGCGGAACCGGCGCTGGTGGTCATGGCGGATCAGGAACTTTGCCCAGCCGTTGCAGAGCTTGCAGACGCCGTCGAACAGCACAACCTGGTCGTCACTGCCCACACCGGGCGGGACCTCACTATCCGTCATACCTCAGTCTTCCTTTGGTGGTGTCCATACCGGTACATCCTCCCGGCTGGGTTCGTCCCAGTCGCTCTGCATGATACCGCTGAGGGTTTCTTCCAGTTTCATGAACAGTTCACCATAGCGGGAACTGAAATGGATGCCTTCCTCGATTTCCTTCCAGGCCTCATAGAGTTCGTCCTGATGGGCCTCCTCGTTCTGCTGGAAGGCCCAGGTCATCTGCCTTGACCGCAAGGGGTGCACGCCCAGGGCCGTCATGGCATGACCACCCATCTCAAGGGCGGAATGGTAGGTTTCACTGATCACATCGTCGGCCCCGGCCTGTCGCAGCCGGTAGCTGTGCCCCCGGTCGAAGGCCCGGGCCAGCACCCAGACCCCGGGGTAGAACTGCTTGACGTGCTCCACCATGCGGATAGCCCGGTCCGGATCGTCGATCGCGATTACCAGCAGCCTTGCCTGGGCGATGCCGGCCGTCTCCAGCAGGTCGGACCGGCTGGCGTCGCCGAAATAACTGCGGATGCCAATGCGCCGCACGTTCTCGATCTGTTCGATCTCGTGGTCCAGCACCACCGCCGGAATATTATTGGCCCGCAACAGACGGCAGACGATCTGACCAAACCGCCCCACCCCGGCAACAATCACCGGGGCCTGTTCATCGATGGTGTCCGCCTGGCGTTCCTCATTGGTCACCCGGCGGTAACGGGGCAACACCACCCGATCGTAGAGGATGAACAGCAGGGGTGTCAGGAACATGGACAACGCCACCACCAGCGACAGGATCTTGGCCAGCTCCGGTGGCACCACCGAGTTCTGCACGCTGTAGGTCAGCAGCACAAAGCCGAACTCACCGGCCTGGGCCAGCCCCAGGGTGAACAGCCAGCCGTTGCTGCCGCGAATACCGAAAAGCATCGCCAGCACCAGCAGTACCAGTGCCTTGACGGCAATCACCGCCGCCCCCAGCAACAGGACCAGCCCCCATTCCTCCGCCAGCACGGCAAAGTCGATCCCCGCCCCGACAGTGATAAAGAACAGGCCCAGCAGCAGTCCCTTGAAGGGCTCGATGTTGGCTTCCAGTTCATGGCGGAATTCGCTGTTGGCCAGCACCAGCCCGGCCAGGAAGGCGCCCAATGCCGGGGACAGGTTCACCAGGCTCATCAGTGCGGCAATACCGATCACCAGCATCAGCGCCGTGGCGGTGAACACTTCCCGCAACCCCGCCTGGATGACATAACGGAACAGCGGCCGGCTCAGGTAGTAACCCCCGACAATCACCGCCGCAATCGCCCCAATCACCACCAGAGCATGAGCCCAGCCCGGCAGATGATCCACCAGGCTCAGACCACTGCCATGCCCACCACCGTCAGCTGGCCCACTGCCCATCAGTTCCGGCAGGGCCAGCAACGGCACCAGCGCCAGGATGGGAATCACCGCGATGTCCTGAAACAACAGTACCGAGAAGGCGCTGCGACCACCTTCGGACTTCGCCAGCCCCTTCTCGTTCAGGGTCTGCAACACGATGGCCGTGGACGACAGCGCAAAGATAAACCCGACGGTCAGCGCCGTCTGCCACACCAGCCCGGCCCAAAGGCCGATGCCCATGCCGGCGGCTGCGGTCAGGCCCACCTGCAGGCCACCCAGCCCGAGCAACTTGCTGCGCTCGGCCCAGAGTGCCTTCGGGTCCAGCTCCATGCCCACCAGGAACAGCATCATCACCACGCCAAACTCGGCGAAATGCTGGATGGTGGTGGTCTCCTGCCCCACCAGACCGGTCACCGGCCCGATGATCACGCCAGCCACCAGGTAACCCAATACCGACCCAAGCCCGAAACGGGCGGCCAGCGGTACGGCAATTACGGCGGCAATCAGGTAGATAAAGGCCTGGATGAAATAGGCGGTCATGGTGGGCTCCGGAGTTGCGGCTGAAACTGGATCATAGCGGAAGCGTTAGTGTCCCGTTGACCCTATTTGTAGCAATATAAACACAAAACGCCCGAAACTTCGGTTTTGTGTTTATATTGCTACAAACACTCTCAGAAACAACAGCGTATGGCTTATCTCGCCGACAACACCATCCCCCAAAGCTGGACCACCAACGCCGACGCCTGGACCCGGGCCGTCCGTAGCGGCTCCATCGAAAGCCGTGAGCGGGTCACCAATGCCGCCATCGTGGACGCGGTGCTGGGCTGCCATCCGGGCCGTGTGCTGGACCTGGGCTGTGGCGAGGGCTGGCTGGTGCGGGCGTTGGCGGCGCAGGGTGTCCAGGCGGTCGGCGTGGACGCTTCCCCGGGATTGATTGAGGCCGCGAGGGCCAGCGGGGGCGGTGAGTTCTTCCTTGGAAGTTACGAAGAGCTGACCCGACACCCCGGGCAGATCCCCGGCCCCTTTGACGTGATCGTCGCCAACTTCGCCCTGCTACAGGAACACCTGTCGCCGCTGCTCAGGGCGGTCAGCGTCCTGCTGACGCCACGGGGGCGACTCATCATCCAGACCGTCCATCCCGGCGGTGTGGAGCAGCCACAACAGGAGGGCTGGCGACAGGAGGACTTCCGCGGCTTCGAGGGTGACTGGCAAGCCATGCCCTGGTACTACCGTTCGCTGGATAGCTGGACGCAACTGCTGCGGGAAAGTGGATACCGGTCGGAGGGGATCCGCGAGCCACTCCATCCGGATACCCGTCAGCCACTTTCCCTGATACTGGCCGCCAGCCCCCTGTCCTGATCCCGGAACGACGGCCCGCCAGATTAACCAAACGGACACTAGGTATTGAGCTGCACCAGGGCCGATTCCACCTTCCCTGACCACTCCTCCGGGCGCATCTCTTCATACCCGGCCTGGCCACCGAAGGCACTGCCGATCACCACGTCGGGCGTCAGCCCCTTCAACAGCGCCAGGCTGGTGGCAAGGGTCTCCCGGTCGCTCATGCCGTCGATGTAGCCCGGCTTCCAGGTGCCGTCGTCCCCCCGGTACAGGGTGTCCCCGGTGAACAGGTAGCGTTTTCCGGTCGGCGAGGCCACCAGGAAGCAGGTGCTGCCTGGCGTGTGGCCAGGTGTCGGAATAACCTCGATGTTATCCAGCAGCACTTCGCGGCGATCGAACAGCCGGTCCGGGGTCCGGATCTTCGCGAATTCATCCCGCTCCCTTTCGTGGCCGCCCAGTTGTGTCCCGAAACGGTCACGCAGCTTGAGGATGGACGCGCCCAGTTCATCCTGATGGCTCAGCAACTGCCAGTCAGCACCGCCCAGTTCGGCGATAGCATCCCGTTCATGGTCGTGGCCCGTGTTGTAGAACAACACATTGCCGCTATCGCGGGTCAACAGGTAGGCGTGGGTGGTCAGGCCCGGGAATGGGCTTTCCACATCGGTTTCCCAGAGGTCGGCAAAGATCTGTTTCATGACAGGCTCCTTATGGTTTGGCCAGTGAAGGTGGACCTATGCTGGAACCTCAACCAAACTTGAGGTAAACCGTTCCGGCGCTTGTGTTTTTCTATGGCAAAGATAGCCCGTCGCTATACCCGCGCCAGAGAACACATCAGTCAGCCATCAATGACAGGAGGAAGGCTATCGTGGCCAGACAACTTAACCGTCAACTCAGTGTGGGAGAGGCTGCCCGGCGCAGCGGTGTGGCGGTCTCCACCCTGCATTTCTATGAGCAGAAGGGGCTGATCACAAGCTGGCGGAACGCCGGCAACCAGCGTCGCTATCACCGGGATGTCCTGCGACGGATTGCGGTGATCAAGGTCGCGCAGCGCCTGGGTATCTCCCTGGCGGAGATCGGCGAGGCGCTGGCCTCCCTGCCCACGGAACGTGCCGTGACCGCGGACGACTGGCAGCGACTGTCTGAGCAGTGGCGGGCCCGGCTGGACCACCGGATCAACCTGTTGATGGGGCTGCGGGACCAGCTCAGTGACTGCATCGGGTGCGGGTGCCTGTCCATCGAGGCCTGCCGGCTGCGCAACCCGATGGACGAACTGGGGGATGAGGGACCGGGTGCACACCTGCTGGAGGGAGACGAATGAACGTCGGGACGCCCCGGTGACTACCGGGTCTCGGGGCACAGGCCACCCGGCACCGTCATCACCCAGTCCCGGACAGCCTGGATGGTGGGGTCGTCCCGCCGGTTTTCCGGGTAGACCAGGTGGAAGGCCTTGCCCGGCAGTTCCGGACCAAAGGGCTGCACCAGACGGCCCTCCTTCAGCTCATCCTCAATAAGCTCGCGACCGATCAGCGCCACCCCCTGAGCACCGATGGCGGCGGCGATGACGTGGGTTTCGTCGGAAAACACCAGCCCCGCGCTCACATCCAGCCCCGGCACCTTCGCCTGCTTCTGCCAACTGGGCCAGTCCATGGGGGTAACCACGATGTTCTGGGGGTGGAAGTGGATCAGCGGATGGTTGGGCAGGTCGGCCACGTCCGTGAGGTTCAGGTACGGGCTGCAGGCGGGCACGAAGGTGTTATCCATCAGTTTTTCCGCCACCAGCCCGGGCCAGCGGCCGTCGCCGTAACGGATGGCCAGGTCCGCCGTTACCCCGTCCAGGGGCACGGCCTCATGGCTGGCGTGGATGCGCAGATCGATGTCCGGATGGGACTCCCGCAACAGGCACACCCAGGACAGCAGCCAGCGTGAGGCAATGGCCGGCGTGGTGGACAGGGTGACCGTCCGGCGGGTGGGCGCGGCCTTCAGTCGCTCCACCACGCCGGCGATGTTATCGAAGGCGGCTTCCAGCGACTGTTGCAACTCCCGACCCTGGGCCGTGAGTTCCAGTTGCCGGGGCTTGCGCACGAACAGGGAGATGCCCAACGCGTCCTCCAGGCCCCGGATCTGGTGACTGATGGCGGTGGCGGTCACCGACAGCTCCCGGGCCGCCTGTTTCGCGCTCTCGTGGCGGGCGGCGGCTTCAAAAGCCCGCAGGGCGGAGAGGGAGGGTAATCGTCGGGTGCTCATGGATGAATCCAGCTCATCTATAGGTCGAAAAAATCGTCGTTTGTCGGCCTATCAAGTATGGGGATACGCTGAATTCGCTGTCAATCACAGATGAATTCAGATTACCAAAGGAGCCTGACATGACCCATATCCTGCAACTGGACGCCAGCGCCCGCCCCGGCTTTGCCGGCATCGACGAGCATGGCTCCCACAGCCGCGCCCTCACCCACCAGTTCGTCACCCGGTGGCGTGCCCGCCGCCCGGGGGACACGGTGACTCACCGGGACATTGGCCTGACACCACCGTCCTTTGTCAGCCATGACTGGATTGCCTCCGCCTTCACCCCGACGGAACATCAGCAACCCTGGATGGCCGACGTGCTGGCGGAAAGCGACGAGTTGATTGATGAACTGATTGCCGCGGATATCCTGGTGATCGGCGCACCGCTCTACAACTTCGGCATGCCCGCCGCCCTCAAAGCCTGGGTGGACCTGGTGGTACGCATGGACCGCACGGTGGCGTATGACGAAACCAGGCCGGAAGACCCGTTTACCCCGCTGCTGGCGGACCGGCCCCGTCACGCGGTGATCCTCTCCTCCCGGGGAGGCGTCGGTTTCGAGCCCGGCGGTGAAATGGCCCACCTGAACCACCTGGAACCGGGCCTGACCACGGTGCTGGAGTTTATCGGGATCACCCGGATCCATCGCATCGCGGTGGAGAACCAGGAAGCCGGCGGTGAGTTGTTGGCCGAATCGGTGGCGAAAGCGGAGCGCCAGGTGGCGGCGTTGGTGACGAACCTGCAGGCGACCATTCAGGAAGCCACCACCGAGCCGGCATGACGAAGACCTCTGCCGACACCTACCAGGGTGTCGGGCAATGGCGGCCAGCGCACCAGGGACGATCAGCAGGCCGCCAGCAATGTCTGTGCATGGCGGCGCAATGCCTCCTTTAAGCCTTCCGGCGCCAGGATGGTGAAGCGGACGGGCAGTTGCGACAGCCACCAGGCAAACCATTCCAGGCTGTCGGTGTAGGTGTTCATCAGCAGCCCGTCCTCATGGGCCTCGAACTGGCCGGAACACTCCGGGATAAAGATACCCAGGGCCGACAGGGTCCTGCGATCGGTATGCAGCAACACGGATACTTCGTGGTCCTGCCCCCAGGAGGACAGACTGTCCTGCAGGAAGGTCGCCGGATCGAAGTCCGCTGGCCGGCGGAAGGTCTCGGGGCAGGCCTGCACCTGATCAATCCGGTCCAGCCGGAAGGAACGCATGGCCTGGCGCAGGTGGCAGAAGCCGATCACATACCAGCGCCCCTGGCGGAACACCACGCCATAGGGGTCGATGATCCGGTCGATCATGCCACGGTCCGGGGAGTGGTAGCGGAATGCCACGCGCTGGCTATCCTCCGCCGCGCTGGTCAGGGTCAGCAGGGCGTGGTCATCCAGGCTGGGCTCGCCCCGGGGCAGGATCACCCGGGTGGTGTCGCGCACCGCCCGCACCCGGCGCTTGAGGTTGTCCGGCATTACCCGCTCCAGCTTGGCCTCGACCCCGGCAATGGCGGGGGCGTAGGCCGCCAGCCCCAGTTGTCGGGCCGCCAGCAAACCCAGGGCAATGGCCAGGGTTTCCTCGTCGGTGAACATCATCGGCGGTAGCTTGAAGCCGGCCACCAGGCTATAGCCGCCATAGCGCCCCTGCTCCGTGGTTACGGGAATGCCCAGTTCCTCCAGCACCGCGATATAGCGGCGCACGGTGCGGCGGTCCACCTCCAGGCGTTCCGCCAGCTCGGCGCCGCTGATCTGGCGGTGGGATTGCAGTAACTCCAGGGCGGCCAGTACACGCGTCGTGGGTCCCGACATAATTGCCATCCTTTTCCGGGCCAATGATGAAATTTTGATGATCCCACTTATCTAGGACCGATTCTCTCCTAATTCCAGCCTAATCTGTTCCTGCACGCAGTAAACGCCAACACCAAGGAAGAGGAAATCGTCATGTCAGAACTCACGTTCTACACCAATCCCATGTCCCGCGGTCGGGTCGTACGCTGGATGCTCGAAGAACTGGCCATACCCTATGAGACCGAGATCCTGGACTTTGAAGGGGCCATGAAGACGCCCGAGTACCTGGCCATCAACCCCATGGGCAAGGTGCCCGCCATCAAACACGGTGACACCGTAGTCACCGAGGTAGCCGCTATCTGCACCTACCTGGCCGACCAGTTCCCGGACAAGGGCCTGGCACCACCGGTCAACAGCCGGGAACGGGGACCCTACTATCGCTGGCTGTTCTTCATGGCGGGACCGTACGAGATGGCCACCAGCGCTGCGGCGTATGGCTGGCGCATCGATGACGACAACGTGCAGGCCGTGGGCTGTGGCCGTCTGGAAGACGTTATCCAGACGCTGGAACAGGCCCTCCAGAAAGGCCCCTACATCTGCGGGCAGCAGTTCACCGCCGCTGATATCCTTGTCAGCAGCTACCTGTGGTGGGAGATGATGCAGAAGAACCTGCCGCCCAACGAGGTGTTCCAGGAGTACACCAACCGCATGGATAGCCGGCCCGCCGCGAAGCGGGCCAATCAGTTGGATGATGAGCTGGTGGAGCGGATGAATACCGCCACTGCCTGAGCACCACCACACCATCCACGGTTCGCCAGCGGTCCGTGGATGGTGTGGCTCCGACCAGATCCCAACCGACCACCCTCACTTGATCTGCCGCCGCAGCCATAGCATGCTCTGGCAGGAAACCGCCTCAACCTGTTCACGGGACCAGCCCATGCACCTGCCCTTCTGGCTGACCACTGCTGGCCTGTCGCCCCTGCTGATCTATCAGGGCCGAAACGTCCGTCGCAACATCGTCCGGCTTCCCGAGGCCGGTGGCGATCCTTCCGGGCAGTACGGTGAGGGAACGCCGGACCGACGGGTGCTGGTGATAGGCGAGTCCACGGCTGCCGGCGTTGGCGTGCAACGCCATGACCAGGGCCTGGCGAGTCAGCTTGCCCGGCTGCTCCATGAACGCAGCGGTGAGACCGTTGCCTGGCACACCTGCGGCATCAACGGCGCAACCCTGGCCGAATTGGTGGACAACCTGCCGCTGGAAACCCTGCCGCAGGCGGATGTGGTGTTATTGAGCATGGGCGTCAACGACACCACCGGCTTCACACCACGCAGCCGCTTCCGCCGGCAGTTACTGGCACTACGGGAAACGCTGAAACCCCGTTACCCGGTGCCGGTCCAATTGCTCAGCGTCCCTCCCATGCACCTGTTCACGGCACTACCGTCACCCCTTCGTCAGGTGGTGGGCTGGCGAGCCCGGCAGTTAGACAACGTATACAGAGTATTGGCGCGAAAGCGACCAGAAGACTTTACCTACCTGCCCTATGAGACGGTCACCGACACCTCACTGCTGGCGGAGGATGGTTATCATCCGGGGGAAGCAGGCTACCGGCTGATGGCCGAGTCCATCGCCTCCCAATTGGCATAGTGTGCCGTTCAGGTTATCAGGTCAGCCCCGGACCCTGGCGGTGACCTCAATCTCCAGCTTCATGGCGTCATCCAGCAGGCCGGCCACAAACATGGTGGCAGCGGGACGGGACTCACCCAGGTACTTCTGGAAGACGGGCCAGCAGGGCTCGAAGTCGGCCCGGTCCGGGAAGATGTAGTGGATGCGCACCACATCGGCGAAGCTGCTGCCCGCCTGTTCCAGTACCTTGCCGATGTTGCGGAAGCACTGCTCGGCCTGCTCCACCGCGTCGTCGGAGATGGTCATGGTGTCGTAATTGAAGCCGGTGGTGCCGGACACGTACACATAGTCCCCATCAACGACAGCGCGGGAATAGCCGATCTTGGACTCGAATTCAGAACCGCTGGAAATCAGTGTTCGACTCACGGTGGAGATCCTTTCAACAGAGGAGAAAAAGCCGGGTAACCCGGACAGGCGATTCTAGTCCATCGTCCAGGTTTCGGAAATCCTGTAGCCAGCCGGAGTCAAACGCCCAGCTGGTCTCGCATGGCGTAATACCACGCCCCGACGGCGGTGAACGGCACCCGGAACAGGCGCCCACCGGGGAATGGGTAGTGAGGCAGGCTGGCGAAGGCGTCGAAGCGGTCCGACTGCCCCTGGATCGCCAGAGCCAGCGCCCTGCCGGCCACATGGGTAAAGGTGACACCATGGCCCGAGCAGCCCTGGGAATAGAATACATTGTTCTGCAGGCGCCCCATCTGGGGCAGCCGTGACAGGGTGAGCAGGAAGTTGCCGGTCCAGGCGTAGTCCACTTTCACATTGGCCAGCTCCGGGAAGGTCTTGAGCATATTGGGCCGGATCAGCCGCTCGATATTGGCCGGGTCGCGTGCGCCGTAGACCACACCGCCGCCATAGATCAGCCGCCGGTCACCGGAGAGGCGGAAGTAGTCCAGCAGGTAGTTGCAGTCTTCCACGCAGTTGTCGTCCGGCAGTAAGCGGTTGGCAACCGCCTCATCCAGCGGCTCGGTGGCAATGATCTGCGAACCGCAGGGCATGGACCTGGCGCCCAGCTCCGGCACCAGCCCGCCCAGGTAGGCATTGCCCGCCAGCACCACGAAGCGGGCGCTCACTTCTCCCTGGGCAGTTCTGACCATTGCTCGCTGGCCGTGGCTAATACCTGTGACTTCGGAATGCTCGTGGATCACCCCGCCCAGGGACTCCAGCGCAGCGGCCTCTCCCAGGGCCAGGTTCAGCGGGTGGATATGGCCGCCGGAGTGGTCAATGGCGCCACCCACATAGCGGTCGGTGCTGACACGGGCATGGATACCCTCCCGGTCCAGCAGTTCCAGCTGGTCATGGCCAAATCGTCGCCACAAGGCCTGCTGTGCTTCCAGATGCTTCTGCTGACGCGGGTTGAGGGCCGCGAAGATGCCGCCATCCTTCAGGTCACAGGCAATGTCGTAATCCCGCACCCGCTGGCGGATGATCCGGCCGCCTTCGAATGCCATCTCCGCCAGCAGGCGCAAGTGGTCCGGTGTGGTCTGACGCTCGATGGCGTCCAGGTCACGACTGAAACTGTTGACGATCTGGCCGCCATTGCGGCCGGACGCCCCCCAGCCCACCGTCGCCGCCTCCAGCACCACTACCCTGAAGCCCGCCTCCGCCAGAAACAGGGCCGTGGACAGACCAGTGTAGCCGGCGCCTACCACACAGACATCCGCCTCGCTCCGGCCCTCAAGGGGCGAACGTTCCGGTGCAGGATTGGCAGAGGCGGCGTAACAGGAAGGAACCGGAGGGTAATGGGTCATGGATCAGCGCCATCAGGGACGATATTGCGGCAAGTCTATGCCAGCGCCGGGCACGCGGGAAGACACGTTCTTCTACCTATAGCGGGACCTGTAAGGAAGCCCGATAGTTCGCCTGATATTGACCGATTCCATTGCCTGCGAGGCGCCCATGTCCAACACCGCAACACCCACCACCCGTGACCAGTGGCAACAACGGGCGGACCGACTCGTCTTCGAGGGGCGCGCCTACATCAATGGTGCCTACCAGTGGGCGGTCAATGGCGATACCTTCCCCTGTATCAGCCCGGTGGATGGCCGGGAGCTGGTGCAGGTGGCCAGTTGCGACCAGGATGACGCGGAACAGGCGGTCATCGCCGCCCGCCGCGCCTTCGAACAGGGCACCTGGAGCCGCCTGGCGCCCACCGAACGCAAGCAGGTGCTGATCCGCCTTGCCGATCTGATCGAAGCCCACGGCGACGAACTGGCACTGCTGGAAACCCTGGACATGGGCAAGCCCATCACCCATGCCCGCACCGTGGACGTGCCCGCCACTGCCCGGGCCATCCGCTGGACCGCCGAAGCCATCGACAAAGTCTATGGTGAACTGGCAGCTACGCCCCAAGACCAGATCGGCATGATCTCCCGGGAGCCCATGGGCGTGGTGGCCGCCATCGTGCCCTGGAACTTCCCCATGATCATGGCCGCCTGGAAGATTGCCCCGGCCCTGGCCACCGGTAACTCGGTGATCCTCAAGCCGTCGGAGAAGTCGCCCCTGACCGCCATTCGCCTCGCGGCACTGGCCGAGGAAGCCGGCATTCCGCCGGGCGTGTTTAACGTGCTGCCCGGCTTCGGCCACACCGTGGGCAAGGCCCTGGCTCTGCATATGGATGTGGATTGCCTGGTATTCACCGGCTCCACCAACGTCGCCAAACAGCTGATGATCTACGCCGGCCAGTCCAATATGAAACAGGTCTGGCTGGAGGCCGGCGGCAAGAGCCCGAACATTGTCTTCGCCGACGCCCCGGACCTGAAGAAGGCCGCCGCCGAGGCCGCCAGCGCCATCGCTTTCAACCAGGGCGAGGTATGTACCGCCGGCAGCCGGTTACTGGTGGAGGACAGCATCCGCAGCGAGTTCATCGGACAGGTCTGCGACGCCCTGAAAGCCTGGCGCCCCGGCCATCCGCTGGATCCGGCCACCACCTGCGGGGCCATCGTCGACCAGGCCCAGTTGGATCGCATCATCGAGTACATCCGCATTGGTCAGGCCGAGGGTGCGCAACTGGTCACCGGTGGCAAACGGGTGATGGAGGACACCGGCGGGCTGTTTGTGGAACCGACGGTGTTCAATAACGTCCTCAACCCCATGCGCATTGCATCGGAGGAAATCTTCGGGCCGGTACTGTCGGTAATCAGCTTCAGCACTGCCGAGGAAGCCATCGCGATTGCCAACGATTCCATCTACGGCCTGGCGGCAGCGGTATGGACGGCCAACCTGAGCACCGCCCACAAGGTGGCCAAAGCCCTGCGGGCCGGCAGTGTGTGGATCAACCACTATGACGGCGGCGATATGACCGCGCCGTTTGGCGGCTTCAAGCAGTCAGGCAATGGCCGTGACAAGTCACTGCATGCCTTCGACAAGTACACGGAGCTCAAGGCGACCTGGATCTCGCTCGACTAGTCTCCGGTCGATACGAAACCGGCGCCTGTGTGGTGCCGTTTTCACATCCGGATCATCACACGGTATGGAGATACCAGAGGTACTCCAGGTCCGAGATCGTCATCTCGAATTCGTTGAGCTCGTGCTCCTTACAGGCCACGAACACCTCCAGGAAATCCCGCCCCAGATAGTCTTCCATTACCGCTGACTGAGCCAGTTCCCGCAGGGCATCCCGCAGGTTGTTCACCAGACTGGCCTCGTGCTGCTCATGGGCATTGCCTACGGTCATGGGTGGCGGTTCGATGCGGTTGGTGATGCCGTAATGGATGCCCGCCAGCACTGCGGCCATCAGCAGGTAGGGGTTGGCGTCGGCGCCAGCCACCCGGTGCTCGATACGCAATGCCTCCGGATCACCACCGGGCAGGCGCAGCGAGGCCGTGCGATTATCCACGCCCCAGGTGGGCGCGCTGGGCACATAGTATTCCGGGCTGAAGCGGCGGTACGAATTGATGTTGGGGCAGAACAACGCCATGGCATCGTTCATGGTGGCCACCAGCCCGCCCACGGCCCAACGCAACAGGTCGTTGGGCTGCTCGGCATCACCGGCGAAAACGTTCTTACCGTCCTGGTCCACCAGACTCACGTGCAGGTGCATGCCACTGCCCGCCTGGTGGTGGTACGGCTTGGCCATAAAGGTGGTGTCCATCTCATGGTCGTAGGCCATGTTCTTGATCAGACGCTTGAGCAGGGTGGCATGGTCACAGGCCCGCACCGCGTCGTCCACGTAGTGCAGGTTCACCTCGAACTGGCCGGGGGCGGATTCCGCCACCAGCGCGTCGGCGGGCAGTTCCTGCTCATGGGCTGCATCCAGCACATCCGCCAGGAATTCCGCATATTCGTCCAGATCGTCGATGGAGTACGCCTGTGTACCCGCCGGGCGCTTGCCGGAAATCGGCGACTTGGGCGGCTGGGGCCGGCCAGCCAGGTTCTCCTGATCGATCAGGTAGAACTCCATCTCGTAGGCCGCCACCGGGGTCAGCCCTATCGCCTCGAAGCGTTTGACGATGTTCTGCAGCACCACCCGTGGATCGGCGAAGAACGGCGTCTCCCGGTCCAGCTCGTACATGGTCAGCAGCAATTGGGCGGTGGGCCGCTTCTGCCAGGGTTCCATGGTGAGGGTGGCGTCGATGGGCAGGCAAACCCGGTCCGCCTCGCCGATATCCAGACCCAGGCCGGTCTCTTCCACTGTTGTGCCCTGGATATTAAGCGCAAAGATGGAGGCCGGCAGGGCAATGCCCCGCTCGAACACTTTGGCCAGGGTCGACGGATCCACCCGCTTGCCACGGACAATACCGTTGATATCCGGAATCAGCAGGTCGACAAACTGCAGCTCGGGATGCTTCTGAAGGAAGGCGTCGACGCTCGCTAAACCAGAACCCATAGGAAAGCCTTTCGGAACTCACACTCAACCCGTGCAGAAGGGCCGGCACAGGCGTGTCTCAGCGTCCTTTATCCTGCTTTCCGCGCGCTTTTGCAAGATACGCATATGCCGTAGCGGCGGGCCCATGAAATCGCTGGCGCAGGGGGGCAGCCCGTGCTAGAAATTGCGCAATCTCTGACCAGCCCAAGCGACGCTGGCATCCTCGCCTCAAGGAGGCACCCATTGAGCACACCGAACGCCCCCGATACCCCCTGCTACCCGTTGATCGGCATCAGTGCCTGCAGCCAGCACACTGACGGTGAGCACCCGATTTTCACCTTCGGCGAAAAGTACAGCCGCGCCGTGAGCGAGGGCGCCGACGGCATACCGGTCGCCATCCCGGCCCTGGGAACAGGATTGCCATTGCAACAGCTGGTGGACCGGCTGGACGGCATCCTGCTCACCGGTTCCCCCTCCAATATCGAACCCCACCATTACCGGGACCAGGGCAGCGAACCGGGCACCGCCCATGACCCCAAACGGGACGCCACCACCCTGCCCCTGATCCGCGCCGCGGTAGCCGCCGGTGTACCCATCCTGGGCATCTGTCGCGGCTTCCAGGAAATGAACGTGGCCCTGGGCGGCACCCTGTACCAGAAGCTCCACACCACCGGCCGCTTCCGGGAGCACCGTGAGGACAAGGGCACGCCACTGGCAGAACGCTACGCCACCGGCCATGACATCCGGATCCTGCCGGATGGTCGTCTTGCCCGGATCTGGCCCCAGTCGGACTCGGTCTACGTGAATTCGCTGCACGAACAGGGCATCCGAGACCTGGCCCCGGGGCTGCGGGTGGAGGCTGTTGCCGAGGATAACCTGGTGGAGGCGTTTTCACTCATCAACGCACCGGCCTTCACCCTGGCAGTGCAATGGCATCCGGAATGGCAGTGGCATCCCTGCCATGATGTGGGGGATTTTCCCTTCTACCGCGCGCTTCTGGGCGCGTTCGGCGAGGCCTGTGCAAAGCGGGCCCGGGCCCGTCAATCCTCACAGGAAGCGAAAAGCGTAGCGTCTTTGCAGTGACACCGTTCGGATAAGCACAAATCACCATGCCGGGCGTTAAATTTTTGATAGCGCCCTGCAAAAAGTCGTGATAAATATCGCGAGAATTCGGCAGGTTCCCCACCGCCGTTTCCAGGACAAGCCTCAAAGGAGTCTCGGGCGACTTCCCAGCCGCCAGAAGGCCACCCTCAGCAGACCTGCACAACACTGCGTACCTCGTGTACGTTTTGCTTTCATCCCTTTTCAGTGAGGGACAACACCATGTTGAAGTTGTGTAAGCCCGCGGCCCTGGCGGCCGCTATTGCTGTGTCACTCGGCTCCTCTGTCGCCCTGGCGGCAGGTGAGGTGCGTGTGTATAACTGGTCCGATTACATCGCCGAAGATACCCTGGCGAAGTTCACCGAAGAGACCGGCATCAAGGTTATCTACGACGTCTACGACAGCAACGAAATCCTGGAAGCGGCGCTGCTTTCCGGCCGTTCCGGCTATGACCTGGTGGTACCGTCCAACCACTACGTGGCCAAGCAGATCTCCGCCCAGGCCTTTGCGCCCCTGGACCACGACAAGCTGCCGAACATGACCCACCTGAATCCCGACCTGATGAAGCAGCTGGAAAAGGTCGACCCGGGCAGTCAGTACGCCATCCCTTACCTGTGGGGCACCAACGGCTACGGCTATAACGAAGCCCGCATCCAGCAAATCCTGGGTGACGACGCCCCCACGGACTCCTGGGCCCTGGTATTCGATCCCGAAGTGACCGGCAAGCTGGCCGCCGGTGGCTGCGGCATTGCCATGCTGGATTCCGGTGAGGAAATGGTCCGGGCCGCCATGGCCTATATCGGCCTGGATCCGAACAGCAACAGCGCGGACGACATCAAGAAGGGTGGCGAGGTGATCAAGGCTGTGCGCCCGAATATCACCTACTTCCACTCTTCCCGTTACATTGCGGATCTGGCCAATGGTGACCTGTGCGTGGCCGCCGGCTATTCCGGCGACATCCTGCAGGCCGCTGCCCGCGCCGAGGAAGCCGACAACGGCAACGTGATCCTGTACACCATCCCCAAGGAAGGCGCGGTGCTGTGGTTTGACATGATGACCATTCCCGCCGGCGCCCCCAACGTGGATAACGCCCACAAGCTGATGAACTTCCTGATGCGCCCGGAGATCATTGCCGACATCACCAACTACGTGTGGTACGCCAACCCCAACAGCGCTGCCAACGAGTTCGTGGACGCGGAGATCCTCAGCGACACCAGCATCTACCCCACCGATGAGGTGATGAAGAAGCTGTACCTGATGGAAGGCCGGCCCCAGGACGCCCAGCGCCTGATGACCCGTACCTGGACCAGCGTGAAGTCTGGTCGCTAGTGGAAGGGAATAACAGCATCTCCGCGCAAGCGGAGGTGCTACTCAGCATCGAGGGTATTTCCAAGAGCTTCGACAGCACACTGGCGGTGGACAACGTCAGCCTGGACATCCACCGGGGCGAGATCTTCGCCCTGCTGGGTGGTTCTGGCTCCGGCAAGTCCACACTGCTGCGCATGCTGGCGGGTTTCGAAAGGCCTGATACCGGTCGCATTGTGCTGGACGGCCAGGACATCACCGACCTGCCCCCCTACCTGCGGCCCACCAACATGATGTTCCAGAGCTACGCCCTGTTCCCCCATATGACGGTGGAGCAGAACATCGCCATGGGCCTGAAACAGGACCGCCTCCCGAAAAGCGAGATCCGTGACCGGGTGGCCGCCATGCTAAGGCTGGTGAAGATGGAGCCCTACGCCGCGCGCAAGCCCCACCAGCTTTCCGGCGGACAACAGCAGCGCGTGGCCCTGGCCCGGTCCCTGGCCAAGCGCCCGAAGCTGTTGTTGCTGGACGAGCCCATGGGGGCACTGGACAAGAAACTGCGCACCGAGATGCAGCTGGAGCTGGTGGACATCCTTGAAAAGGTCGGCGCAACCTGCCTGATGGTGACCCACGATCAGGAAGAAGCCATGACCATGGCCAGCCGCATTGCCATCATGGCCAACGGCCGAATTGCCCAGGTGGGCTCGCCCATTGATATCTACGAAAGTCCCAACAGCCGCATGACGGCGGAGTTTATCGGCTCGGTGAATATTTTCGAGGCCAGCATCCAGGCCGACGAGGCAGACAGCATCACGCTGACCAGCGAGCTGCTGGACGCGCCGGTTTTCATCGACCGGGGCGTCACCACGCCGGCAGAAACCACCGACACACTGGTGGCTTTGCGCCCGGAGAAGATCTACCTGACCACAGACCGGCCCGAAGGCGACAGCAACTGGAGCCAGGGCACGGTGGACAACATCGCCTACCTGGGGGACATCACCTCCTACTATGTGAAGCTGGCCAGCGGCAAACGGGTACAGGCCACCATGGCCAACGTGGAGCGTCGCGGCGAGCGACCCACCTGGGGCGACCATGTGTTCGTCTCCTGGGAAGCCTCCAGCCCGATACTGTTGTGGAACTGAGCCGGTGAACCGTAACCTGAGTCGCTCACCCGTGCTGGAGCGGGTACGTGCCATCGTTCTGCACCGCCGGGTGGTGTTCGGCATTCCGTTCCTGTGGCTGCTGCTGTTCTTCCTGCTGCCCTTCGCGCTGGTGCTGAAGATCAGCTTCTCCAGCGCGGTGATGGCGATTCCGCCCTACGAGCCGGTGGTGCAGTGGGCGGATGATACCTTTTCCATTGTCCTCAACTTCGGCAACTACCTGTTCCTGGCCTCGGACAGCCTGTACATCGCCGCCTACTGGGGTTCGGTGAAAACCGCCTTCCTGGCCACCGTGATGTGTCTGCTGATCGGCTACCCCATGGCCTATGCCATAGCCCGGGCGCCGAAGCACTGGCAACTGGTCTTCCTGCTGATGGTGATGATGCCATCCTGGACCTCGTTCCTGATCCGGGTCTATGCCTGGATGGGCATCCTCGGCAACCAGGGCCTGCTGAACAGCCTGCTGCTGTGGCTCGGCGTGATCAGCGAGCCCCTGCGCATGCTCAACACCAATTTCGCGGTGGTGCTGGGCATAGTGTATGCCTACCTGCCCTTCATGGTGCTGCCCATCTACACCAACCTGGTGAAGCTGGATCTGCGTCTGCTGGAGGCCGCCTCAGATCTGGGGTGCCGCAGCCTGACCACCTTCTGGCGTATCACACTGCCACTGTCAAAGGCCGGCATCATCGCCGGGGCCATGCTGGTGTTCATCCCGGCAGTGGGTGAGTTCGTGATTCCGGAACTGCTGGGCGGGCCCGATACGCTGATGATCGGCAAGGTGCTGTGGGAGGAGTTCTTCAACAACCGCGACTGGCCGGTGGCCTCAGCGCTGGCCATCGTCATGCTGGCCCTGCTGCTGATTCCCATCGTGTTCTTCCACCGGTTCCAGGCCCGGGAGATGGAAAAGCATGGGTAGAATCAGCTTCTCGAAAGCCATGCTGGGGCTGGGACTGCTGTTCCTGTACCTGCCGATGGTGGTGCTGATCGTGTACTCGTTCAACGCCTCGCGGCTGGTTTCGGTGTGGGCCGGGTTTTCCACCCACTGGTACGGCGAACTGTTCCGCGACCAGCAGATCCTGGCAGCGGTGTGGATGAGCCTGCGTATTGCCTTCTATTCCGCCAGTATGGCGGTGTGCCTGGGCACCCTGTGCGCCTTCGTGATGACCCGCTTCCGGCGCATGCGAGGGCGCACCCTGCTGTCCAGCATGATCACCGCCCCGCTGGTGATGCCGGAGGTGATCACCGGTCTGTCACTGTTGCTGCTGTTCGTACAGATGGCCCAGCTCGTGGGCTGGCCCCAGGACCGGGGCATGGTCACCATCTGGATCGCCCACACCACCTTCTGCAGCGCCTACGTGGCCGTGGTGGTGAGCGCCCGCCTGCGGGAAGTGGACCGCTCCGTGGAGGAAGCTGCCATGGACCTGGGCTGCACGCCCCTGAAGACCTTCTTCGTCATCACCCTGCCAGTGATCGCCCCGGCCCTGGTGTCCGGCTGGCTGCTGGCCTTCACCCTGTCACTGGACGACCTGGTCATCGCCAGCTTCGTCTCCGGCCCGGGGGCCACGACCCTGCCGATGGTGGTGTTCTCGTCGGTGCGGATGGGGGTGTCACCCAAGATCAATGCCCTGGCCACGATCATCATCCTGGCGGTGTCGGTGGTGGCGTTTATCGCCTGGTACTGGATGCGGCGGGCAGAGAAGCGGCGGCTTACCGACCGGAGCTGACATAACCCCCTGGAGACGGGGCCTACTCCTTCCCGAAACAGTTCTGCAGGGAGTAGAAGTAGGCATCAATCACCTGTTCCGACTCGTTCTCCATATCAAAGGTTTCCGGAATCAGCAGCCAGGTGTAGATCAGGCCGGTGAGCTGCACGTGCAGGTGCACCACCGCCCGGTCCACGTCCAGGTTCCCGGGTAGCTGGCCACGCTCGATGGCATTGCGAAGTACCATGGCCATACGCTCGGAGGCTTCCCGGAAGTTCTCCCGGCGGCGGCTGCCCAGGGGTTCGTTCTCTTCGGTGAGTTCACTCTTCAGGAACATGATCTCGAACACCCTGTGCCGTCGGGGGTCGCGGGCGATCTCCTGGGTCAGGTAGAGCAGGAACTCCCGGAACCGGCCCAGGGGATCGCTCTCGTCCGGATCTTCCATCAGTGCCTTGAGCATTTCCAGCGGCAGCTTCTGCCGGTCCATCATCGCTTCGAACACATCGTGCTTGTTCTTGAAGTGCCAGTAGATGGCCCCCCGCGTGACACCCGCCTCCGCCGCAATGTCATTGAGTGACGTGCGCGACACACCCTTGCGATAGAACACCACCTCAGCCGCTTCAATCAGCTGCTCCCGGGTTTTCTGGGCGTCTTCTTTGGTGCGTCTGGCCATGGGTGCTCCTGTAAATAACGCGTAAGGGCAGTAAATGTCACTATACATACATTCATGAATGTATGTATCATCGTGTTTACCGTTATACGTTGTTGTGCCTTGTGCGCCGGGGAGCCCCGCCATGGACCCCGGCGCCTTTTTATTGGATAGAGGTCACTACCCATGCGCCATTCTACGCAATCCCTGCTCCTGTTGCTGATTGCTTCTGCTCTGCTGTCCGCCTGTGGCCAGCAGCAAACCGGTTCCGCCCAGGCCGCCGGTCAGCAACCACCGCCCCAGGCCGGCTTTATCACCGTCGAAGAAAAGCCCTTTATCCTGGTCAATGAATTGCCCGGTCGCACCTCACCCTATCAGGTGGCCGAAGTCCGCCCCCAGGTCACTGGCCTGATCGAGGAACGCCTGTTCGAGGAAGGGGAAACCGTGGAAGCGGGTCAGGCCCTGTACCGGATTGATGCCAAGCGTTACCAGGCCGCCCTGGCCAGTGCCCAGGCGGAACTGGCCAACGCCCGCGCCAACCGGGACAAGGCACGCCTTACCGCCAACCGCTATGAATCCCTGATCGGCAACGGCGCCATCAGCCAGCAGACCCTGGACGAGGCCCGCACCACCCTCAGCGCCGGCAACGCCCAGGTGGCCGCCGCCGAGGCCGCCGTGGAAAGCGCCCGTATCGACCTGGACTACACCACCATCCGCGCCCCCATTGATGGGCGCATCGGTCGCTCGACGGTCACCGCCGGTGCCCTGGTCACCGCCAACCAGACCACGGCCCTGGCCACCATCCGCCAGCTTGACCCGATCTATGTGGACCTGACCCAGTCCTACGAGGAACTGAGCCGCCTGCGATCGGCCATGGCCAGCGGCCAGCTGGAAACCGTGGGCGAGGGCAAGGCATCGGTGACTCTGGCGCAGCAGGACGGCACCGTCTACCCCCACGAGGGCACCCTGCAGTTCTCGGAGTTCGCCGTGGGCGAGGCCACCGGCTCGGTCACCCTGCGGGCCCTGGTGCCCAACCCGGACGGTGCCCTGCTGCCGGGCATGTTCGTCCGTGCCCGCCTGCCCCAGGCGGAGCGTGACAACGCCATCCTGGTGCCCCAGAAAGGCATCTCCCGGGAACCCAGCGGCCAGGCCACCGCCCTGGTGATTAACGAGGACAGCACCGTGGAGAAGCGCAACGTCACCACCGAGAAAGCGGTCGGGAACCAGTGGCTGATCAGCGACGGCCTCAGGGCCGGTGATCGCCTGATCGTTGATGGCCTGCAGAAAGTCCAGGTCGGCAGCCCGGTCACGCCGGTGGATGTGAACGACGGGGCAACCACCGCCGCAACCGACAACGCACAGGGCTGACACCATGGCACGCTTCTTTATCGACCGCCCCATCTTTGCCTGGGTGATCGCCATCATCATGATGCTGGCGGGGGCCCTGGCCATTACCAACCTGCCGGTGGAGCAGTATCCCACGGTAGCGCCGCCGGAGGTGACCATCTCCGCCAACTACCCCGGTGCCTCCTCCGAGGCGGTGGAGGACTCGGTAACCCAGGTCATCGAGCAGGAAATGAACGGCATCGACAACCTGCTGTACATGTCCTCCACCAGTGATTCTTCCGGCAATGTCCAGATCACCCTGACCTTCGCTGGCGGCACCGACCCGGACATCGCCCAGGTGCAGGTACAGAACAAACTGCAGCTTGCTACCCCGCGCCTGCCCCAGGTGGTGCAACAGCAGGGTGTGCAGGTCACCAAGTCGTCGGACAGCTTCCTGATGGTGGTGGCCTTCACCTCCAGCGACGACAGCCTGAGCCAGTCGGACATTGCCGACTATGTCGCCGCCAATGTGCAGGACCCCATCTCCCGCACCCAGGGTGTGGGCCAGGTCCAGCTATTCGGCGCCCAGTACGCCATGCGCGTGTGGCTGGACCCTAACAAACTCAACCAATACAACCTGACTCCCGCGGACGTGACCGGCGCCATCGAGGTGCAGAACAACCAGGTGGCCGGCGGCCAGTTGGGCGGTGCGCCCTCGGTGGAAGACCAGCAGATGAACGCCTCCATCGTGGTGCAGACGCTGCTGGAAACCCCCGAGGAATTCGGCGAGATCCTGCTCAAGGTCACCGCAGACGGCTCCCGGGTTCGCCTGGCGGACGTTGCCCGGATTGAGCTGGGTTCGGAGTCCTATAACATCGTTGGCAGCTACAACGGCAAGGCCTCCGCCGGCATCGGCATCAACCTGGCCTCCGGCGCCAATGCTCTGGACACAGCCGAGCAGGTCAGGGAGCGTATCGGGGAACTCAGCGAATACTTCCCGGACAGCCTGGAAGTGTCCTATCCCTACGACACCACGCCGTTCGTGGAAATCTCCATTATGGAGGTGGTGAAGACCCTGTTCGAGGGCATCGCCCTGGTGTTCCTGGTGATGTACCTGTTCCTGCAGAACTTCCGCGCCACCCTGATCCCCACCATCGC
Organism: Marinobacter shunpengi; assembly: GCF_045449715.1. NCBI lineage: Bacteria > Pseudomonadati > Pseudomonadota > Gammaproteobacteria > Pseudomonadales > Marinobacteraceae > Marinobacter > Marinobacter shunpengi. Next base: position 41,630 of record NZ_JBJJLA010000025.1, on the reverse strand, counting down.
GGTGCCGGTCGTGCTGCTGGGCACCTTCGGGGTGCTCTACGCCTTCGGCTTCTCGGTGAACACCCTGACCATGTTCGGCATGGTACTGGCGATCGGGTTGCTGGTGGACGACGCCATCGTGGTGGTGGAAAACGTCGAACGGGTGATGGCGGAAGAGGGCCTGGGCCCGGTCGAGGCCACCCGCAAGTCCATGGGCCAGATTACCGGCGCGCTGGTGGGTATCGCCCTGGTGCTGTCGGCGGTGTTCGTACCCATGGCGTTCTTCCCGGGCTCCACCGGCGCCATCTACCGCCAGTTCTCCATCACCATTGTGTCCGCCATGGTGCTGTCGGTGCTGGTGGCTCTGATCCTGACACCGGCCCTGTGCGCCACCATGCTCAAGCCCCACAAGGGCGACCACAACACCAAGGGCGGCTTCTTCGGCTGGTTCAACCGCAGCTTCGACAGTGCCGCCAACCGTTACCAGGGTCGTGTGGGCAAGATCATCGGCCGCTGGGGGCGCTACAGCTTCCTCTATGTGGTGATTGTCGGCGTACTGGCCTTCAGCTTCATGCGCCTGCCATCCGCCTTCCTCCCGGAAGAGGACCAGGGCATCCTGCTGACCCAGGTGCAACTGCCGGTGGGTTCCACCCAGGGGCAAACCCTGGAGGTGCTGGACAAGGTGGAACACTACTTCCTGGAAGAGGAGTCCCAGGCGGTGGAATCCGTCTTTACCGTGGCCGGCTTCAGCTTTGCCGGCCAGGGCCAGAACTCCGGCCTCGCCTTCGTGCGGCTGAAGGACTGGAGCGAACGGGATCTGGAGCAGGACGGGGTAAATGCCGTCATCGGCCGTGCCATGGGGGCCTTCTCCCAGGTGCGTGAGGCGGTGATCTTCGCCCTCAACCCGCCAGCCATCCCGGCCCTGGGCGTGGCCAGCGGCTTCAACTTCCAGCTCCAGGACCAGGGCGGCCAGGGTCACCAGGCCCTGGTGGACGCCAGCAACCAGTTGCTGGGCCAGGCCAACCAGAACCCCGCCCTGACCCAGGTGCGCTACAACGGCCTGCCGGACGCACCCCAGTACCGTCTGGATGTGGACCGCCAGAAGGCCCGCGCCATGGGCGTCTCCCTGGCGGATATCAACACCACCCTGTCGGTGGCCTGGGGCTCCAGCTACGTCAACGACTTTGCCGACCGGGGCCGCATCAAGCGGGTCTATGTCCAGGCGGACGCTCCCTTCCGCATGCTGCCGGAGGATATCGACAACTGGTACGTGCGCAACGGCGATGGCGAGATGGTGCCCTTCTCCAGCTTCGCCACCGGCGAGTGGACCTACGGCGCCCAGCAGTTGCAGCGTTATAACGGCGTCTCGTCCATAAACATCCAGGGCAATGCCGCCGCCGGCTTCAGCACCGGGGACGCCATGGCCGCCATGGAGGAACTGGCCGCGGAACTGCCCGGCGGATTCGGCTTCGAGTGGACCGGTCTGTCCTACCAGGAGATCCAGTCCGGCGACCAGGCGCCACTCCTCTATGCCCTGTCGCTGCTGGTGGTGTTCCTGTGCCTGGCCGCCCTCTATGAAAGCTGGTCGATTCCGTTCTCGGTGATGCTGGTGGTGCCCCTGGGCATTATCGGCGCCGTGCTGGCCGCCAATCTCCGGGGCCTGAACAACGACGTGTTCTTCCAGGTGGGTCTGTTGACCACCATCGGCCTGTCGTCCAAGAACGCGATCCTGATCGCGGAATTCGCCCAGGATCTGGAGAAGAAAGGCCGTAGCCTGCTTCAGGCCACCCTGGAAGCCACCCGCATGCGGCTGCGCCCGATCCTGATGACCTCTCTGGCCTTCGGCCTCGGCGTTACCCCGCTGATGCTCAGCTCCGGGGCCGGGTCCGGCGCCCGTCACGCCATCGGCACCGGCGTGTTCGGTGGCGTGGTGGCGGCCACCGTACTGGCCATCTTCTTCATCCCGCTGTTCTATGTGCTGGTACGCCGGATCTCCGGCGTGCCCCTGCACGGTCACCGGGACGACACCAACGACGACCATCAGGTCCTGGAATTACAGGAGAATCCGTCATGAAGGCCCTGATACCCGCGCTGGCCGTGGCCCTGACCCTCGGCGGCTGCAGCATGATTCCCGATTACCAGACACCGGACGCCCCGGTGCCGCAAGCGGTGGGCGACGGCAACCAGGATGTGGATACGGTGGTCCTGCCGGGCTGGGAAACCCTGTTCCCGGACCCGCAGCTACGGGCCCTGATCCACACCGCCCTGGCCAATAACCGTGACCTGGAACTGGCCATGCTGGATGTGGCCGAAGCCCGGGCGCAATACGGCATCGAGGGTGCCGCCCTGTTCCCGGAAATCGGCGTCAGCGCCGATGGTACCCGCCAGCGTTTGCCGGCGGACCTGAGCGGCACCGGTGACAGCACCATCACCAGTCAGTACAGCGTGGGCCTGGGCGTGGCCGCCTACGAGCTGGACCTGTTCGGACGCGTCCGCAGCCTGGAGGAATCCGCCCTGCAGAGCTACCTGGCTACCGAGGCCGCCCGCCGCAGTGCCCGGATCACCCTGGTGTCCGAAGTGGCCAACGCCTATCTGACGCTGCTGGCCGATGGCCAGAAGCTCCGCATCAGTGAGGACACGGTGGCGGCCCAGCAGGCCTCGGTGGACCTGGTCCGCCAGCGCTTCGACGCCGGGCTGGCGGCGGAACTGGATGTCCGCCAGGCCGAGATCGCCCTGGAAACCGCCCGGGCCAACCGGGCACAATTGCGTCGCCAGGTGGAACAGGATCGCAATGCCCTGTCGGTGCTGGTGAGTGGGCCGGTACCGCAGACACCGGAAGGGAACGTGATCGACCCGGCGGTGGCGCTGCTGGCCGGTGTGCCGGCGGGGCTGGACTCCTCCGTGCTGCTGCAGCGGCCGGACATCCGCCAGGCGGAGTTCAACCTACGGGCCGCCAACGCCAACATCGGCGCGGCCCGGGCGGCCTTCTACCCGAGCATCACCCTGACCGGGTCCGCCGGCACCGCCAGCGCCGACCTGTCCGGGCTGTTCGAGGGTGGCTCCGGCACCTGGTCCTTCGCCCCCAGTATCAACCTGCCGATCTTCACCGCCGGACGGCTGCAGGACAGCCTGGATGTGGCGGAGATCCGCCGGGACAAGGCCGTGGTCCGCTACGAGCAGGCCATCCAGACCGCCTTCCAGGAGGTGGCCGATGCCCTGGCCGCCCGCGCCTACCTGGCGGAGCAGGTGGAAGCCCAGGCCAGCCTGGTGCAGGCCACCGAGCGTTCGCTGACCCTGGCCCAGGCCCGCTATGAAGGCGGTGCTGACGATTACCTGGCAGTACTGGATGCCCAGCGGGAACTGCTCAGCGCCCGCCAGGCCCTAGTGGACACCAAACTGCTGCGGCTGGCGAACCGGATCACCCTGTACCGGGCATTGGGTGGAGGTGAGTATGCGTCGGAGTCCCTGGTGATTGGTGAGGGCGGAGACAACGTTCAGTAGCCTCCCCCGCAATGTAGAAACCCTCGCTCGCAGCGGCTGAACGAGGGTTTTCTTTCTACCGGGCGGCCGTCAGTGTCGGCAACAGGTGTCAATTGCCTGGATGTGGCGGACATCGGTACCGCAGCATCCTCCCAGCAGGGTCAGGTGATCAAAGCGTTCACGCAACGACGCGTACAGCTCTCCCAGTTCCGCCGGGTTGCCGTCGTCCAGTTCCGTACTGTTATCCAGCTCCTGATGACTCTTGCGGCTGGCATTGGCACGCAGCCCCCGGATGCGGCGGGTCCAGTCGGCGCCGGGCTCCAGTCCCTGGCTGAAGTGCTCGGGATGAGCACAGTTGATCATGTAGTAGGCTGGCGCAGCGTCCGTTACCTCGTCCACGGTGCGGATGGCCTCCCCCAGACTGACACCACTTGGCAGCCGGCCATCGGTTTCCGTGGTGAATGACACCACGGAAGGCATGCCGGCGGACACCGCCGCCTGGACGATACCGATGGCCTCTTCAACCGTGTTCAGGGTCAGTGCGGCCACCAGGTCGGCGGCGGTGTCCCTGAAGGTATCGATCTGGGACTGATGGTAGGCCCGGGCCTCCTCGATAGTCAGCTCTCCGGACGGGGTGTAGCCATCGCCCTTCGGCCCGATGCAGCCACTGATTACCATGGGCGTTTCCGGGGTCTCATGGCGCTCACGGATGCGTTCCATCAAGGCCACGGCCCGGCGGTTGGCGTCCGCCAGTTCCGCCTCGCTGTAGCCAAGCTGTTGCCCCCAGGCCTTGCTGGCCCGCCAGGTGGGCGTCTCCAGGATCAGCCCACGCCGGGACTTGCGGGCAATGTCCACATAGGGCTCGAAGTACGCCTCCAGCTTCTGTTCGCCCTCCCTGGTGGACAACAGGTCAAAGGCGGCAAACAGGGGCAGTTCCACACCGTCCAGAAAGATCAGCGTGGATTCCAGTCCGCCGTCCAGCAGGAAGATCCGGTTGTCCAGTTGCGGCAGGTTGTTTCGGTATTTCGCAGTCATTTCGTTTCACTCCTTGGCCATTTGCCATGACGTGGGGTACCGCCCGGGGGCGTAACCGGTGTGGATACATTCCCCTTCCCCGCGCTAATCGTTTACTATTTGCACAATGTTGCAATTCGAAATATCCGGCCGGACAACAGACAGTCTAGGGAGGCCCGCGCCGGAAAGCAGTGGACCGGGAGTACGGACTTTTTCATTATTTTTCTGATTTATAATCAGTGGATTAGGTTCATTAGCCCCGGAAGTATGACGATCGGTGTCAGAACAGGGTCTTTTACTGGACCGGAGGTACAGTTAAGGATGGCTACACGCACCAACAGCAGCCGTGAACGGATTCTGGCCACCGCAGAGTCGCTGATTCTCCAGAAGGGTTATGTGGGCACCTCCATTGAGGACATCCTTGAGAAGGCGGCCATTACCAAGGGCGGTTTCTTCTATCACTTCAACGGTAAGAGTGCCCTGGCGGAAGCGCTGGTGGAACGCTACCTGGAGCAGGACCGGCAGGTCTTCGGTGAACTGCTTGAACGCGCCGACAGCCTCAGTGAGGACCCACTACAGCGACTGCTGATCTTCCTCAACCTGCTGGCGGAGATGGTCGGCGGAATGACTTCCACCCACCCCGGGTGTCTGGTGGCGGCCTTCACCTACGAAATGCAGCAGTTTGACGACATTGTCCGCCAGCGCATGAAGGACGGGTTGATGGAATGGCGAACCATGGTGCTCGACCGGCTGACCATCATCGCCGGGCGCTATCCGGCCCGGGTTCCGGTTTCCATTGAGGCCCTGGCCGATATGTTCAGCTCCTGCCTGGAGGGAGGCATCGTGCTGGCGAGAGTGCTGGACGACAATAAGGCGCTGATTGAACAGGTGCATGCGTATCGCACACATCTGCGGCTGGTGTTTGATCCGGCCGTCACGGTAGCGGTCTCTGACCGGGCCGCGTCAGCCACTACCTCACCCTGATCGCCCCCGACCGTTACGAACTACAACCACTTCTGCTTTCGACCCGCAACGGTTTCCGCCATCTGCCTGCGCAGCCAGGGCACCTTGCGGGAGAGGGGCAGTGTCAGGTCCCGCAGACCGGCGGCACCCTTGAGGTTGGACTGGAACAGCGGCGTCAGCCACCAACTCATGCGCTGATAGAAACGGATGGCACCCCGGCGCTGGTTGGCATAATGCGGCCACACCTCCTCCCAGCGACGACAGTCGGCCAGGGCCCGGGCCATGGCCACGGCGTCCAGCAGGGCCATGTTGGCCCCCTGGCCCAGTTGCGGGCTCATGGCATGGGCGGCATCGCCGATGACCCCGATCCGCCCCTCGCCCCAGTGATCCAGGACCACGTCGCGATACGTGGCGGGCACCAGGTCACTGGCGGAACCGATGCTTTCCACCAACGGGCCCAGCTCCGGCCACAGGTCCGTGACTTCCCGCTTCCAGTGGGTCAGGGGAAAGTCATCTTCCTGCCAGGAAGCCATGTCAGCCACCGGCAGGCTCCAGAAAAAGCTGACCATGGGTTGGCTGCCATTGCCGGGAACCTTGCCCGTAGGCAGCATGCCCAGCATGCGGTGAGCGCCCTGGTAACGCTGTTGCAGCAGCGGCTTCGAAAAGGTCGCCAGACCATCGGTCAGCGGGCGGATCAGCCACATGGCTCCCCAGGGATACTGGCGGTTATAGCGGACCAGGGATCGCGGGCGCAGGGTACTGGCACTGCCGTTGGCTACCAGCACGCCGTCGAAACGTTCCTGGCTGGTCTGATCCTGCTGCCGGAAGGCCACCATGGTGCCGGTGGCCGCGTCACCCAGTGAGAGTACTTCACAGCCGAACCGGCGCTCATGGGGCAGGTCCGCCAGTGCCTCATCCAGCACATGGCACAGGGCGGCACGATGCACCCCCAGGCCGGCTACCTGCTCCCCCTGGCCCAGATCCCGGTAGGCCACATCCATGATGGCCCGCCCATCGGTGGTGCAGCCGTACAGGGCATCAACCCGCTGGCCATATTGCCGGATCGTCGCCAGGCACCCCAGCTCCGCCATGGCATCCAGCCCGGCGGGCTGCAACAGTAACCCGGCACCCACCGGCGCAAGGGATTCCGCTCGTTCAAACAGTGTGATGTGATGGCCCTGCCGGGCAAGCAGGGTGGCGGAGGCAAGCCCGGCAGTGCCGGCACCGATGATGGCAATGTGTTGAGGTTTCATTGGAATATCCCTTTCCCAGGCAGCGATAGGAGTCTTCTGTTGGCGGATACGCCACGACAACCTCCAGTTGGGTTAAACGACGGTTCTTTGCTGTCGGCGTCAGCCATTTAACTCCTTCAGTCTGTGTCCGACGCTGACAATGGCATCGATGGCCGGCTTGAGTTCACCGCCCAGTTCCGTCAACCGGTACTCCACGCTGGGGGGTGAGGTGGGTTCCACCCGCCTTTCCACCACGCCGTCGGCCTCCAGCTTTTTCAAGCGGGCGGTCAGCATCTTGGCGGAAATGCCGGGAATATCATCCTTCAGTTCGCTGAATCGCCGGGGACGCTCACTCAGGTACCAGATGATATTGGGGGTCCAGGCTCCGCCGATGATACTCAGGCATTCATTCAGCGGGCATTGCTCCGGTGGTTCTTCCACGGGGTTCTTACGCCTTGGCAGCATGGTCCAGCGTCTCCTTCTGCGCGCCGATCACCATGGTATCCCCCAGACGATCGACTTTCGACAATGGGTAACTATAGATCACCTGGTTACCAGGCGGTAACCGGAGAATCATATAACTTAAAGAAACCAGGTATCTTTTGGTAACCACTGGATCTATGCTCCTCTAACACTGGTTGCCCCAGTGACATCATCAACGGAAGGAGCCCTACATGTACACACTTTACTACCTGCCCGGCGCCTGCTCGCGCGCCATTCATGCCCTGCTGATCGAGTTGGGCGCAGACGTTCAACTGGTCCATCGCAACCCGTCGCCGGACTTCGCCAGACTCAACCCCACCGGCCAGGTGCCGGTGCTGGTGGACAACGACCTGGTGTTGCGGGAAGGCGCGGCCATCGTACTCTACCTGCTGGAGAAGCATGCGCATGCCATGCTGCCATGCCCCGGTGCAGACCGGGCCCGTTTCACCCAGCAACTGATGTTCGCCAACGCCACCCTGCACCCGGCCTACGGCAGGCTGTTTTTCATCAGCCAGCACATCGACCACGAACCAACCCGCCTGGCGGCCCTGGAACAGGCTGCCCGGATGATCAGCGACCTGTGGCAAACCGTGGACCGCACCCTGGCCACTTCGCCCTTTGTCTGTGGCGCGCAACCGACCGTCGTGGATATGATGCTCACGGTGTACGCCAGTTGGGGCGAATTGTTTCCGGTGGATATCCCGGTCGGAGAGAACGTCCAGCGCCTGTTAACCGACCTCGCGCAACACCCCTCGTTTGTAAAAGCCGTGGAACAGGAACAGGCTCACCAGGCCGCCTGAATCCAGCGCCCCGCAGGATTGGCGGGGCACCGATCCAAGGAGAGACACCCATGCCATTCGTTAATATCCGCGTTACCGACACCGGCGTCACCCGGGAGCAGAAAGCCCGGCTGATTGAGGGAACCACACAGCTACTGTTTGAGGTCCTGGAAAAACCGCCTTCGGCCACATTCGTGGTGATTGATGAGGTCGATATGGACAACTGGGGCGTCGCTGGCGAACCGGTCTCCGAACGGCGGCGCAAACGAACCTGATCATACATCGGGGCCGACACATCGGGGTGAACGGCCCCATGAACCCATGGAATCTGTCATGAAGTTTCTCAAGGATCTGTCTCTGTCCGCCATCAACGCGGGTTTTGTCACAGTGCTGGTGGGTTACACCAGCTCAGCGGTGATCATCTTCCAGGCCGCCCGGGCCCTGGGCGCCTCACCGGAAGAGGTCGGCTCCTGGTTGCTGGCCCTTGGTATCGGCATGGCGGTGACCAGCATTGGTCTGTCCCTGCGCTACCGCATGCCCATTGCCACCGCCTGGTCCACCTCCGGCGCCGCCATGCTGATTACCGGAGCCTCCGGCACTTCCATGTCGGAAGCCATTGGTGCCTTTATCGTGTCGGGGCTGCTGATGGCCGTATCCGGCTTCTCCGGCTGGTTCGAACGGGTTATGAACCGCATCCCCCTGTCCATTGCCGCCGGCATGCTTGCGGGCATCCTGCTGCAGTTCGGGCTGGATGCCTTTGCCTCGCTGAATTCGTCGTTCGGGCTGGTGTTCGCCATGTTCGCCTCGTACCTGCTGGCCCGGCGACTGATCCCCCGCTACGCCATCCTGGTGCCACTGGTGCTGGGTGCGACCATCGGCCTGGTGCAGGGCTCCGTGGATTTCGCGGCGGTGGAACTGACAGTGGCAACCCCCGTCTGGGTGACACCCACCTTTACCCTGGACGCCCTGATCGGCGTGGCTCTGCCCCTGTTCGTGGTAACCATGGCCTCCCAGAACCTGCCCGGGCTCACAGTACTGCGGGCGTCGGGCTATAACGCGCCGGCATCGCCGTTGATTGGCTGGACCGGCACCGCCACCGTGTTGCTGGCGCCCCTGGGCGGCTTCGCGATCAACCTGGCGACCATCACCGCCGCCATCTGCATCGGCCGGGAGGCCCACGAAGATCCCGGCAAGCGCTACGTTGCGGCCATGGCGGCCGGCTTTTTCTACCTGCTGGTGGGCCTGTTTGGCGCCACCGTGGGTGCGGTGTTCGCGGCCTTTCCGAAAGAATTCATCTTCGCCATTGCCGGTCTTGCCCTGCTCAATACCATCGCCAACAGCCTGGTGACGGCGCTGCGTGAAGAATCCCACCGGGAACCGGCCCTGATCACTTTCCTGGTGACCGCCTCGGGCGTGACCCTGTTTGATGTGGGATCGGCGTTCTGGGGCATGGTGGCGGGAGTCCTCGCCCTGATCATCCTCAACGCCGACAGCAAGCGCCCGTTGCTGAAACGGTCAGGGACCACCACAAAGCCGGAGGCCGGGAGTCCGCGGGAGTAACGGCAGCCCGCATTACAGGGAGTCAGGGAAGGCAGACACCAGGAAGTCCACCAGCGCCCGCACCTTGGGGGTGACGAACTTGCGGGTCGGATAGACGGCGTACACCCCCAGCTCCGTGGACGGATAGTCCGGCATCAGCTCCACCAGGGTGCCGGCCTCCAGCGCCTCGTTCACCAGGAACCCCGGTTGCAGCACAATGCCCTGGCCCGCCAGGGCCGTGGCGACGCAGGTTTCCCCGTTGCTGGCGACCATCCAGGGGCGGGTGCGGACACTGACCTCGCCCTCCGGTCCGCTGAAGGGCCAGTCGTTACCGCCGGTGAAGTAGCTGTAGGCAATAACCCGATGGTCCGCCAGCTCCCGGGGGTGGGTCGGTTCGCCGTGGCGCCGGAGGTAGTCCGGCGAGGCACAGGGTTTCAGGTGGGTGGTGGCAATGCGCCGGCTGACCAGGGTGGAATTCCGTAGCCTGCCTATCCGAACGGACAGGTCGTAGCCCTCCTCCACCACATCCACGGTGCGGTCCGAGAGGTCGATGGTCAGTTCCACCTCGGGAAAGCGTTCGTGAAACTGTCCCCACAGGGGCGCCAGATGACTGATCCCGAAACTGACCGGCACGTTGATGCGCAGCATGCCCCTGGCCACATCCCCCCGGGAGGTGACCTCCGCTTCCGCCTCCTCCACCGACGCCAGCAGCTCACGGCAACGGATATAGAACACCTCGCCTTCCGACGTCAGGGACAACCGTCGGGTGGTCCTGTGCAGCAACCTGACCCCCAGCCGGGATTCCAGCTCACTGACATAGCGAGACGCCGCCGCCTTGGAAACCCCAAGGTGTTCGGACGCGGCCACAAAGCTACCCGCCTCCACTACGGTGCAGAAGGTCTGCATTTCCAGCAATCGGTCCATGGTCGATTATCTCATTATCAGGAACAATTAATTCAATATAGGCTTATTTATCCCGAATATCGATACCGATAATCTACTCCCATATTCACACACACCTGGGAGACCTGATTATGAACAACGCACTCATCAACAAACTGCTGTCCACCAACGCTGGCTGGGGTGCACTCGCCCTGCGCATTCCCGTAGGCATTATCTTTGTGGCCCACGGCGCCCAGAAACTGTTTGGCTGGTTTGGTGGCTACGGGCTGGAAGGCACCGGCCAATGGATGGATTCCATCGGCCTGGGCCCGGGCATCGTCATGGCCCTGCTGGCCGGGGCCGCGGAATTCTTCGGTGGCCTTGCACTCATTGTCGGCCTGCTGGTGCGTCCCGCAGCTGCCGTACTGGCCTTCGCCATGCTTATCGCGATCTTCAGCGTGCATATCGGTAACGGCCTGTTCATGAGCAACAACGGCTACGAATTCGGCCTGGCCCTGCTGGCGGTCTCGGTTTCGCTGCTGTTCAGTGGTGCTGGCCGGGCCTCGGTGGACCGTCTGCTGGCCCGAGCCTGATCACACCCACGGGAGGAGGCTAGAGGTATGAGTCTGTTCATTTCCCATGGCGCCCCCACCTTTGCACTGGAGCCGGGCCTGGCGGGCCCGGCCCTCACCCGGCTGGGCCGGCAACTGCCCCGGCCGGCTGCCGTGCTGGTGGTGTCGCCTCACTGGATGACCCGGGACCTGCAGGTGGGTCTCTCGCCAGCGCCCGCCACCATCCATGATTTCCGGGGCTTCGAGAAGGCGCTGTATGACCTGCAATATCCGGCCCCGGGACATCCGGACCTGGCCCGACAGGCACTGGAACACCTGGAGGAGGCCGGCTGGCAACCGGCCCCTGAGCCGGAGCGAGGGCTGGACCACGGCGCCTGGGTGCCCATGCGTTACCTGTACCCGGATGCCTCGGTGCCGGTGTTCCAGGTATCCCTGCCGATAGACCTGGATAGCCGTTCGGCCTGGCAACTGGGCCGGGACCTGGCCCCCCTGCAGGACGCCGACGTGCTGATCGTCGGCTCCGGCAGCCTGACCCACAATCTCCATGAGGTGAACTGGGGCAGGGAACGGGGAGCGGACTATGCCCGCGATTTCAGTCACTGGGTACGCCACGTCGTGCTGACCCGGGATCACCGGCGCCTGCTCAACACCCTCAGGGAGGCCCCCCATGCCAGCCGGGCTCATCCCACCAGCGAGCATTTCCTGCCACTGCTGGTGGCGGCGGGAGCGGCCGGCGAAGGCGCAGCCGCAACGCTGATTGAAGGCGGCATCGAACACGGCGTGCTGTCCATGGACAGCTTTGTCTTCGGGTCTGCTATCCCGTCTGCTTAAGGAGTCTCTGAATAACGCCTTAACGGCAGATCCCGAACCGGCTGGTATCCAGGTGGAAGTGGTTTTCGTGGGGCTGGTTGTAGTCCGGTCCCAGCACCGTACCGAAGTAGTTGCAGGCTGCCTGGTGAACGTCCTTGAGGAACTTGCTCCGGGCCGGTTCCTGCTCATTGTCCCAGTCGTCCAGCACAGAAATACGCCGACCGTCCGCCAGGCGGAAGGCCGCTACATCCAGGGCGGCGGCACGGGCATGCTCGCTGCGCCGCGCGTTCTCGCGATGGTAGATATTGCGACAGGCAAAGGTCCCGTAGTGGTCCAGTTGTGCCACCGGGCTGCCCAGGTGTTGCCGGGCCAGGGGCTGGAGGTGCTGCTGCTCGAACATCACCCACGCCGCCACCAATGGGCAGGTGGCGGTAAAGGTGGAGCTGAGTTCGACACTGGTTCGGCTGACCCGAACCACATTGGTAAGCGGGCAGGATTCCACCGGGGTATAGTCCTCCAGCGGTAAATGATCCAGCCAGGCGTCCGGGGCGGTGGCCAGCAACTCCGTGCATTGTTGCTGGTCGTCCCGGAGACCGGTGAGTTTCAGGCGGGTAATCGGTGTCATGGGATGATCCAGTTCAACCCGGGCCCAGGGATTCCATTCCGGTGGGATATACTGCCAGGCCCGATAGTAGTCCACGGCCACCATGACCAGGATCAGCAACAGCCAGAAAATCAGCGCAGCTCTCGACAAGGACATGCTCCCTTACGGACACCGTCGTTCCGCCAACCCGGCATCTGCGGCGGCCTGGCGGAGCCCCGTACATCATCCCTGAAAACCATCGATTACAACAACCGGCCCTGGTGCATAAGCCCGTAAGGAAGCACTCACTTGTACGCTGACGGCAACTGACCTAGCATGTGTCGATTCGCCTCCGGCGCGTAAACATAGGTGTGTTGTGAAGTCTCCTGTTTACCATAGCCGTCGTGCCCGCTGCTGGCCGACCCTGTTCACATTCCTGCTGGTGCTGGCCTGGGGACCGACCCATGCCGCCCCCTCCGTGGTTCTGACCCTGGGCGACCTGAACGATTTCGACTACCTGTCGGACCTGCTCACCCGGGTACTGGAGCAGGAAGGTTACCAGGTCACCGTGGAGCAGGCGCCCAACATGCCCAACAATCGCCTGGAATGGATGCTGAAGCAAGGCGATATCAGCGTGATGATGCTGGGTCAGACGGCAAGCCGGGACCGTCGCTTCCTGCCCATTGAGGTAGGCATGACCAACAACCTGATCGGCCAGCGTATCCTGTTTATCCCCCAGGGCGAGCAGGACCGGTACGACGGTATCGAAAACCTGGACGATATCCGGGAGCGCCAGCTCACCGCCGGCATGGGCAAGACCTGGCTGGATTACCAGATATGGGAACATAACGATCTGCCGGTCACCGGCCTGGGCGGAGACTGGAAGCGCCTGTTCCGCATGGTCGCCGCCGGCAACCGGGGCGTCGACTACTTGCCCCGGGGCGCCAACGAAATCGCCGAGGAATGGCCCGAATACCCGGAACTGGCGGTGGAGGAGAACCTTGTCCTGGTCTACCGCAAGGACCATATCCTCTATGTCTCTCCAGAGCGCCAGGAACTGTACCGGACCCTGAACACCGCGCTACGTCGGGCGGAATCGGCGGGGCTGATCCGCCAACTGGTGCGCAAGCACTATTCCGAGGTTTACCAGCCCCCCGTTGACCTGGATGCGCGACGGGTGATTCACCTGGAACTGCCGCCAGGAACCGAACCTCTCTAAACGCCCTGGCGATCCACCGCAAACACCTGTTCCCGGACCAGCCGCCCCAGCCGATCAACCGGCGAACCCGCCCCATGCTGGTTGGCCAGCGTGCAGAAACTCAGCCGCGACCGGAACATGGGGCGCTCCAGCACCGTGACCTGACCACGGGCCTGCCAGTCACGGGCCAGCGCCCCTTCTACCACCCCGTAGCCAAGCCCGGCGGACACCATGGCCAGCGCGGTGTGTTCGTCCTCCGACGTGGCCACCCGGCGTCCACCAGATCCGCCCTTGGCCAGCAGCTTCTGTAGCAGTCCGTGGAAAGGGCAGGTATCCGACGGCCAGATCCAGGGCAGGTTGGCAATGTCGTCAGCGGCGTCCGGAAAGGCATCGGCGGCTACGCTGGCCGGCGCCACCACACAGACCTCGATATCCATCAGTGGTGCCAGTGACAGTCGTCGGTCCGACCAGTCTCCATAGACGAAACCGCAATCCATTTCGCCATGGAGTACCTGGTGAACGATCGTGTTTGAGGTGCTGGTGCGCAACTCCAGGGAAATCTCCGGCAGGTCGCTGGCGCACTGGCGGATCAGCCGGTCCACTCCCAGCTTTTCCGGCGGGGCATTGATGCCCAGGGATAGCGACACCGGTCGCGCCTGTCCAAGCTGGCCCGCCAGCTCGGCCATTTCCCGGACGCCCGCCAGAGCCTTGCGGGCCGGTGGCAGCAGCAATTCGCCTTCCCGGGTCAGTGTCATGCCCTGACGGGTGCGTTCGAACAGCGTCACCAGCAGGGTTTCCTCCAGTTGCCGCAAGTGCTCACTGACCGCCGATGGGGTGGTGTGCCGGCGCCGTGCGGCCCGGGTCAGGTTGCCTTCCTCCGCCACCAGTACGAACGACCGTAGCCGGTCGAGCTTGAGATTATTCATGTTCATGATTTACGAACGCTCCGTTGCCGAAATACTGATGGACCGGACTCCCGACCGTCGCCTAATGTGGCACTGAAGCCGGCTTCCACCTTAACCCGGACGTCCATTGGGAGGGAAGCATGACCATGACACTTCACCAGAAACTGAACGCCACACTCCACCAATGGTGGCAACGGAGCCGCTATCGGGCCGCCCTCAGGATCCGCCTGCGCGACATGGACCAGGCGCTGGTGGAAAAGGACATCGGAGTCCCCCGGGGCACCCTGTGCCGCGAGGCCCACAAGCCCTTCTGGCGCCCATGACCCGACAAGGGGCACGACAATGAAAACCCTGTACATCGCCAACCGGAACTACTCATCCTGGTCCCTGCGGCCCTGGCTCATGATGCGGGAACTGGGCCTGGACTTTCACGAACACCTGATTCCGTTTGGCCAGCAGGAAGCCTGGCAGGAGTATCGAGGCCTTGGCGGCAACGGCAAGGTGCCCATGCTGGTGGACGGCAGCCGGATGGCCTGGGATTCCCTGGCCATCCTGGAAACCCTGGCGGAAGACCACGCCGGGGTCTGGCCTGAAGACAGCGACGCCCGGGCCTGGGCACGCAGCGCCTGTGCCGAGATGCATTCGGGGTTCGCCGCCCTGAGGGACATCTGCACCATGAATGTCGGTGTCACCGTGCACCTCAACAGGATGCCCGAGCCACTGGAACGGGACATCGAACGGGTCATTGCCCTGTGGCAACAGGGGCTGGCCAGCTTCGGCGGCCCCTTCCTGGCGGGCGACAGGTTCACGGGCGTGGATGCCTTCTTCGCGCCGGTGGTGTTCCGGTTCCGGGGTTATCAGCTCAAGGCCCCCGAGAACTGTCAGCAATACCTGCAACGGATGCTGTCATTGCCCGGCATGGAGGAATGGGAGAGGCTGGCCCTGGAAGAGCCCTGGCGGGATGCGGCCCATGAAAACGATCTCACCCGTTATGGCCATATCGTCGAAGACCGACGAAAGCCAGCCAACAGGTGAAGCCACTCAGTACGGTCCGTTAAACCTAATTTTACGGACCGTATTGTCAGTGCAGAACACGCGTGTCTTCAGGTTTTCCAAAGGGCCCACAAACCTGAACTCCCCGCAATAGTTTCCCATGGCGATTTCAAGTATGTTTAACGTGCAATTGTCAACGGAATGACTCACTAACAGACAAGGAGTGCAAATGGCGCAGCTACACCGTTATGGCGGTTATAACCTTACCTCTGGAGATTCTGATTCGGATCGACGATGGGGCGGGGCCCGGCGCACATCAGCCGGTAATCACGTCGCAAGGCTGCAAACCGATCTGGCGGAACTGGGAACATACTCCGGTAATATCGATGGCGAATTTGGCCCCAAGACCGGGCGCAGCCTCCGGATGTTTTCCTGGAATGCAAAGAGTCATTCCCAGCGTGTCGCCAACCAATCTGTAGTACAGGATACCCATCGGTTCAATGGATCACTTTCCTCCTCTCTGAATCCCTTGCTCTGTGAGGAGATATCGCGTTGGCTGAAGAGCGATTTCAGAACAACCGGTGATCTCATTCGAGTTCAAGCGGCCGATTTTGCAAACATCGAACTATCATCAGGTTTCCGCGTTCTTTCCCACAAAGCGGTTCAGCAGGGAGAGATCGTTATATCGCTGGGATTCCTGGAATCGCTTAAGTTTGCTGATCAGACCGCTGGCACACTCTCAGTCAAACTATTCCTCAATCAGGCTTTTCGGGTAAACGGAAATGCTGTGTCAGGTGCCGTGGTGCCACCGGCAACAAAATCCCAACATCTTATCGGGCATGCCATTGACTGCAATATTGTCGACGGTGGCTCCTGGAATACCTCCAGCGATTTCAGGAATGGTAATGAAACACAGGCGGCAACTCAGTTTATTGATGCCATGACCAAACACGGATTGCGCTGGGGAGGCAATTTCAGTCGCCCGGACACACCCCACTTTGACAAACGGGTTAATCCCGATAGCGACGACTACGACTTCAAGTTTGCTTTTAACCAACTCTCGATTTCCCGCAACCAGCCGATTCTGTTGAAAAAATGATGGTTCCGACAATGAAAAAGTTCATGCAACTGGTGGCGGCGCTCGCCGTATTACCATGGTTCAGTCCAATGAGTGCATTGGCGGAAGGGTTCGCCGATGTTGAAAAAACCTGGCAGGAAGGGCAGCCGGTAATGATTGTTATCGCGCCGGACGAGCAAACCCCTCAGGAAACTTACGGAGACTGGTCGTACTATCTGAATGAATTCGAAGCCGATGATCAGGCTGATTTCATCTCCATCTTCCCGATATCCTCTGAAAACGCCGAAGCCATCCCTGCTCGTTATAACGGCGAATACTCGGTTCTGGCCTTTCAAAAAGAGGGCCCCGCCTACTTTTACGAGGGGCCGATCGTAGAACCACAGGTATACGAATACCTTCGAGCGACGTTTGCCCGGGAGGAGGTTCCGGCGCATATCGAACCGTTCGCCCCGGAGCCCGTCAAGATCCGGTTCGAGAGGGGTTCACTGGTGATTGAGGACTGTGCGCAAAAGCAGTGACCGAGTATCACGGGCCTGCGATAGTAGCACCGGACGGAGCGGAACCCTGCTCCATCCGGCGATGGGACCTGCCCGACGGGCTATTCCGCTGTATCGAGCTTGTCCTGGGTCTTCAGCTCAAAGTCGCTGGCATCATGGCGCTCAGGTAGCTGACCGGCGGGATCGCCCCAGACCCGGTTGACCATCTGGCCGCGCTTCAGGCCCGGGCGCTGCTGAAGCTCCTTGCTCCAGCGGATCACGTTGGTGTAGGTATGGGCCTCGATGAATTCCTGGGCATCGTAGATGGTGCCGGTCACCAGTTGGCCGTACCAGGGCCAGATTGCCATATCGGCGATGGTGTATTCATCCCCGGCCACATACCGATTGTTGGCCAGTTGCCGGTCCAGTACGTCCAGTTGGCGCTTCACCTCCATGGTGTAACGGTCGATGGGATACTGGAATTTCTCCGGGGCGTAGGCATAGAAGTGCCCGAAACCACCCCCCAGGAACGGGGCGCTGCCCATCTGCCAGAACAGCCAGTTCAGGGTCTCCGTACGCCCGGCGATGTCCTTCGGCAGGAAGGCGCCGAACTTTTCGGCCAGGTACAGCATCATGGAGCCGGATTCGAACAGCCGCAGGGGCGGATCCTGGCTGTGGTCCACCATGGCCGGGATCTTGGAGTTGGGGTTCACCTCCACGAAGCCGCTGCCAAACTGGTCGCCATCCATGATCTTCACCAGCCAGGCGTCGTATTCCGCTTCCCTGATGCCCTTCTCCAGCAGTTCCTCCAGCAGGATGGTCACCTTGGCGCCGTTGGGCGTGGCCAGGGAGTACAGCTGGATCGGATGCTTGCCAACCGGCAGTTCCTTGTCATGGGTAGGACCGGCGATGGGGCGATTAACGCTGGTGAACTTGCCGCCGTCCTGCTGTTCCCATTTCCAGACTTTCGGGGGAGTATAGGTATCGTCAGACATTCACGGATCCTTTGTTGGTGTAACCGGAGGTAATGGTGGTGGGCCTTCCTGGCAGGCTATCCTGTTGTTGCACCACGGGGAGAACGTGCTGACTCATATCCTATAGGACGTGGATGACAAAGAGAACATACCGGATAAGGGCCCGCGCCGTGACAAAACCGGCACAGGTACCCAGCGCCTGCAGGACGCAGGCAACGATCAGCAGAGTAGCGGAGTCCGCCAGGGTTATGCGTTCATGATCCGACCTCCTCTGCCACGGTCCGACTGATCGGCAGGTACCGCCCCAGGAGTTCCAGACCAAGCTCAATCACCGCGCGATCGCTGATCACCCGACGATGCCCCAGTCCGGAAACGACGTGCAAGGTCGCCCCGGTCCAGGCGGCGTGAAGCTGCTGGCTTTCCTGGACGGGCACTTCGCGGTCGTCCGCGTCATGGACAATCAACGCCGGGTGACGAAACCCTTGGGCCAGCCGGGTCAGCTCCATCTCTTCCACTGACATGCCGGTTTCCGCTTCCATGAGGGTAATCAGACGATCCCGCTGCTCCGTATCCAGCCCGGCCATAGCGGCGGTCCGGTACAGCACCCCTCTGAGGGAGCTGGGGCCGGCAACATGAATGCTGGCGCGAACCTCAAGACCATGGGCAAAGGCGTACAGCAGTGCCGGCGACCCCATGGAATGCCCGATTGCCGCCTCCACCGGACCGGCAGTTTCCACGACGCGGAGCACCGCCTGTCCCAGGTCCACCACATTGGAGCGACCGCCTTCGGACTCCCCGTGGCCGGTCCCGTCGAACGCCAATACCTGGTAACCCGCTGCCAGCAGGGTCTGGATATAGTGGCCCAGATGACTCGCCCGGCTGTTCCAGCCGTGAACCAGCAGGACCCTGGGGCCTTCATGCCCCCATTGCCAGACCGCCAGTCTGTTGTCGCCGTGCCGTACCCGTAAGCTGACCGCTCCGGCCAGCAGCGCCTGTTCCTCCCCGGTGGCCGGAACCCGCTGCGGCGTCATCAAGGCCTGGAAAACCTCATCGGCCTGATGACCACTTCCGGTCCGGGGTGTCGGTTGTTCAGTGGCGGTTCTTTCAGCATTCATGACGTTTTCTCCATTTGATTACGACCATCATATGATGACTATCATCTATTCGGAGATCGCTGTCAATGGCCTGTTTCAGGCAAGAGCAGGAAGCGGGGTTGCACAATCCGTAAGCGCGGACGAAGATAAGCCTATAAAAACAACAGTAACCTACTCATCAGGATGACCCGGTCATGACCTATCCCGACAATACCCGCCGCACCACCCGGCCCCTGCATAACGATACCCCAGGCCGTCAGCCCCTGTTCTATGGCTGGTACGTGGTGGCCGCCGCCTTTGCCGTGACCTTTGTGGGCTTCGGTGCCGCCTACAGCTTCAGCGCCTTCGTGGATGCCCTGCAGCAGGAGTTCAATGCGTCCCGCGGGGCCGTGTCGCTGGTGTTCTCGTTGGCGGGATTCCTCTATTTCGGCCTTGGTGTGGTCACCGGGCCCCTGGCTGACCGGTTTGGCTCCCGGCCGATGGCCATCATCGGGATGGTGCTGGTGGCGAGCGGCCTGGTGCTGGCCGGTTTCGCCCAGAGTCTGCTCCAGGTCTACCTGGCCTATGGCCTGGGTGTCGGTCTCGGGGTGGGCTTCGCCTACGTGCCATCGGTGGGCACCGTGCAGCGCTGGTTCGCGCGCCGTCGGGGTTTTGCCTCCGGTCTGGCAGTGAGCGGGATCGGCTTCGGCACCCTGATCATGCCCCTGCTGGCGGCCCTGCTGATTGGCACCCTGGGCTGGCGCAGCGCCTACATTTCCCTCGGCGTTCTCTCTGCCGTGCTGGGCATCAGCATGGCCCTGCTGATCGTGAATGATCCCCGCAGCCGCGGCCTGGGGCCGGATGGCGGCCCACCGCTTCAGCCCGCCCCGTCCGGCGTTTCCGAGGGCATCGAGCTGAAACAGGCGATACGCAGCCGCCCCTTCCTGACCCTGTACTTTGCCGGGTTGATTGCCTCCTTCGGCCTGTTCGTACCCTTTGTCCACCTGGTGCCCTTTGCCACGGACCAGGGCATGAGCGCGGGCGAAGGCGCCTTTTTGCTGGGCATGGTGGGAGTCGGCAGTACCATCGGGCGTTTCCTGCTGGGCAATGTGGCCGACCTGATCGGACGCCGTACCGCGCTGATCCTGGCCTTTGCCGGCATGGCGGCGACCCTGGTGATCTGGGCGGTCTCCGTCAGCCTGGTGCCGCTGGCGATCTTCGGGCTGACGTTCGGCACCTTCTACGGTGGTTTCGTCGCCCTGATGCCGGCACTGGTGATGGATTATTTCGGTGGCCGCCACGTCAGCGGCATCATCGGTGTGCTCTACACCAGCGTTGCCCTGGGCACCCTGGTGGGTCCGACGGCAGCGGGGTACGCCTATGACCTGAGCCAGGACTACACGCTGGCCATTGTGGGCAGCATCGCCGTCAACCTGGTGGCGGCCATGGCCGTCGCTACCCTTGGCAAGCCCGAAGTTGCCGCGAAATAGTCGGTGGGGAAGCTGAACGCCAGCCAGAAAAAAGGGGTACCAGGCTTTACCTGATACCCCAAAAGGCAACGATGACTAACGTTGCTGGTCGCTGAAAAGCGTGTGTGGCCTCAGTCCGAGACCGGTACCTCCTTCATTGCGGAGTTCATGCGCCGCCGCAGCAATGGGCCGACAATGTAGGGCAGGATCAGCCCCAGGCCAGCGAATACCCACAGGCCGACGGCCAGGCCGCTGTCCCACAGGGTGGTCCAGTCGCCGTCGGACAGGTCCAGCGCATGGCGCAGGTTCTTCTCCATCTCCGGGCCCAACAGCAGGCCGAGGATGATCGGCACCAGCGGAATCTCCAGCTTGCGGAAGACATAGCCCGCCACGCCGAACGCCACCATGAAGTAGAGGTCGAAGGTGGTGTTGCTGATGGAATAGATCCCCACGAAGGCGACCATGGTCACCACCGGCAGCAAGTACTTGGGCGGCACCGACAGCAGCCGCACGAAGATGCCCACCAGCGGGATATTGAGCACCAGCAGCAGGAAGTTGCCGATCAGCAGCGCCGCGATCACGCCCCAGACAATGTCCGCGTTCTGGGTGAACATCAGCGGTCCGGGGGTGATGTTCAGGGAAATCAGCAGCGCCAGCAGCACTGCCGTCGTGCCGCTGCCGGGCACACCCAGGGTCAGCATGGGCACCAGGGCACCGCTGGAGGCGCCGTTGTTGCCCGCCTCGGGGCCGGCCACGCCGCGGGGGTCGCCCTCGCCAAAGTAGCCTTTCTTGCCCACCACCTTCTTTTCCAGGGTGTAGCCGATAAAGCTGCCCAGGGACGCGCCGGCACCGGGGAGCACGCCGGCAATAAAGCCCAGGATACCGCCACGAATACTGGACGGCATGATCTCGCGGATATCCTTCCAGGACAGCTTGAGCTTGTTCACCGCCATCTTCGCCTTGCCGCCGCCGGCCTTGTCCTCGATAAAGAACATCAGCTCGGAGATGGCGAACAGGCCCACGATGGCGATGATGAAGTCCACGCCCTCATAGAGTTCCAGCGTGCCGAAGGTGAACCGCTGCACCCCGGTGTTATCCATGCCCACGGTGGCAATCATCAGGCCGATGCAGGCCGCCACCACGGTCTTCATGGGGTTCTTGCCGGTGATGCCACCGAGGGTGGCAAAGGCCAGCAGGAACAGCGCGAAATACTCCGCCGGCCCGAAGGTCAGCGCGAACTTCGCCAGCAGAGGGGCCAGCAGGATCAGGCCAATGGTGGCGATCAGGCTGCCCATGAAGGAGGCAATGGCGGAAATGGCCAGCGCCTCGGCGGCCTTGCCCTTCTGGGCCATGGGGTAGCCGTCCAGGCAGGTCATCATGGCCGGTTCGTCACCGGGAATATTCAGCAGGATCGACGAGATACGCCCGCCGTACATGGCCCCGGCGTAGACCGCCGTCAGCATGATCAATGCGGTTTCCGGCGCCAGCCCCAGGGTGAAGGCCAGCGGGATCAGGATGGCCACGCCATTGGCGGGGCCCAGGCCCGGCAGCGCACCGATCAGGGTACCCAGGAACGCCCCCAGCAGGGCGAACATCAGGTTCTGTGGCGCCAGCGCGACGGCAAAGCCGTCCATCAGGAATCCGAGGGTTTCCATCAGTTCACCTCCAGGATCGCCAGCAGGCCGGAAGGCAGTGCCAGATCAAGGGCAAAGGTAAAGACCAGGAACACCACCACGCCGGCAATGCCCCCGGTGGTAAAGGCATTGCGGGGCCGGGCGCCCATGCGCCAGCACAGGGTGCCCACCGCCAGCAGCGTGCTGATGATGAAGCCCAGCGGCTGCAGCAGCGCGGCGTAGAGCACCAGCACCACCACCGCAATCACCAGTTCCACCCCGGTACGGCTCCAGGGCCAGGCGTTGTCCGGGTCCGGCCGCACCACCATGTAGAGGCTGGACAGCCCCAGCACCACGGCCAGCAGCAGCGGGAAGGTGTCGGGCCCGACGGCTTCGGAGCCGCCAAACGGTTCCGGCAGTTGCAGGGCGCCCCAGCCGTAGGCCACGGCCAGGACGATCATGACAACGCCGAAGATTCGATCGTTGAAGCCAGCCATTACCGCACCAGCCCTATTTCCCGGGACAGGTCCTCGATGTCCTGGATCTGGTTCTTCACGTAGCGTTCGAATTCGCCAGCACTCATATGGAACGGCATCAGGCCGTTCTGGCGCATCACCGCCTTCCACTCATCGCTCTGGTAGATGGTGTCCATGGCGTCAATCCAGTACTGCTGTGCCTCGTCGGAAATATCCGCCGGCATGTAGAAACCGCGCCAGTTGGCACCCAGGGCATCAATGCCCTGCTCGCGGGCGGTGGGGATATGGGCGTAGTCGCCGGGCAGGCGTTCCTCGGACAGCACCGCCAGCACCCGCAGGTCGCCGGAGTCCATGAAGCCCTGGGCCTCGGTGATGTCCCCGGTGAAGGCGTCCACGTGGCCACCCACCACCTGGGTCATGGCCTCGCCACCGTTGTTGTAGGACAGGTAGGGAATGCGCGGCAGGGCCTCAACTCCCGCTTCCTTGGCGGCGATCAGCACCTTGAGATGGTCCCAGCCACCCTTGGCGCTGCCGCCGGCAAACTTCACGCTGCGCGGGTCCTCCTCAAGGGCCGCCATCAGCGATGGCAGGTCCTGGTAGGGCGAGTCCTTGGCCACGGCGATGATGCCGTAGTCGGCACCCAGGGCACCGATCCAGTTCACCATGTCGGCGTTCACGCCCGGGAACTGCCCCTGGGCCAGGCGGGTGGTGGTGGCGGTGGAGGCGGCTACCAGCACCTGCTCCTCTCCGTTGCGCTTGCTGACGGTATGGGCGAAAGCCACGCCGCCGCCGGCACCGGCCATGTTGATGGTCTGCACACTGCGGGGAACCAGATCGAGATCTTCCATCACCTTGCCGACGCTGCGGCAGGTGAAATCCCAGCCGCCACCGGGATCGGCGGGGGCAATGCATTCGACTTTTCCGGAAGGTTCCCAGGCAAGGGCAGACAGGCTGAACGTGGCCACGGCCACGAATGACAGGCATCGTTTGATAAGCATCGTTGGCACCTCAATCTTGTTGTTGTGCCTTCCCGGGGCATGACTCCCTGTGAGTCGTGCCTCTGGCGTCAGGCGTGACAACCGGGGGAAGGCTCAAGGCGCAGGTTACGAATCGGTGACGGAACGATGAAGTTTGTGGGCGTAATGCCTTTAAAGAACTTAACGGGTGTTTTGTGCATATTGTTCACGGGCAAAACCCCCGTTCCTGACGTACCCTTTCTCCCAATACCGAATAACAAACGTTGTCAGTGAATGCCGTTCGCCTACCGCAAGCTCAAACTGAAAACCCGGATGATCCTGGTGCTGGGACTGGTCAGCGCCCTGCAGACCGGCCTGATCGGCGGTTTTGCCGGCTACTACCTGAGTGAGTCCCTGTACGACGAGATCGGCCAGCGGGCGCTGATGGTATCCAAGACCGTGGCGGCCATGCCGGCGGTGATTGAGGGCGTGCGTGAGCGCGATTCCAGAGCATTGACTACCCTGGCCGATCGTCTGGCGGAGACCAACGAAGCCCTGTTCATCGTGATCGGCGACCACAACGCCATCCGCCTGGCCCATCCCGACCCCACGCGTATCGGCCATTCCATGGCGGATGACGACGGCGACCGGGGCACCCTGGCACTGGAACAGGGCCAGGCGTATGTTGCCAGGGCCCAGGGCAGCCTGGGGGAGTCCATGCGGGGCAAATCGCCGATTGTGGACCCGGCCAACGGCGAGATTATCGGCATTGTGTCGGTAGGCTATTCCCTGGAGCAGGTGTTCTCCGTGATCCGTCGTTACAACCTGGTGCTCTACACGGTGATGGGACTGATGCTGGTGGGCAGCGTGCTGGCCGCCATGGTGATTGCCGGGCGCTTCAAGCGGGCCATCTTCGGCCTGGAGCCGGAGGAGATCGCCGGCCTGTTCCAGGAACGGGACGCCACCCTGCAGTCGGTGCGGGAAGGCATTATCGCCATCAACCGCGACGGCATCATCACCACCTTTAACCGCACCGCCATCAAAACCCTGGGGCTGGACCCGGACACCCGACTGGCGGGCCAACCCATTGGCGATATCCTGCCGGACAACAACCTGATGGCAGCGCTGGAAACCGGCGAGTCCGCCTTCGACCAGGAAGTGTGGCTCAAGGGCCGGCAGATGATCGTCAACCGGCTGCCGGTGCGACAGGGGGACGAAATTATTGGCGTAGTGGCCAGTTTCCGGCTGCGGGACGAGCTGGACCAGGTCAGCCGCCAGCTCACCCGCATCCAGCAGTACGCGGACACACTGCGCAGCCAGACCCATGAGTACTCCAATAAGCTGCACACCATTGCCGGGCTGATCCAGATTGGCGCCAACGACGAGGCCCTGGCGCTGATTGGCAGCGAAGTGAGTGATCACCAGGCCCTGATCCACCTGTTGCTGGAAGCGGTACCGGACCCGGTGCTGGCCGGCTGCCTGCTGGGCAAGTACAACCGCGCCCGGGAGATGGGCCTGCGCCTGGTGATCGACCCGGACAGCCAGATGGCGGACGTGCCCGACAGCCTGCCCCGGGACCAACTGGTCAGTGCATTGGGCAACCTGATCGACAACGCCCTGGAAGCCACGCGACAGCACCGGGGCGAAGGTGGCATCGTGCACCTGAGCATGACCGACCTGGGCCACGACCTGATCTTTGAAGTGGAGGACCAGGGGCCGGGCGTTCCCGCCGACCAGCAGGACCGGATCTTCGAACGCGGCGTCAGTGGCAAGGGTGACGGCGACCGTGGCATCGGCCTGTACCTGGTGCGCCAGTTCGTGGACCGGTGGGGCGGCTCGGTGACAGTGGAGTCGCTGCAGCCGTCCGGCAGCCGGTTTACACTGTACCTGTCAAAGGTGCCCGAATCCGACCCGAACCGCCGGATGCAGCGAGGTTAACGCCGTTTGAACACCATTCGCCTGTTGATTGTTGAAGACGATACCCAGATTGCCGAGATCCAGCGGCGTTTTGTGGAACGCATGGACGGCGTGGAACTGTGCGGACTGGCCCACACCCTCGCCGACGCCCGGGACCAGATCGACGTGCTGCGCCCGGACCTGGTGTTGCTGGATGTGTACTTCCCGGATGGCAATGGCCTGGAACTGCTGCGGGAACTGCGGGCCAGCGACAGCCCCAGCGATGTCATCCTGATTACCGCCGCCAAGGAAGTGGATACCCTGCGCAGTGCCCTGCGGGGCGGCGTGTTCGACTATATCCTCAAGCCGCTGGTGTTCGAGCGCCTGCAGGCGGCGATCCAGCGTTATCGCGAGCACCGGGAGACCCTGGACAGCCTGGGTGATGTCGCCCAGAAGGAAGTGGACGCGTTGCTGCCCCGCACGCCGCCGGAATCCACCGGGGAACCCGCCGCCCCCCGCCTGCCCAAGGGCATCGACGCCCTCACCCTGGACAAGATCCGCGAGGTGGTCCGCACCAACGGGGACTGGAGCGCGGAAGCCGTGGGCCAGGAGATCGGCGCCTCACGCACCACCGCCCGCCGCTACCTGGAATACCTGGTAAGCACCGACGAACTGACCGCGGAAGTGACCTACGGCACCGTCGGGCGGCCCGAGCGCCGCTACCGCCTGGCCCCGGACAGCCGCTGATCGGGCAGCCGTTAGGTTCCATCCCCCTTCACGCCGAGACGATCCAGGTACAGGTGCAGCTCCTGCTCGGTGATATTGATGTACTCCACCACCCGACCGTAGAGCATGACGGTGGGCACATTGCGCCCGCCAAGCTCCTTCTGGGTCTCGCTCAGTACGTACAGGATCAGCCGCTCGGTACGGGTGAGGCCGTCACGGACGTCGGGGATGGCCTCCTCGATCAGGCGCTGGCGCTCACGGTCGTCCATCAATGTGTCCCTCTGCTACCGACTGAACCGATTTGATCATCATTTCCCGATACCCGAGGGACACCGACTCAGCAGCACAGGCCCATTGCCATTAATGTCCCTGGTGGTGGCCATGCCCGCCCCGGTGCGGGTCGACATCGACATAGCCCCGCAGCACGCTGTACCGGGCAACCTGGTGGTCATCCAGCAGGCCGGTCAGCTCAAGGTGGGCCCTCAGGTGAACCACCCGCAGTTGGGATTCGATGCGGGCGATGTCCGCCACCCGTTCCGACAACGTCGATTCGTCAACGCTACGGTCTCCGAACGCACGATCCAGGGCGCTTTCCGCCGCCACCAGCTCCGCACCCAGAGCCTGGGCCGATGCCTGCATGCGGTCAAAAATGGCCTGGGTGCGTTCCCGTTGTGACGGCGTCAGGTTCAGTTTGTCGCCCAGTTCCAGAACATGGGCCGGCCCGGGGTAGCCATTGAGTTCCGCTGCCTTCGCGTAACCCATGCCCTTGCCGTCCAGCAGGTCAGCGACCTCCGTTTCCGACAGTGCCTTGATCGCCCGTTGTTCCTGCCCGGTGTAGTCTGACGTTTCTGCCGCCAACACGACCGGGCTCGTCAGTGCCAGCAACAGGACCGACACGGTGATTACATTGGTGTTCATGGGGAAATCCTCCTTCCGCTGTATGAGCACGCACACCCTGGCGAGTTCCCGTGCGATGGTAGACCAGGCGACTGTATGGCCACCGAGTTACTGGTCAGACACCTGTCGATACCTGGCCGAGTAGAGCCGATAGCAGCCTGCCAGCACCAGGCACACCGTGCCGGGCACCAGCAGAGATTTAAACCTCAGAGCCTCAAACAGCATGGCTCCCAGAGTACCCCCCGCAATAAATCCGGAGATAATGATCAGGAACAGCAATGCCTTGCGCCGATCAAAACCCTCCCCTCTCAGGAAAGCCCCCAGCATCATGCCCAGATCCGTGAAGATCCCGGTCAGGTGGGTGGTGCGCACTACCGCGCCGCTGTACTGGGTGGCCATGGCATTCTGGAGGCCGCAGGCCGCCGACGCTGCGAACATACCGAAGACGGAGCCACCGGACAGCAGATAGAACGCCCCGAAGAGCAGCAGCGACTCCACCACCAGCGCCGTGTCGTAATGCTGCCCCAGCCTCAGGGTACTGCCATGGAGCAGATAGCCTGATAACGAGGCGCCCAGGAAGAACGCGAACAACATCCCGGCGAGGTACAGGCTGACGGTGGCCGAGTTCCCCAACACCGAGGTGCCCAGCAGGGTGGCCGTGCCGGACAGATGGGACACTGCCTGATGTTCAAAGCCCAGCAGACCAATCGCATTGATAAACCCGGCCACCAGGGCCAGCACAAAGGCCCCGTACTCAATCCATTTTGGAAGTCTTGATATCAAGCCTGTTACCCGTTGAACTGCCACGAAAATGCTTATCGTGCTCGAACGATACCACGAATCGACCGGGCCGCCGGGAAAGTCCCGGGAATGGCCTGTCCGTATGGGGCTACCGGCCAGCCTTCTCCCGGTTATGCCGGATAATCCCCAGCACGATCAATGCCTGAGCCAGGTAGTAGGTGACCATGATGGCAGCATCCGCGAAGGGGAAGGGCGAGACAAACGTGTTCACCGCGATCAGCGTATCGCTGACCATGAACACCAACGCGCCCATGGCGACCCAGAGGAACTGCCGGTCGTTCCGGAAACCGGCGGCCAGGGCCATCAGGCTGATGGCGACCATGTAGGCGGTGATGACCCACTGCAGGTTACCGGTTTCCGGCAGAACCAACACACTACAGGCCAGCACATAGCCCACAACGAGCACCACCCAGGGCAGACGGCTGACTCGCCAGCGGAATTGCGACAGGAACAGTGCCGCGTAGGTCAGCTGCGCCAACAGAAAAGCGCCCAGCCCGGGAATGAATAGCCCCTCCAGGCTCAGCAACACATCGCCTGTTGCCGACAGCAGCAGACCAGCCGCCAGAAAAGCCCGGGGCTTTCCGCGAGCTTCCGACAGGCTCCGAAATAACAACAGGGCAATGGGGATAATCTTGACCAGCCAGCCCCACTGGACCGGGATAGCACCCCGCAGGGCTATATACGCCAGACCAGAAGCGACAAACGCCACCCACCAGACTACAGAAACCCCGTTCCCACGGGAGGCAAAGGACACATCATTCATTGTTGTTGTTCTCATAACCGGCTGACAGAAGGGATGTTGGCATTTCTGGTAGGTGAAGGCACCGGGCCGGGCTCTTCTGGCCCGGTGCCAGACCTAGACGGCGCGGGACGAGGCAATCCCGTAGGCCGTAAACTTCCGGTCCATCAGGCCCAACCCCTTCGCCGCGTCCCTCCAGGGACCAATATGCGGTGCCACAAGGTGAGCATCCAGGGATTCCTGACTCGGCCACAGCTCGGAAAAGCGGATCAGCCCCGGGTCGGTGAGATCCTCGGCAACGTCATAGGCGATACAGCCATCGTGGCGCCGGGTAGCCTCCACGAATGCCAGCAGGTGAGGCCTGACGGCCCCCATGGCTTCCGGTGGGAACCGAAGGTGGCCGAAAACGGCGACTTTTGCGTCCATGACTTTATATCTCCTTTGCATCCGCTATTGTTCAGTCGGCTGACGGCAGGTTGCCCCCCAGCATGTTTTCAACCACCGCCGCGTTGTAGAAGGCTTCGACCGTCTGGATCTTGTCGTTCTGGACCCGGAACCAGACGGCGAGCCGAACATCACCGATCGGTTCAAAGTGGGTCTGGTAATCCAGGATGGCAAACACATGCTCCCCGTCGGCACTGAGCTGGCGGACGATCAGGTCCTTCTGGATAGCCGCCATACCAAACTGGTACGACAGCATGTCATCCGCACTGAGGAAACGCATATTCGGGCCTACAAACTCAAACCCCTCAGCGCCCAGCAAGGCCTTCGCCTCGTCAAAACGCTGGTCATGGATATGATCGATGAACTGCGCCACGATGTCTTTCGGCTGCATGAACAGACTCCTGTCATTAATGGATACACTCCTCCTCGCGGAGTGTAAGGACCTCATAGCCATCCGATGTTACGGCAATCGTATGCTCCCATTGTGCAGACAGTTTCTTATCACTGGTGACAACGGTCCATCCATCTTTCTTCAATTTAACCTTTGCCTTTCCCTGCCGACAGAGAAAGACCCCGCCTCCGACGATCAGCGGCTTTCTGCAGGCAACAAATGTGGCACCGAGCGCCAAAGCCTCGGGTATGAAATCGGACAGCAGCGGGGCCAGTCACGGGGTCCGGCAAACAAACCAGGCACCGTCGAGGGCGCCAACTCACTCCGGTGATGCGGAAACTCAGTCCGCACACATCCCGCCATCAATCCGGTACATCGAACCTGACACAAAGCTGGAATCGTCCGACGCCAGGAAGAGAACGCAGTTGGCGATATCAATGGACTCCGCGTAGCGGCCCAGGGGGATCCCCTGTTCCAGAGCTGCTTTGGCCTCGGTCCCATGTCCCGGGTTGAAGCCTTCCTCCAGCGACCGCATCATGCGAGTGTTCACCGGCGAAGGGTGAACCGAATTAACGCGCACGTTGTTGGGGCCTGCCTCCAGGGCGGCTGACTTGGTAATGCCGACCACTGCATGTTTGGAGCCGACGTAGGGGGCGACGCCTGCACTGCCAGTCAGGCCGGCAACGGACGACATGTTGATGACCGAGCCGGATTTCTGCTGGTACATCACCGGCAACACATGTTTGAGCCCGAGAAACACCCCTCGGACGTTCACGCCAAAGACTTTGTCGAAATCTTCGATGGCTTGTTCGGGAATGGGGGCCACTTTGCCCTCGATGCCCGCATTGTTGAAGAACACGTCGATCCGGCCGTAAGTATCGACGGCGGCTTTTACGTAGGCGGCTACCTCATCCTCCTTGCTGACATCCGCCTTGACGCCAGTGACCGGGCCGTGGACAGCCAGTTCTGACACGGTTTTATCGATGGCTGACTGGTCCAGGTCTACCACGACGACAGAGGCTCCCTCGTTCAGAAACAGCTCTGCGGTCACTTTGCCAATACCGCCCGTCCCACCCGTAATGACGACTACCTTGTCATTTAGTCTACCCATGCTGGTCGCTCCTGATTTGCCAGAAGGGGTCCCCAACGGAGTCGCCCCTTGTTGGTGATTGACCGCTTGTCGAAGGTTCCATCAGCGACGGCACAGACAAACCCGCCGACATTACGATCAGGTCGCTCGAATCACGTCCCCTGACATCCTAGTCCAACTTTGAGGTTTCTGAGAGAGAAAATAATCTGGCGCGGCAGATAACGCCCAGCCTGGAAGGGGTAGGTTCGCAATGGACCTGCGATGGCCAGGTCAGGCACTGCAGAGCGCTCGAACGGCCTGGTTAGTGTTCCCTGGCATGTATGCACGAAACAAGTGTCTGGTTAAGCGGCCCCGCCAGTTTCCTGCACCGGCACTGTAATTGTTAACAGGCAATCTGTTTACACATGACGCTGACCACTACGCCTTTATATTCACAACGTTCCATATGACGCCAGCCAAGTTTCTCATAGAGCCTGGACGCGAATTCCGTGTAGAGGTACCAGGTATCAGCCTTTGATTTGACGGCCTCCCTTTCGCATCGAGCGATCAGTTCCGTAGCGATTCCTTGATGTCGGAAGCCTTCTTTGACATAAACGGCAGCCAGCCAAGGGGATAAATCACGCCTGGTGTCCATGTCCTGCTGAACCAGGGCTGCTGAACCAACCAATTGACCTCCTGACATAGCAACAAATATTGACGGAACACCCTCTCGTCCCGCGGCTTTAGCAATTGCTTCAGCCCGCTTTTCCAGAGTAAGCGACGGATTAAAATGACTCCACTCGCCATGGTGAAGCTCCGCCAACTCCAGAATGAACTCCTTCTTGTCAGCTAGAGGAACAATTTCCATAGTCTTTGCTTCTTGACGGTGACGTTGGGACAACTACGGGTGTTGGCACCACAGTCACTTGTTAACTGCTAAAACCTCAGCCACCGAAAGAGCTGTCGCAATGCTATTGCAGAAACCAGGACAGCTATACCCACACCCCAAACCACCAGCTGAACGTTGAAGAGGAAAGTGGCGAATGTGTTTTTGCAGCATGTTTGGCTGGCAAGATAAAGACCAGAAGCCAGCGTCAAAAGTACTGGCGTCACCAAAAGGCGCAAGGCCCCGACGTTTCTGAAAAAGCGAAACAAGCGATATTGCCTGGGCTCGAAAAACCGCAAAAACAGACCGTAAGACAGAATCATTATGCACGCGAGTTCTGCAGCCATAAGGACAGGAACAAGCAGCAAAACAACAAAATAGACTATCGACAACAGGAAAACGGCTACAAATTCCATTTTATTTCGCTATTTAGAGCAGTTAACGCTTACATTTGCGGATGGTTTGGAGCACAGCGGAAAATCAGTCCGCCAACATGCAATGATTAGAGGGTTTCATCAATTTTTCCCGACCAGAGCCACCTTTCTTCGATGATCGGGCCTCCGTATGTCTCCGCAAGCATCCTATCGAACTTCTCGTTCTTATCGTTAATTGCTGAGATTGGTCCCCAACCACTGGATATAACGGCTCCATTGGGGGCGATCCTCCTTAACAAGAAGGCCTGATTTTCAACGAGATCGACGAAATTCGAAACCGCTTCATTCAGCATTGCTTCTACTGGTTCTGGATAGCCTCTCCGCTCCATCTCTGCCGCATCAACGTGGGAGTGCGCAATGTTGCAGGAGAGTACGATAGCTCTAGATTCAACTCTTGCGACCAGTTGCCCAATGTCAGCGCATGGCGAACGAGTGGAGACACAGAGAACGTTATAGTCATCTCGATAGATCGCAACTTCAATGTCAGCTCTGCTTTCCAGCTTTTCTCTGAATCTGTCCTCAATCTCCATCGTTTCCATGAAACCCTCTAATGCCTGAATTAAACCGCGAAGCGGAGTGGATGGTGGACTTCCCCCAACGAATTGTTAGGCGCCATCACGCGATAGAACTGCGCCAGTAGTCAACGACTTTTTCTAGTACGGGAAGAAAGTCTAGCGTTGAACCATCCCGTCGGGTGAAGACCACCTTTGACGATGTGTCTCCATACTCCTCCTCAACCTTTACTACCTCCGATCCGCCTAGCTGCTCGACGGATGTAATTGCGCCAGATGAGTCAATAGTTGAGCGAGCTCCGTGTCTGGAGCTACTGTCTGTGTATAGATGCTTGTACGCGTTTGCAATGCTTCTGACGTCGCGGAAGGCGCCGGACGTCGCTTGCGATAGGTGCTCAACGAGCTGGCCGATATCCTTGAACCCTGACACAAGGTTGGGGTTGTGTCTTTGATTGAATGTGTGCCATTGATCGGCCAAATGCGAAGCGCTAATTGCGGCATTGAATGCCCGGCGCACTGAACCAGGATCTTCTTGGCAATCCTCGAGATTTCCCTCCACGAAGGACTCGAAGAATTCTTTTGGAGTCATGCCCATCAGGACTCTCCTATGACGCCTAACGAGGCTGTAGGAAAAGTCCCGCCCCTATTTTTGATCGTGCCCCTACGTAAAATCTGGATGCGTTTTCGGCCATGAGTGTTCCAGATTTCAAGAATATGCCGTATTTTTAGCTCATTTCTTGATCAATTTCGACTCCAGATAGGCCTTCGGCCTTTTTCTACAGCCTCAACGCGAAGCTAAGCGGCGGCCCGTAAGGGACGTCCGGTGGACGGCCGCTACGCCGGGAACGTACTTAAGCGATTGGTTAGCGTAGTTCATGGTCTGCGCAACCTGCTCGAAAAGTACGAATCGCTACCATGCAGCGTAACACCAGAATCGCCAGGAGCCTCAGGGAAGCGCTGCGGCGGAATGTTTGTGAGGCGAAACGGAATATCCACCCGATTATTGCCCGCACCTACACAGTAGTCATTTAGCCTGATGAGCGAACTCCTGAAGTCCGTAGCTGGCTCCCAAAGAACCATAAATGCCAGCGGAAAAAATTTTAAAACGGAGCTAACCAATGGCGGTGTGCCGGTGTGAACAAGAAAACCAAAATTACGAATCGCCACTTGATCCCAGAATGGATAGACCCAGTAGTAAAAGTGGAGGCTGTCTGGGATTTCTTTATCTGGGTTTAATACCAAATCCGCCATAGCATCGCCCATATCTCCCCGCGGAAAACGTTCGACTCCAAGCGCGAGAATGTGGCCACACACAGCACGAATAATCTTACCCGGCACAACCGGAAAATTGGTCGTATTAGGGCGAGCCACCAAGCTGTGTAAGTAAGAGCCTACGTTGTTTGCGAAATTTTTTAATTCTTGGTCGTAGAGTCCACCAAGATAATCGTTATTGCAGACGGAGCAAATACTTCGGAACTTAACGCCTTGCTGAAAATCTCTACCCCTTCGATCTTTTTCTGCTTTTGCATTGAGCACCTCGCTAATGCCGTAGAGAGTCATTCTAGGAAATTTAATCGTGCCTTTAGGTGGCACATGGTCTTCAGTCAGCTTGCCATGCGTCCTGCAGATATTACAAAGCCCTTGTTTGGGACCTTTGGTTTGAACAAAAGGCATTGCTATCTCCCGAAAACGCTAACGCCAGCCAGTATGCGCGGCTACGGAATGGAGGCGAAGCCGCAAAGTAGTAGACGTCGCCGTGCCTGTGATTGTTAAGGTTCTTCGACATATTCTGCGTTTGAGTGCCCATGAAATCCGGAAAGAGGCGACACCAAAAGTCCGCAGTCAAAAAACGAGGCTCGTAGCTGGGAGTTGAACCAGCAAATAAATTCCTGGGTGTCGTCCAAGCACATTGTTGCTTGCTTTGCCGAAACAAACTTGTCGAACTTGGATTCGACAACTGATGGATTCTCGCCGATTAAATGCTTAACACGAGACTCAAAGGTATGCGTTTTTCCGTGAGCAACGACATCCCTGAGATTCTGGAGCAACCTGATACTCTGGTATGGCCTCCGAGAGGTGTCCGGCAGGTCGAATCCTCTCAGCTCACAAAGCTTCTTCAATTTCCCCGGCGCTCCTGAATACTCACCTTTTGAAAAATGCGCCTTCTCATTCTCGAAAATCTCAGGGGCAACACAACTAAGTGCATGATTAACATATGCTTCAAAGGTAAAGTACGCCATAGTCATGGCTGTAAGGTAGAAGTAGTGGCTACCTTGTTCGCTACTCCTGGCCATAGCCATTTGCTGCTTGCAGCATGACCATAAAAGTTCGTAGGTGAAGCTTTCGCCGGAAACTAGTGACTCAGTTTTATTCATACCTACGAAACCTTAACGCCGACAGCAGGGGCGCGACGCAAGGCGCGTCCCTTGCCTGTATTGGTTATGTGATTACTGCTGGCCACGCCAAAGCTCTTGAAACTCCTTTTCTGAGAGTTCTGTCTTTCTTAGCTCTTCAGGGCCACTAGGGTAGCCGTAGCGAAATTCGACTCTCCCAATCTGATTCTGCTCTGAGGAGTGGTAGAACTTCTCGGAAAACGAACGGGCACCATCATTAAATTCCGTAGCGAGATCCACAACGCCATTCCTATCTGTATCCGAGAACACCCGGAAGAGCAAAAAATCCCTGTAAACCAGCTCGGTTTCTAGGATACCGTCAAAGTTCTCGTCTACCCGCCCTGAGACAAGAACGTCGTCCTGATTATATTTCCAGCTTTCGTCAACCGAATCATCGAAGTTGTTATCGACTAACTCGTAAAGATACTCACCTTCATGCTGAAAAAAGAGATCTGGCCGGCCGTCTCCGTTCCTGTCGATATTGTCGCCGGGAAGGGAATCAAGCTGAAGCTTCCCAATTTCGGCCATTAGTTGGTCTGTTTCCGAATCTGCGGCTTGACTAACGGGCACAGAAAGGTTGAAAAGCATACAACAGGACAGCGCCATTTTTCTCATTCGAAATCTTGCCCCTTGGTGATACATAACAGCTAATTATACGAACGCCGTCGTATAACACCCGTTCGTATAATTCCAAAAATCGGCCAGCCATGGATCCCGGAAAACGCTCGTAATTCATAAGATTAAGACTCGCCCCCATAGATTCCGCCGGAGTTATACGCCCCGGCACGGACCACTCCCGGAGAGTATCAATGGGCGTATAACTCCACAGGTCCACCTTCTACTTTCAACCCTATCAGATGGTTATCGGCATTTCCTGTGCAATTCACGGAGTTTTACAAACACGTTCGCTGAACTCCAGCCTTCAGGCATCCGTGCGCTGCAATGCCCTCCCGAGGCTTGAGAAGTAATCCCGGAACGCGGCGTTGATTTTCTCCCGTTGGCTCCCCTGCGGATACAGGCCCATTCTTGCCTCATCGGTTTCCCGGGTGCCTTTCACCAGGAATTCGTTCTTGCAGTCGGCATCCTGCACAAAGGCTTCGAAGGCCCGGGCGCAGAGTTCTTCGGGTTTGCTGAAGTAGTGGACGCCGGCGGCCTTGTCCGCCACAGCGGACTTCTGAAAGAGCTCGCTGGGTTCGGTGCCTGTGTCGTTGAGGAGGATGGCCTGATAGCAGGCTTCCAGCCGTTGGTTGAGGGGGTGTTGGATGGCGTCGTCTCGAGTCAGCCAGAGGGTGGAGCCGAAGGCGCCCTTGCCGCTGCGTTCGAACAGTTTGTCGGCGATGTAGTGGTCGAAGGCGTGGAACCATTCGTGGGCGATGCTGCCGGGGCCGGCGTTCTTGGCCAGGGCGAAGCTGCGGGTGGCGGGGGTGTAGTGGGCGGACACGCCGGGCTGGCCGCCGATGCCGTATTGCAGGGCCAGGGTGCCGCGCAGGGAGATAAGGCTTTCGGTGCCGCCGAGGATGGTCATCAGGTCGCACAGGGCGTCGTAGAACAGGGCCGCGCTGCGCTGTTTTTCCGGTTCGGTGACCCAGCGGCCGATCTCGACGGTGCGGAACTGGAACCGGCGCCGGACATGCAGGAAGGTAACGGTGGCGCCGCCGCGGTGGTCAGGGCCGCGGCGGTAGAAGGTTCTTGGCATGAAGGTTCACTGAATAGAGTTTTCCAGACAGTCTACCTTCTACGCCGAACACCCAACACCGCCCACAACACATCCGTTACATGGTTGATGCGGTCAGTGCTTTTCTGCTGTTCCCTCTGATAGTCACGGTATTCCGGACTATTGAATTTTGCTTCGACAAAGTCCCTGCCGCATACCAGCATGATGGTTTAGTTTCAAAGGGTCAGCAACATAAGCTAGGGAATACTGAGTGCCTCCCCACCTTGGAGTAGAAGGTCGTCACCATCCCACCCCATGTAAATTTCCGGGTCATCAATATCGGGTTCTTTACCTTTCTCGCCCGAAAACTCAAGGGGGCCTTCGTACCAGATTTCGCCATCTTGCCAGTAGATAGTGCCCTGATAGGATTCTCCCTTCTTGGAAACCGTCACAAAGACACCGCCATCGTCGCCGCCCACCCAGAAAGCGGATTCAGGTACTGTCGCTGGCTTTTCCGGATCGGATACAGGCACCACATCACAGGCTGATAGCATAAAAATCAGCATTACAACCAGAACGGTCTTCATTGGTTGATAGCCCCCCTGCCTTCTATTTCCAGGACGCGGTTTTTTGGTGCAAAGTTCAAATCCACATAGTCGTCCCGAAATTCGCCGATGTATGAATTTGGTCTTGGATCTATCATCCACGGTGTTTCAAAGCCGGCTTTTTCAACCACTTTGTGGCGGGGATGGAGAAATCGTCGAACTCAAACCAAGGGAGAAAGTCCACATTTCTTCTGGGTGTTGGGACGGAAATAAGGTAGTCCGGAAAAACGATGGGGATGAGCAGATCATCACGCATAACAGTTCCTTGTTAAATCGCTAGTAGCACCGAAGAGACGGCAGGGGTCGACAACGTACAAGGAAAAAGTTAATGCGTGCTTCCACTATTCCTTGTGCTACACCTGTTCCCTGAAGATCGCCAGGCGACAATCTTCAGCGAGCAGTTTGCAGCGACAAGTGAATCATTTCAACAACCGGCATCACAGATCCCAATCCATCTGCCATCGGGGGCCGGTGCTATTCCCCCGACGCCCAATGGTCCCTGCTTACCACTCCAGTTGCGCCCCGGTCTGGTACTCGATCACCCGGGTCTCGAAGAAGTTCTTCTCCTTGCGCATGGTGGCCTGTTCGTCCAGCCAGGGGGAGACGTTCTTCGCCCCGGGGAAGGGTTCTTCCAGGCCAACGGTGCGGGCGCGGCGGTTGGCGACGAAGCGGAACTGTTCGTGGTGGTATTCGGCGGAGTACCCCAGGATCGGGTCCCGCAGGATGTAGTTGGCGTAGTCCCTCTCGGCGGCTTCGGACTCGTCCCACATGTCGCGTACGGCTTTGGGGTCGAGGGTGATGTTTTCTTCCTCCAGGATCTGGTTGACCACTTTCAGGCCGAAGGAGAAGTGCATGGCCTCGTCCCGCAGGATGTACTGGAGCTGTTCACCGGTGCCGCGCATCAGGCCCCGGCGTTGCAGGGCGAAGATGGGGCTGAAGCCGTTGTAGAACCAGGCGCCCTCGAACACGGCGGCAAAGAACAGGTAGGACATGATGAATTCCTGCAGGTCGTCGCGGTTACGCAGGTTCATGTCGGAGCGCATGGCGGCGTCCAGGCGGCGGTTGGCCATCTGGATCTTACCGTTGATGGCCGGTACTACGCGGTAGCGGTTGTAGATTTCGCTCTGGTCGAGGTTGAGGGTTTCGATGCAGTGCTGGTAGGCCCAGGTGTGCATGGCTTCCTCGTAGACCTGGCGGGCCTGGTAGATCTGCAGTTCCGGGGCGCTCATCTTTTCCATGACGGCCAGGCCGATGTTTCGCATGGCGAGGATGTCGGAGGTGGTGAGGTAGGCCAGTACGTTCTCGTAGACGTGTTTTTCCGCCGGGTTGAGGCGGTGGTGGTAGTCGTGGACGTCCTGGGCCATGTTGACGTCCAGGGGGGTCCAGTGGTTCTTGTTGGCGTTCATGAAGTACTCCCAGGCCCAGGGGTACTTGAACGGGGCCAGCTGGTTGATGTCGGTTTCGCCGTTGATGACGCGTTTGTCGTCGACGTTGACCGGGGCTGGGCCTTCGGTGTTGGTGGGTTTGCTTTGGGGTTTTGGTTCGTCGTCCCAGTTAAGCATGGGGGATCTCCTTTGGAAAACGGGCTACCAGAATGCCGGTGTTAGCCCCTCTCCCTTGACGGGAGAGGGGTTGGGGAGAGGGTGGGGACATTAACTCCGCAGCTTGGCCGCCTTCCCCCTCTCCCTGGCCCTCTCCCTCCAGGGGAGAGGGGATGGTTACATCGAAGCTGCCGGTATACCTGCCAGCTTAAGCGGTTACTGACACGCTTCGCAGTCAGGATCGTCGATGCTGCATACCTGCGGCTGTGGCGCGGCGACCGGTGCCGTCTTTTCAGCGCCCGTGGCGCCCAGGGAGCGCAGGTAGTAGGTGGTTTTCAGGCCGCGTTCCCAGGCCAGCTGGTACAGGTCGTCCAGCTTGCGGCCGTTGGGTTCAGCCATGTAGAGATTGAGGCTCTGGGCCTGGTCGAGCCATTTCTGGCGGCGGGCGGCGGCTTCAACCAGCCAGCGGGCGTCGATCTCGAAGGCGGTGGCGTAGCGGGCCTTGAGCTCGTCGGGGATGCGGTCGATCTGCTGCACGCTGCCGTCGAAGTACTTGAGGTCGTTAACCATGACGTTGTCCCACAAGCCCTCGGCCTTGAGGTCTCGGACCAGGGAGGGATTCACCACGGTGAACTCGCCGGACAGGTTCGATTTGACGAACAGGTTCTGGTACGCCGGTTCGATGGACTGGGAAACGCCCACGATGTTGGAGATGGTAGCAGTCGGGGCGATGGCCATGACGTTGCTGTTGCGCATGCCATGCTTCGCCACCAGTTCGCGCACCGGGGTCCAGTCCAGGCGGGCCGTGGTGTCGACGCTGCAGTCCCCTTCCCGGCGGTTTTCCCGTAGCAGGCTGACCGAGTCGATGGGCAGGATGCCCTGGTGCCACAGGGAGCCTTCGTAGCTTTCGTAGGCGCCGCGTTCACCGGCCAGTTCGGCGGAGGAGCGGATAGCGAAGTAGCTGATCTGCTCCATGGCCACGTCGGCGAATTCCACGGCTTCCGGGCTGGCGTAGGGTACGCCCAGCTTGTACAGGGCATCCTGGAAGCCCATCAGGCCCATGCCCACCGGGCGGTGGCGCAGGTTGGAGTTGCGTGCCTGGGGCACGGCGTAGTAGTTGATGTCGATAACGTTGTCGAGCATGCGGACGGCGCGGCTGACGGTACGTTCCAGGCGCTGCACGTCCAGCTCGCCGTCTTTCACGTGGGCGGCCAGGTTGACGGAGCCCAGGTTGCACACGGCGATTTCGTCCTCGCTGGTGTTGAGGGTGATCTCGGTGCACAGGTTGGAGCTGTGGACCACGCCCCGGTGCTGCTGGGGCGAGCGCAGGTTGCAGGGGTCCTTGAAGGTGATCCAGGGGTGGCCGGTTTCGAACAGTACGGTGAGCATCTTGCGCCAGAGCTGCTTGGCGGAGACTTTCTTGGACAGTTTGATCCGGCCCTGCTCCGCCAGCGCCTCGTAGTGCTCGTAACGCTCACGGAACTCGTTGCCATACAGGTCGTGCAGGTCGCCCACGTCGCTGGGGGAGAACAGGGTCCAGTCCTGGTCGTTGCGCATGCGTTCGATCAGCAGGTCCGGCACCCAGTTGGCGGTGTTCATGTCGTGTGTGCGGCGGCGTTCGTCGCCGGTGTTCTTGCGCAGTTCCAGGAATTCCTCGATGTCCAGGTGCCAGCTTTCCAGGTAGGCGCACACCGCGCCCTTGCGCTTGCCGCCCTGGTTGACGGCGACGGCGGTGTCGTTGACCACTTTCAGGAACGGCACCACCCCCTGGCTCTCGCCGTTGGTGCCCTTGATGTGGGAGCCCAGGGCGCGGACCGGCGTCCAGTCGTTACCCAGGCCGCCGGCCCACTTGGACAGCATGGCGTTGTCGCGGATGGCGCCGTAGATGCTTTCCAGGTCGTCCTGCACCGTGGTCAGGTAGCAGGAGGACAACTGGGAGTGGCGGGTGCCACTGTTGAACAGCGTGGGCGTACTGGCCATGTAGTCGAAGCTGGACAGCAGGTCATAGAACTCGATGGCGCGGGCGTTGGGGTCATCCTCCCGCAGGGCCAGGCCCATGGCCACGCGCATGAAGAACACCTGGGGCAGTTCCAGCCGCGCCTTGTCCCAGTGCAGGAAGTAGCGGTCGTACAGGGTCTGCAGGCCCAGGAAGCCGAACTGCTGGTCCCGCTCCGGTTGCAGGGCCTCACCCAGGCGTTCCAGGTCAAAAGCCGCCAGCGCTTCGTCCAGCAGTTCGTAGCGGATGCCTTCGTGGATAAAGGCGGTCAGCGCCTGAGGATAGACCTCGGCGAGACTCGACTGGGTCGACAGCCCCAGGGCGCCGGTGGTTTCCAGGCGGAGCTGTTCCAGCAGCAGGCGGGCGGTGACGGCGCTGTAGTCCGGCTCCTGCTCGATGCGGCCGCGGGCGGTCATGACCAGGGCGGAGAGCACCTCGGTTTCGTCGATGCCGTCATAGAGGTTGCGCAGGGCGTCTTCCACCAGGGAGTCGCCGTTGATGCCTTCCAGGCCGGTGGCAGCCTGTTCCACCTGCAGTTTCATCAGGCCCAGGTCCAGGGGGGCGATCTCGCCGCTGGCCTTTTTCACGGTGAGGTGCGGGTGGGCTTCCATGGGCTCATCGATGGCGCGCTGGCGGGCGTGTTCCTCCCGGTAGAGCACGTAGGCCCGGGCCACTTTCTGTTCGCCACCGCGCATCAGGGCCAGTTCCACCTGGTCCTGGATGTCCTCGATATGGACCTTGCCGCCGGCTTTCAGGCGTCGGCTGATGGCCTGCACCACCTGGTCGGTGACATCCTGGACGGCATGGTTGATATGAGCGGACCCGGCGGCCTGGTCACCTTCCACGGCCAGGAAGGCCTTGGTGACGGCGACACTGATCTTGGACGCATTGAAGCTGACCAGGGTGCCATTGCGCTTGATAACCTGGAGGGATTCGGTGGCGGCCTGCGGGGCTTCGGCCAGGGCGGTGGACATGGGTGTTCTCCTTTACAACGCGTTGGGATTACGAGACTTCGCGTTGCAGGAGATTCAGGGGGAAGCAGAGAGGTGCTTACCCTTAAAGGTTGCGGGTTACTTCTCCCTCTCCCCTGGAGGGAGAGGGCCGGGGTGAGGGGGGAGA
>NZ_JBJJLA010000024.1:0-127740 GCF_045449715.1 Marinobacter shunpengi | reverse complement strand
CATCCCCCTCTCCCTAACCCTCTCCCGCCAGGGGAGAGGGGATTAATAGGGTCGTCCGCAAGAATCTATCTGCTCACCTTATAAACGCGAAGGCTCGACATTCTGTCCAGGGCAGGTCTTCGGACTCAGGGGCAGGAACCTCTCGGTTCGGCCTTGCGGGCGACTTCCCGGCGTGCGTGCCAGTGTCGTAATGCCCACTCGTTCCCCAATACCGCTGCGCGTCAGTTCCGGATTCTCACCGGATTCCCGATACCAGATGGCGACACTTTGATCACTACATTTGGTATTCAGCCAAGGACATTGTCACTATATACGGGATATTCGCTCCCAACAAGTGACTGACACCGATCGCCATAAGATTGGCCATGAAGCGATCAGGACACCGCCGTTTCCGGCTCGGTCCGCAAACGCTCCCAGGCCTGGATCACCCGCTTGCGGTTCGGCCCCCAACGGTAACCACCAAGAGCGCCGCTTTGCTGGATCACCCGATGGCAGGGAATCAGGAGGGCCACCGGGTTCACCCCAACAGCGTTGCCCACCGCCCGTGAGGCGCTGGGGTATCCCAGGGAGCGGGCGATATCCCCATAGCTGACCACCGCGCCGTAGGGAATGTTCATCAGCGCACGCCAGACGGCAATCTGGAAATTGGTACCGGACACCCGGATGGAGATGGGGCCTTCCGCCTGCTCCTCCGGCCTGCCCAGCATCCGGGCCACCACCGGCTCGGTAGCCTCAGGATCCTCTACCAGCGTGCTTGCGGGCCAGTCTGACCTGAGTTGTGCCAGTTCAGTATTCAGGTCGGAGTAGTCGAGAAAGGCGGCCCGGCACACACCCCGGTCGGTGCGGGCCACCAGCAGGTCTCCGAAAGGCGTGTCATGGACACCATAGCTGATACGCAGCCCTTCACCCCTTGTCTTGAATTCACCGGGGGTCACCGCTTCAAGCTGGACAAAGTGGTCGTGCAACCGCGACCCACCACTGAGGCCGATATCGAGCGCCGTGTCCAGCAGCGAGCGGGATTCCGCCAGCAACGCCTTGCTGTGCTCCAGGGTCAGCACCTGAAGGAAGCGCTTCGGAGAGGTGCCGGCCCAACGGGTGAACAGCCGCTGGAAATGATAGGGGCTCAGGTTTACGTGTGCCGCCACCTGCTCCAGCGTCGGCTGACTGCCCGCCTGCCCGACCAGATAGGTAATGGCCTGTTCGATACGCGCATAGTCCGACATCATCACGTCCCTCACATTCTGTTCACGGAAACGCCACCATCCACCAGCATGGCCGAACCGGTGGTGAACGAGGCGGCGTCCGACGCCAGGTACAGCGCCGACTGCGCAATGTCTTCCGGCGATGCAATCCGTTTCAGGGCGTGCAGCCCCCGCACCATGTCCATT
The DNA here is from genome assembly GCF_045449715.1 of Marinobacter shunpengi. Lineage (NCBI taxonomy): Bacteria > Pseudomonadati > Pseudomonadota > Gammaproteobacteria > Pseudomonadales > Marinobacteraceae > Marinobacter > Marinobacter shunpengi. The sequence goes on along the minus strand of NZ_JBJJLA010000024.1, from coordinate 126,352 downwards.
GCCTCCGGTGAATCGGCAAAGGTGCGTGCCGCATCGGTATCCGTGCCCCCCGGTAGCAGGGCGTTAACCCGGATGCCCTGGGCGCCGTGCTCAACGGCAAGCACCTGGGTCAGTCCGACCAGGCCGGCCTTGCTGGCAGCGTAGGCGGCCATGCCCGGCATACCCGCAGTATGGCCGACAAACGATGAGGTGAATAACAGCGAGCCGCCACCCCGGGCCACCATGGCCGGTAGCTGATACTTCGCCCCCAGCCAGGCGCCGGTCAGGTTGGTGGTCAGCACCTCATCCCAGTCACCCCGGGACATATCGGATGCCGGCCCCATGGCGCCGAGCACACCGGCGTTATTGAAGGCGATATCAAGGCCGCCAAAGGCCTCGGTGGCCATGTCCACCAGGGCCCGGGCATAGTCTTCATCCCGCACATCCCCCGCCAGCGCCACGGCCTGGCCACCTTCCGCCTCGATCTCCCGGACCAGGGCCTCCAGCTCCTGCTGACGACGGGCGCCAACAACCACCGAGGCCCCTTCTCGGGCGAACAGACGGGCTGATGCATAGCCGATGCCCGCACTGGCACCGGTAACAATGGCAACTTTATTGGACAGGATATTCATGGCTGGAGCTCCTTTCATCGATGACGGAATCGTCGGCTGATAGCCGGTTCAGAATCGATGATAGGGAGTCTCCCCGTGGCGGCCGACCCGAATCTTGCGGAGATGACGGCAGGGCGTTTTCTGATCACGCAGAACCGTGTTGCCCTGCCGTCACCCTCCGAGCATAGGGTTCAGGCGCACCCTTCCAGCAGTATGGTAGGCCCTCCGGTGGCCATCAGACCAGATAGATCACACTGATCAGGCCTACCGTACCCATGACGATGGTGTAGGGGAACGCCATCACCACCATGCGACCATAGGACAGCCGCACCAGCGGCGCGATGGCGGAGGTCAGCAGGAACAGGAACGCCGCCTGGCCGTTGGGGGTGGCCACGCTGGGCAGGTTGGTGCCGGTGTTAATGGCGATGGCGAGGGTCTGAAAATGTTCGTTGTTGATGGCGCCGGCGTCCAGGGCCTGCTTGATCTCACTGATGTAGACCGTGGCCACGAACACATTGTCGCTGATCATGGACAGCAGGCCGTTGGCGATAAAGAACATGCCCGGTTGCTGGCTCTCCGGCAGGTCCAGCACAAATTCGATCACCGGCTTGAACAGGTGCTGGTCGTGGATCACCGCCACCACGGCGAAGAACACCACCAGTAGGGAGGTGAACGGCAGGGATTCCTGGAAGGCCTTGCCGATCTGGTGCTCGTCGGTCACCCCGGTAAAGGAGGTAATGATGATGATCACCAGCAGGCCGATCAGACCCACCTCAGCCAGGTGGAAGGCCAGACCCACCACCAGCACCCCGGCGGCAAAGGCCTGGATCCAGAGGGCAGCCTCGTCGGCCTTGGTGCGCTTGGCCTTCTCGTTGTCCGCGAACTCTTCCAGTACCCGCCGTACGGGCTTGGGCAGACGGGTGCCGTAACCGAACCAGCGCAGTTTCTCCAGCGCCCAGCAGGTGAACAGGCCGGCGCCGAGCACCGGCAGGCTCACCGGTGCCATGTGCTCGAAGAAGCTCTTGAAATCCCAGCCCACGGTCTTGGCGATCAGCAGGTTCTGGGGTTCGCCTACCATGGTGGCCACGCCGCCCAGGGCGGTACCAATGGCGCCATGCATCAGCAGGCTGCGCAGGAAGCCACGGAACTGCTCCAGGTCTTCCCGGTGCAGTTCGATCACCTCCGCATCACTGTCGGCGTTGTGGTCCTTGTGCTGGTAACCCTTGCCCGAAGCCACCTTGTGGTAAACCGAATAGAAGCCCACCGCAACGCTGATGATGACCGCCGTTACTGTCAGTGCATCCAGGAACGCGGACAGTACCGCCGCCGCGGCACAGAACAGCAGCGACAGGGCGGACTTGGAACGAACCCCCACCAGGATCTGGGTGAAGGTGACCAGCAACAGCTCCTTCATGAAGTAGATGCCCGCCACCATGAACATCAGCAGCAGGATTACCGGGAAGTTGGTGAGCAGCTCATGGTAGACCGCCTCCGGTGACGTCATGCCCACCAGGATAGCCTCCACCGCCAGCAGGCCGCCGGGCAGCAACGGGTAACACTTCAGCGCCATCGCCAGGGTAAAGATGAACTCGCCCACCAGAAGCCAGCCCGCCACCGCCGGTCCGAACATCACCACCACGATGGGGTTGATGATCAGGAACAACAGGATCAGCTGCTTGTACCAGGTGGGCGCCTTGCCCAGGAAATTGGCGGTAAAACCGCCGAACACGGTCGATGGCATTTGTCTATCACTTCTATAGATAGGATCTTTTACGAGGCGGGCGCATATTACCAGAAGCAATCGCAAATGTGCTTGATATCGGTGAACTTTCGTGCGATGTCGATCTCATTGCGGCATTCAGGCGCACCAAAACGGTGCCACCATCTATCGGGAGGACAGCAGGCGATACCTGGTAGATCAGCTATTGAGCCAGCCAAAGGTCAGCATGGCGGTGATCAGGTAACGCCCGCCCTTGGCCAGGGTGACAATGGCCAGGAAACGCCAGAAGGGCTCCCGCATGATACCGGCAATGAGGGTGAGGGGGTCGCCAATGAACGGCGCCCAGCTCATCAGCAGGGACCAGTGGCCCCACCGATGGTAGTGAACCTGGGCTTTTTCCAGTGTGCGGGCCTTGAACGGGAACCACTTGCGGTAGCGGAACTTTTCGATGTACAGGCCCAGATACCAGTTCACCACCGAACCCAGCACATTGCCTACGGTGGCGACCAGAAGCAGGCCGGCAATGGAATAGGCATCCGACACCAGCAATCCCACCAGCAGGGCTTCAGACTGGAACGGAAAGAAGGTGGCAGCGGCAAAGGCAACAAAGAACAGGCTGAGATAGGCCATGGGGGATCCGGTACTCCGGGCAGCGGTGCATCGGGGGATGGCCTACCACCTTAATGGCGGAGTAAACGGAAAGCCAGAATGGCGGAGTAAACGGAAAGCCAGGAGCACTCCCTGCTCCCGCTCCGGATCTATTCCGAGGCCGCGATCAGGCTGGCGTTGCCCCCGGCAGCCGTGGTATCCACACACAGGTGACGCTCGATCACATAGCGCTGATCCAGGGTATGCTCGGTGATCAGTGGCAGCAGGGCGCCATCCCGTTTGGCCAGGGCCTGGCGGTACCGCTTCAGCAGATCCGTTTCCGCACAGCTCACTACCGCGTGGAAACCGTCCACCGTGGCCAGGGCCTCCGGGTCCAGCAGACCGTCACAACCCACCACCGGCAGGCCGGCATCAATCGCCTGCGCCAGGGTTTCCTCAACCCCCGGTGCGATCACCACGACCCGGTTACCCTGGGACAGGGCGGTTGCCGCCTGTTCCAGGGCGGTGCCCCGGTCCGGGCCCAGACAAAGCACCAGACCACGGGGATAGTTGGACAGCCGGTTCAGCTCGCCCGTGGGGCCGGGCAATTCCTCTGTCTGGTCATCCAGGGGAGCCGGCGCCTCGCCCAGGATCGGCACCAGGTGGGCCATCCGTTCGCTGGGCCCCGGTAGCGGCGCCTTGTCCAGTGAAGCAATCAACGATTGCAGGGCCTTGGCATCCACCGTGCTGGCGCTGGTATCCGCCGGCACCTGCTTGACCGGTCCCTGCAGGAAACGGCGAACGTACTGCGGTCCACCAGCCTTGGGACCGGTGCCGGACAGGCCCTCGCCGCCAAAGGGCTGAGAGCCGACAATGGCGCCGATCTGGTTGCGGTTGACGTAGGTGTTGCCCACATGGATGCGGTTGGCGATCCGCTCCACCCGGTGGTCCACCCGGCTGTGGATACCGAAGGTCAGGCCGTAGCCCTTGGCATTGACGGCATCCACCACCTTGTCCATGTCCTTCGCCTCGAAGGTGGCCACATGGAGCACCGGGCCGAAGATTTCCTCTTCCATCTCCTCGATACCACTGACCTTGAGCACGGCAGGGGACACGAACAGCCCGCCTTCCGGTACCGGCACTTTCTTGAGGAGCTTGCCGTCCCGCTCGAATTTGTCGCAATGGTCCTGGATCTTCTTGCGGGCGTTGTCGTCGATCACCGGCCCCACGTCCGTGGACAGCAACCAGGGGTCGCCGATGCCCAGTTCGTCCATGGCGCCATAGAGCATCTCCAGCAGGTGGTCGGCAATGTCCTTCTGCACATACAGCATGCGCAGGGCCGAGCAGCGCTGGCCGGCGCTCTGGAACGACGATGCCAGCACGTCCCGCACCACCTGCTCCGGCAGGGCGGTGGAGTCCACGATCATGGCGTTAAGGCCACCGGTTTCCGCCACCAGGGGGGCGTCCGGTGCCATGTTGTCGGTCATGGCCTGGTTGATGCGCTGGGCGGTGGCGGTGGAACCGGTAAAGCAGACGCCGGCAATGCGGGCGTCGGAGGTCAGCGCCGACCCCACGGTGGCGCCGGTGCCCGGCAGCAACTGAACCGCCGCCTTCGGAATTCCCGCCTCATGCATCAGCTCCACGGCCCGGCTGGCCAGCAGCGAGGTCTGTTCCGCCGGCTTGGCCACCACGGTATTACCGGCCGCCAGGTTGGCCATGATTTGACCGGTGAAGATCGCCAGCGGGAAGTTCCAGGGCGAGATGCAGCACATCACCCCACGGGGATTGCCGCTGCCTTCGTAGCGTTCCGCCTCGTTGGCGTAGTACTGGGCGAAATCCACCGCCTCCCGGATCTCGGCGACGGCATCCAGCAGGGACTTGCCCGCCTCCCGGGTGGTGAGGGCGAACAGCTCGTGGGCGTGTTCCTCATACAGGTCCCCCACCCGGCGAACCCGGGCGGCACGCTCAGCGGCGGACAGGGCGGACCAGCTACTGAATTCGGCCTGCGCGGCGTTGATGGCCGCGTCGATATCGTCCGGGGACGCCTGGGTCACGTAGCCGACCAGATCCTCCGGGTTGGCCGGGTTGCGCACCACCTGCACTTCCGTGCCGATAACGTCCGAGACAACCACCGGACCGCCTTTCCAGCGATGCTCCCGGTATTGCCCGCGGCCACGGTCGATCTCCCCGATGGTCACGGGGTCGGTGATATCCCAGCCCTTCGAGTTACGGCGTTTCTCGCCAAACAGGTTGGCCGGCTTGACGATGGCCTTGCTGGACAGATCGCGGCCCAGGGATTCCACCGTCTCGATAGGATCCCGGGCAATCTCTTCCGGGGTAATGCGGGTGTCGACAATCTGGTTGACGAACGAGCTGTTGGCGCCGTTCTCCAGCAGCCGGCGCACCAGGTAGGCCAGCAGGTCACTGTGCTTGCCCACCGGCGCGTAGATCCGGCAGGGCACGCCGCTATCCTTCATGACCTGGCTGTGGAGGGACTCCCCCATACCGTGCAGGCGCTGGAACTCGTAGTTGTCGAGCCCGGCGGTGCGGGTCATCTCCAGCACGGCGGATACCGAGTGGGCGTTATGGGTGGCGAACTGCGGGTAGATGCGATCCGCCATGTTCACCAGCTTGCGGGCACAGGACAGGTAGGCCACGTCGCTGCATGCCTTGCGGGTGAACACCGGGAAGTCGGTGAGCCCCATCACCTGGGCACGCTTGATCTCGGCGTCCCAGTAGGCACCCTTCACCAGCCGCACCATGATGCGGCGGTCCAGCTTCTCTGCCAGGGCATAGAGCCAGTCCAGGGTCTGTGGCGCACGCTTGCCGAAAGCCTGTACCACCACACCAAAACCTTCCCAGCCGGCCAGGTCGGGATCGGACAGGATGGCTTCGATCACGTCCAGGGACGGGTCCAGCCGGTCCTGTTCCTCGGCATCGATATTGAAACCCATATTGGCCGCTGCGGCCTTCTTCGCCAGTTTCAGGGCACGGGGCATCAGTTCCTTCATCACCCGGTCATGCTGGCCGTACTCGTAGCGTGCCAACAGGGCGGAGAGCTTGACCGAGATACCGGGGTTCTTACGCACATCGCCGTCACAGAACTGGGCGATATAGTCGATGGCGTTCTCGTAGGCCTCGTAATAGCGCAGGGCGTCGGCGTCAGTTCGCGCGGCCTCGCCCAGCATGTCATAGGAGTAGGTGTAGCCCTTGGCCACATAGTCCTTGCCTTCCTTGTGGGCTTCCTCGATATCCCGGCCCAGCACGAACTGGCGGCCCATTTCCTTCATGGCCTGGCCGGCGACGGTGCGCACCACCGGCTCGCCCATGCGCTTGACCATCTTGCGCAGGGTGTCGCCCACGCTCTGGCGCTCGGAATCCTTCAGCAGGTTGCTGGTCATCAGCAACGCCACGGTGGTGGAGTTGATAAAGGAGGACGACGCCTTGCCCACATGGGCACTCCAGTTGCCGGAGGTGATCTTGTCCTCGATCAGGGCATGGATGGTCATGTTGTCCGGCACCCGCAGCAGGGCTTCCGCCAGGCACATCAGCGCCACGCCCTCCTTGGTGGTCAGGCCGTACTCCGCCAGGAATTTTTCCATGATGGTGGAGCGGGCGTTGGCCCGCACATCCCGCACCAGGTCCGCGGCCCGGTCGGAGATGGCACGGCGTTCCTCCGGCGACAGGCCGGCATCCGCAATCAGTTCACGAATCACCTCGTACTCATCGGCGAGATAGTAGTTGCGGACAGCCTGGCGGCTTTCGGCCAGTGTCGGTTTGTCTGACTGCTGCGGTTTCATAACGGTAACCTCATCGTCATCTGTCTCTCTTGCAGGCATTCTACCGATAGGGCGTCAGACCATTTTCCTGTATTAATTTTATACATCCGTTAAATGTCCCGTTTTTACCGAGTCTGAATTACAATAAAGACTTCAGTTTCCGGGATAACAGGAAAAATGATCTGATTACACCCAGTGATCGGGTTGCCGATCCGGGGCTGCCTGCCATCGCACCTGCACTGACTTCAGTCTAGAACGCTATGGAACGGTACGCAGGGAATTGGCCTCCGGTTTCCATCGGGTGTCTCTCATTAACCACGAACGAGGCCATATGACAGAGCCGGACCGCATCGACCACTCCATCATGCGCGAGTTGCAGAAGAATGCCCGCATCACCATTACCGAACTGGCCTCCCGGGTGGGGCTGTCGAAGACCCCCTGCCAGGTGCGCATGCGCCGGCTGGAGGAGCAGGGCTACATCACCGGCTACACCGCGCTGCTGAACCAGACCCGCATGGGCCTGAGCCACATCGCCTTTGCCCAGGTCACCCTCAACGACACCAGCAGCAAGGCCCTGGCTGCCTTCAACGAGGCCGTCCGTCAGATCGCCGCCGTGGAGCAGTGCCATATGATCGCCGGCAACTTCGACTACCTGCTGAAGGTGCGCACCCGCAACATGGCGGATTACCGGCAGGTTCTGGGAGAACAGATCTCGGCGCTGCCCCACGTGTTGCAGACCAGTACCTTTGTGGTGATGGAGAATGTACGGGATGGGGCTGTGTAGCCCCCATCCCTTTTAACGCCAGGCGGGAAACGGATCGTTGAGGGTCTGCCAGAAGTCTTTGCCCGCCACCAGTTGCCCGTCGTCCAGCAGGCAGTCATCCAGTTGCCGGCGCACCGTGGCTTCGTCCAGGTTCTGGCCGATAAACACCAGTTCCTGGCGCATATCCCCGAAGGGTTCCTCCCAGTGGGCCATGATGGCCTGGCGGTATTCCTCGTCTTCGGGCCAGTGCTCTTCCGGCACCGCTTTCCAGAACATACCGGCAAAGCCGTGACGGGCGATGCCACCGGCCTGGCTCCACTGGCCTACAAACTCTGGCCGGGTGGCCAGCCAGAAGTAGCCCTTGGAACGGATCAGTCGACCGGTGGGCCAGGGCTGGTTGAGGAACTCGAAGAACTTGGCGGGGTGAAACGGCCGGCGGGCCCGGTAGACAAAGCTGCCAATGCCGTATTCCTCGGTTTCCGGGATATGCTCGCCACGCATCTCCACCAGCCAGCCCGGTGCCAGTTGGGCCCGCTCGAAGCTGAAGCGCCCGGTACCAAGGACTTTGTCCAGGGCAACATCGCCCTGGCGGATGGGCAGGATTTCCGCCTCGGTATTCAGACTGCGCAGCACTCCGGTCAGGCGGTGGAGGTCCTGCTCACTGGCCAGGTCGGTCTTGCTCACCAGGATGATATCGCTGAACTCCACCTGGTCCACCAGCAGGTCCGCCACGCTGCGTTCATCCTCCTCGCCCAGGCTTTCGCCGGACTCTTCCAGGGACAGCGCCTCGTCATAGTCCTTCAGGAAATTCACCGCGTCCACCACGGTCACCATGGTATCCAGCCGGGCCACATCCGACAGGCTGATGCCGTCTTCATCGGCAAAGGTAAAGGTCTCCGCCACCGGTAGCGGCTCTGAGATGCCGGTGGACTCAATCACCAGGTAATCGAACCGGCCCTCAGTCGCCAGGCGGCGCACCTCCACCAGCAGGTCCTCCCGCAGGGTGCAGCAGATGCAGCCGTTGCTCATCTCCACCAGCTTTTCCTCGGCCCGGTTCAGGGTGACTTCCTGCTGGACCTGGGCCGCGTCGATGTTGACCTCGCTCATGTCATTGACGATCACCGCCACCCGGCGGCCTTCCCGATTGTTGAGGATATGGTTCAACACCGTGGTCTTACCGGCCCCGAGAAAACCGGACAGGACGGTTACCGGTAGTCGATTGCTGTTTTCCTGCATGTTTTCTCACTCCTCTCACATCAAAGTGCCCGAATCGGGCTTTACGTTAATTATGTTATAACATAACATTCGTTGTTGATCAGACAAGACCTTAATCCGCCACACGAGGAACAAGCCGATTCACCAACCTCCGTCGGCAAACCGCTGTTCCATATCCGCCTCGACTGACTTTCTATTCAATCGATAAAAGCAACGTTATAACGTAAAAGGAGTTTTCCATGACAAAACTGACCCCACCATTCGCCCACAACCCGCTGCGCCTGGCCATTGCCCTGGCAGCAACCACCCTGCTCCTGGCTGGCTGCGGAGGCGGCAACAGTGGATCCGATTCCGACGATAGCGACGACGACCATGCGCACGAGGAGATCGACAGCACCGGGCGACTGGCCACCTACGACGCCGGTGCCGGCGCCCTCAAGGTCTTCGAAGTGGACGACGGCACATTGCTGGAAACCGTCCCGCTCGCCGGTGAAGCACCGCGGCTATCCCATAGCCCCGGATACCGCTACGCCGTGGTGATCCAACGGGAGGACGACCTGGTGTCCTTTCTGGACGGCGGCCTGTACGTGGAGGATCACGGCGATCACATGCACGAGTATGCCGAAACCCCCACCATGCTGAGCCTGACCCTGAACGACCGCCGGCCCACGCACTATTCCCTGGGAGAAGACAGCGGCGTGGTGTTCTTTGACGGTGAAGACGGGGTGGCCAGCTCAAAAGTGACGGCGCTGTCCGACGCCTCGCTGATGGATAGCACCACACTGGCCAGCCTGGGCCGGGACAACGCCATGCACGGAGTAGCCAAGTTAATCGGCGACCAGTTGTTCGTCACCTACCGGGACCCGTCCATCACCGACACCACTCTGCCGGCGGAAGTGGAGCGTTACAGTTTCGACGGCGACAGCTTCAGCTTTGAAACCCGCTATACGGAGCAATGCCCGCTCCTCCACGGCGCCGCCGCCAATGACCATGCGCTGGCCTTCGGCTGCGGTGACGGCGTGCTGGTCATCGACCTGCACGACACCACCTACCCGGCCAGCAAGCTGGACAACCCGGACTCGCTGGCGGCGGACAGCCGGATCGGCACCCTCGCAGGCCATCATGCGGTGGAGGAACTGGTGGGTATTGCCGGCGACCAGCTGTATGTGATTGACGCGGAAGCCAGTGCCGATCCCTACCGGGAGCTGACCCTTGGCGCCGGCGTTGGCCTTGTGGCGCAGGGGTTCGACGTCCATGGAGAGGTGTTCTATGTGCTGGGCGACGATGGCGACCTGCGCCTCTTCCACCCCGGGGATAACTGGGCCCTGGCCCATACCATTACGGTAACCGGCGCCCTGGGGGAAGACGCCGCCGCGCCCTCCATCACCACCTCCGCCGCCGATGACCGCCTGTACCTGCTGGACCCCAACGCCAGCACCATTACCGAGATCGACAGCCATGACGGCGGGATCGTCCGCACCCTGAACCTGGACTTCGAGGCGTCCGGGCTGGTGTGGCTCGGCCTGGCCGACGGCGATCACAGCCACGACGACCATGACCACTGAGCAGTAAGGAACGACCATGAAACACAGCCATTCCGTGGCCAGCGCACTCGCGCTGGCCCTCGCACCACTGACCGCGCCCCTGGCCAACGAGCTGAACCCGGATATCAGCGCGGTGCTGGACGGTTACTACAAACAGAACACCACCGCCCTGTCCCACCGGGACGAGGGGTTCGGGCTGGGCCATACTGAGCTGTCCCTGTCATCACCCATTGACGACCTGTTCGAGGGACGTATGACCGCTGTCCTGGAAAGTCATGACGGCGAGACCGAACTGGAACTGGAGGAAGCCTTCATCCAGACCACCGGCATGCCCTGGAACCTGAGCATGCGTGGTGGCCGCTTCCTCTCCCAGGTGGGTTATCTCAACGGGCGGCATTTGCATGAAGATGATTTCGTGGAGCGCCCGGCGGCCTATCGCGCCATGCTCGGCAGCCACTATTTTGACGACGGTGTGCGTCTCAACATGCTGTTACCAACCCCGTTCTACTGGCAGATCGGTGCGGAAGCCTTCGACGGCGATCGCCTCTCCGAAGGTGAAGAGGATATCGGGGTGTACACCGTGAATACCCGGTTCGGCGGTGATATCTCCACCAGCCAGAGCTGGCAGGCGGGGCTGTCCTGGGTACGTAACCGCCAGATCCATGGTGGGGAAGGCGCTGGTCATGACCATGAGCACGAACATGAAGAGGGTCACGACCACAGCCATGGGGCTTCCTACACCGGCGAAAACCTCTACATGGCGGACCTGGTGTGGAAATGGTCCCCCCGGGGCAACACCCGCCAACAGCAACTGACGTTGAGTGGCGAGTATCTCTACGCTGACGACCTGAACGAGTACGCCAGCTCCGATGATGTCCACGAAGGCTGGTACGCCTCGGCGGTCTACCAGTTTGCGCCCCAGTGGTCCGCCGGCGTGCGTTATGGCGAAGTGGATCTCAAAGAAGCCCATGGCGACCACTTCCACGATCAGGAACTGGAGGAGACCGACATCATGCTGGCCTGGTCACACTCCCACTTCTCGACCCTGCGGCTGCAGTACACCTTCCAGGATGCCTACGGCTTTGAGGAAGCGGACAATACTGTCACCCTGCAGTACGTGATGTCGTTCGGGGAGCACGGTGCCCATGGCTTCTAAAGGATGGCTGGCCGGGTTGGTGCTGGCGCTCGTTGCGCCGGCTGCCCAGGCCAGCCTGAACGTGTTCGCCTGTGAGCCTGAGTGGGGCGACCTGGCCCGGTCACTGATGCCGGACGCCGACATTACCGTAGCCACCACCGCCTGGCAGGACCCCCACTATGTGGAGGCCCGACCCAGCCTGATCGCCGCCGTGCATCGGGCTGATCTGGTGGTGTGCACCGGGGCGTCCCTGGAAGTGGGCTGGCTGCCAACACTGCTCCAGAAATCCGCCAACCGGCAGGTACAGGAAGGCGGCCCCGGGCTGTTCTATGCTGCGGAGCAGGTGCCGTTGCACCAGCCCCACGACCATGTGGATCGCAGCATGGGCGACGTGCATCCAGAGGGCGATCCCCATGTGCACCTGAACCCGGATGCGGTGCCGGTGATTGCCGAAGCCCTGGCCAATCACATGGGCCAACTGGCACCGGACAGTACCTCCGACATCCAGCGGCGTTATCTGTCCTGGCGGGTGGACTGGAACCTTCATCGGGACCAGTGGCGCCAGGCGGCGCAGCGACTCGAAGGCTTTGAGCTGGTGGTCCAGCACACCAGCTTCAACTATCTGCTGCGCTGGCTGGGAGTGAAGCCGGTGGTCGACCTGGAACCCAAGCCCGGCCTACCCCCCAGTGCCTCGCACCTGAGCAGGGTACTGGGCCATGACCGGCTGGAGCAGGCAGACGGAATCCTGGTGGCCACCTACCAGGACGACCGCCCGGCCCGCTGGCTGTCGGAGCAAACCGGATTGCCTGTTCTGGTGCTGCCGGCCACCGTTACGGATGGGGCTCCAACGAAAACCCTGCCGGACCTGATCGACCATCTCATCAGGCAACTGGAAGGCCTGGCTGATGACGCCTGATCACTGGGCCTGGCTGGCTGCCCCCCTGGCGGCAGGAATCCTGATGGCGATATGCCTGGTGCCCCTGGGGCACCGGGTGCTGTCCCGGGGCATGGTGTTCGCCGATCTGGCCATCGCCCAGTGGGCCGCACTGGGCTCACTGGCCGGCAACCGTCTTGTCCCCAAACAAGTGGTGCTGGGCATTCCGGTGAGCAGCCTGATCCTGGCGCTACTGGCCGTTGCCCTGGTCCACCTGATCCTCCGGTACCTGCCGGCCCACCGGGAGGCCACCATCGGCCTGCTCTACGTGTCCGGCGCCAGCCTGGCGACCCTGCTGGTCAGCAGCGATCCCCACGGCGCCCAGGCCCTGGCCCGGACCCTGGACGGGGACCTGCTGTGGGTGACCGGCCAGTCACTGGTGCCACTGGCCGTGGTGACGCTGGCGGTACTGGGTTGGCAGCTCCTACCCGGTAAGGGATTTCGGGACAGGCTGTTCCTGGTCCTGTTCGCCCTGTCGGTCACCCTGACGGTGGAGATGGCGGGCATCTACGTGGTGTTTGCCAGCCTGATCGCCACGCCGCTGCTGATCTGCCATCACGGCGGCGGGCCACTCTGGCAGGCGATGCTGGCGGCCGCCGCGGGCCAGGGCATCGGGCTTGGCCTGTCGGCGTTCTATGACCTGCCGGCGGGGCCTGCGGTGGTGCTCGCTTTGATATTCACGGCCTTCGTGGCCAGGGTCGTCAGCGGACGGTTACCGGAACCGGATAGCCGAGAGGTGCGATTCCACCAGAATAGCAAGTAGGAACAGCGGGCCGATGGGTGGAGCTGCAGGGGGGAGTCGAACCCCCGACCTACTGATTACGAGTCAGTTGCTCTACCGCCTGAGCTACTGCAGCAGCCATTGGCAATCTAGGGGTCGGGGAAGGCGGATTTCAAGGGGCCCGTTGCGGGCCCCCTGGCTATCGGTTTATTCGACAGTAACGCTCTTGGCCAGGTTCCGCGGCTGATCCACGTCGGTGCCCTTGAGTACCGCCACATGGTATGACAGCAACTGCAGCGGTACGGTGAAAACAATCGGTGCCGTAATCGGGTGGACCGACGGGATCTGCATGACGTGGATGCCTTCCTCGGATTTCACGTCGGCCTCGCGGTCGGCAAAAACGAACAACTCGCCGCCCCGGGCCCGGACTTCCTCCAGGTTGGACTTGAGCTTCTCCACCAGGTCATTGTTGGGCGCCACGGTGACCACCGGCATCTCGCTGTCCACCAGGGCCAGGGGGCCGTGCTTGAGCTCGCCGGCCGGATAGGCCTCGGCGTGGATGTAGGAGATTTCCTTCAGCTTCAGCGCCCCTTCCAGGGCCACCGGGAACTGGGAGCCACGGCCCAGGAACAGGCTGTGGTTCTTGTCCACGAAGGCTTCACTGAGTTCCGCGATGGAGTCGTCCAGGGCCAGTACATCGGCGACCTGGCCGGGAACCAGTTTCAGGGCCTGGACGATTTCCGCTTCTTTCTCCTCCGGCAGGCCATTGTGGCGGGCCAGGGCGAGGGTGAAGATCAGCAGCGCGGTGAGCTGGGTGGTGAAGGCCTTGGTGGAGGCGACACCGATTTCCGGTCCGGCCTGGGTCATTACCACCATGTCCGATTCCCGCACCAGCGAGCTGCCCGGTACGTTGCAGATCGCCAGGGCAGCGCGGAAGCCGGCCTTCTTGGCCTGGCGCAGCGCGGCCAGGGTGTCTGCAGTCTCGCCGGACTGGGAGATGCACAGGAACAGGGTGTCCGGCTGGATCACGTGCTTGCGGTAGCGGAACTCCGACGCCACCTCCACGGAACAGGGCACGCCGGCCAGTTCCTCGATCCAGTAACGGGCCACCATGCCGGCGTGGTAGCTGGTGCCACAGGCAATGATCTGCACATGGCGGATGTCCTTCAGGAGTTTACCCGCCTCGATGCCCAGGGCCTGCTCCAGCACCCGTCCGTCACTCAGGCGACCCTCAAGGGTAGCCTTGATCACCGCCGGCTGCTCGTGGATCTCCTTAAGCATGAAGTGACGATAGTCGCCCTTGTCGGCGGCGTCGTGGCCGTGCTCGAAGCGGGTCACTTCCCGCTCCACCGGCTCGCCGCTGCGGTCAATGATCACTACCCGATCCCGGTGTATATCCGCCAGGTCTCCTTCCTCCAGGAACATGAACCGGTCGGTGACAGGCAGCAGGGCAAGCTGGTCGGACGCGATGAAGTTTTCACCGATGCCCACGCCGACAACCAGCGGGCTGCCCTCACGGCAGACCACCAGGTGGTCCGGCTCGTCGGCATGCACCACGGCCAATGCAAAGGCACCGCGCAACTGACTGATAGCGGCCTTGACCGCCTGGAACAGATGACGTTCCTGCTGGTAATGCTTTTCGATCAGGTGGGCAATGACCTCGGTGTCGGTCTGGGAGGTGAAACTGTATCCCTCCTCCCGGAGCTGGTCCCGCAGGGCCTGGTAGTTCTCGATAATACCGTTGTGAACAATGGCCAGCCGTTCGCCGGACATGTGCGGATGGGCATTGATGCGGGAAGGTTCGCCATGGGTGGCCCAGCGGGTATGGGCAATGCCCACATGGCCGGGGGCCGGATGGGCGGCCACCGCCTCCGACAGGGCAGCCACCTTGCCCAGTTCCCGGGCCCGGTTGATCTGGCCACTGCTGTCAAGGGTCGCCAGGCCGGCGGAGTCGTAGCCCCGGTATTCCAGCCGCCTCAAACCTTCCAGCAGGATACCTTCCACGTCCCTCTGGGAAACTGCTCCAACGATGCCACACATATTGATGTCGTCCTGTTACCGGGGGTCAGTCTTTCTTTTCCGGCCGTTTCCAGCCCTTGATGTTGCGCTGGCGACCGCGGGCAACGGCCAGCTCCTTCGCATCCACATGGCTGGTAATGGTGGATCCGGCGCCGATAACGGCGTCTTCGTCCACCGTGACCGGTGCCACCAGGGCGGTATTGGAACCGACAAACACATTGTCGCCCAATACCGTCTGGAACTTGTTTACGCCATCATAATTACAGGTGATGGTCCCTGCACCTACATTCACATTACGACCCAGTATGGCGTCACCCACATAGCTCAGGTGGTTGATCTTGCTACCCTCGCCCACGTCGGCCTTCTTGGTTTCCACAAAGTTGCCCACCTTGGCGGACCGGGCCAGGCGGGTGCCCGGGCGCAGGCGCGCGAAGGGGCCTACCTGGCACTGCTCGGCAACCACGGCACCCTCGATCACCGAGTTGGCGTGCACGGTGACATTATCCGCCAGTTGGGCATCGCGGATCACGCAGTTAGGGCCGATGGAGACGTTATTGCCGAGGGTAACGTCACCTTCGAACACCACGTTCACATCAATCAGCACGTCCTGACCGATGGTCAGCTCGCCGCGCACATCGATCCGCGCCGGATCCGCCAGGGTGGCGCCTTCGGTCATCAGACGGCGGGCCTCGCACTGCTGGTACCAGCGCTCCAGCTCCGCCAGTTGCAGGCGGTTGTTCACCCCCTGCACTTCCTCCTCATGGGACGGCTGGGCTACTTCGATGGTAAGCCCTTCGTCCGCCGCCATGGCGATGATGTCGGTGAGATAGTATTCGCCCTGGGCATTGCGGTTGGAGAGCTGGGGCAACCACCGTTTGAGGTGGTCCGAGGTGACCGCCAGGATACCCGTGTTCACTTCCTGGATCGCCTTCTGCGATTCGCTGGCATCCTTCTGCTCCACGATCGCCGTCACCTGGCCCTGATCGTTTCGCAGGATACGGCCATAGCCGTCGGGATTACCCAGGTCGACGGTGAGCAGGCCCAGGCTTTGGTCATTGACCCGGGATACCAGGGCCACCAGGGTTTCCGGATTGATCAGCGGTACGTCACCGTAGAGCACCAGCACCACGGCACCATCCGGCACGCCGGGCAGGGCCTGGGCCACCGCATGGCCGGTACCCAGCTGCTGTTCCTGCAGCGCCCAGACCACGTCCTCCGCTGGTGTCACCGCCCTGACCTGTTCGGCGCCATGGCCGATCACCCCGTGGATGCCTTCGGCCCCCAGGGTCCTGGCGGTATCCATGACATGGTGCAGCATGGGCCTGCCGGCCACTTTGTGGAGCACCTTGGGCAGGGAGGATTTCATGCGTGAGCCCTGACCGGCGGCCAGGATGATGACATGCAGGGGGGCAGTCATGGCGGGTTCCTGATTCCTCTGGTTGATACGGAGGTCCCTTTGGGGGGTCTCTTCAACAAAAAAGCCGCAGCCATTGCGCTGGCGATTGTCCAGACTGAGCGTCTGTTATCGCCACCACTACGGATGCGGCCCTGGTGAGCACGTTCCACCGGAACGTCTTAGCGTACCTTGTTGCGCAGTTTCTGCAGGGTACGGAGTTGCGCCATGGCTTCTGCCAGTTCGGCAGCGGCCCTGGAGTACTCGAACTCACCGGTCTTATTTGCCAGTGCCTTCTCGGCCTCCCGCTGGGCTTCCAGCGCTGCGGCTTCATCCACGTCCTTGGCCCGGACAGCGGTGTCAGCCAGCAGGGTGACAATGGAGGGCTGAACCTCCAGGTAGCCACCAGAGACATACAGGATCTCCTCCTCACCGCCCTGCTTGAGGATCCGGACAGCACCGGGCTTCAGAGCAGTCAGCAGCGGGGCGTGGCCGGGCTGTATGCCCAGTTCGCCCTCGGACCCGGTGGCAATCAGCATTTCCACCAGACCGGAGTAGATCTTTTCTTCGGCACTTACGACGTCACAATGTACGGTCATAGCCATCTCAGTTGCCTCTCAGGTCGGTCAGCGAAGGGAGGGTGACTTACTTGTCACCCTTGGACTTCAGTTCCTTCGCTTTTTCGACCGCTTCTTCAATGGTGCCACACATATAGAAGGCCTGCTCAGGCAGGTCGTCATAGTCACCATTGAGGATACCCTTGAAGCTGCTAATGGTTTCCTTCAGGGAGACGTACTTACCGGGAGAACCGGTGAATACCTCGGCCACATGGAACGGCTGGGACAGGAAACGCTCGATCTTACGGGCGCGGGCAACGGTCAGCTTGTCATCTTCCGACAGTTCGTCCATACCCAGGATCGCGATGATGTCCTTCAGTTCCTTGTAGCGCTGCAGGTTGGTCTGTACGCCACGGGCCACTTCGTAGTGCTCTTCACCGATCACCAGCGGATCCAGCTGACGGGAGGTGGAGTCCAGCGGGTCGATCGCCGGGTAGATACCCTTTGAGGCGATGTCACGGCTCAGTACCACAGTCGCGTCCAGGTGGGAGAACGTGGTCGCGGGGGACGGGTCCGTCAGGTCGTCCGCCGGCACGTAAACCGCCTGGATGGAGGTGATGGAGCCAGTCTTTGTGGACGTGATCCGCTCCTGCAGCTCACCCATCTCCTGGGCCAGGGTCGGCTGGTAACCTACCGCGGAAGGCATACGGCCCAGCAGTGCCGATACCTCGGTACCCGCCAGGGTGTAACGGTAGATGTTGTCAACGAACAGCAGTACGTCACGGCCTTCGTCACGGAACTTCTCGGCCATGGTCAGGCCGGTCAGTGCAACCCGCAGACGGTTTCCGGGGGGCTCGTTCATCTGGCCGTAAACCATCGCTACCTTATCAAGGACGTTGGAGTCCTTCATTTCGTAGTAGAAGTCGTTACCTTCCCGGGTACGCTCACCAACACCGGCGAATACGGAGAGACCGGAGTGCTCTTTCGCGATGTTGTTGATCAGTTCCATCATGTTAACGGTCTTGCCCACGCCGGCGCCGCCGAACAGGCCAACCTTACCACCCTTGGCGAACGGGCAGATCAGGTCGATAACCTTGATGCCGGTTTCCAGCAGGTCCGCGGACGCGGCCTGGTCGGCATAGCCCGGTGCCTTGCGGTGGATACCCCAGCGCTCTTCCTCGCCGATCTCGCCCTGTTCGTCGATGGGACGACCCAGAACGTCCATGATACGGCCCAGTGTGGCGGTACCAACCGGAACGGAAATCGGTTTGCCGGTATTTTCTGCTTTCAGGCCCCGCTTGAGGCCTTCGGTGCTGCCCATGGCGATGGTTCGAACAATACCGTCACCCAGCTGCTGCTGGACTTCCAGAGTTGTTTCGCCACCTTCAAGCAGCAGTGCGTCATAAACGTTGGGTACGGATTCACGCGGAAATTCCACGTCGATAACCGCGCCAATGATCTGAACGATGTGTCCGCTACTCATGCTCGGTTCCTCGTTATCTCAATAGTCTTCAAAACCAGTTGGATCATGATCCGCATCAGACCGAAGCCGCGCCGCTCACAATCTCCGAAATTTCCTGGGTGATGGCTGCCTGACGGGCCTTGTTGTAGGCCAGCTGAAGCTCATCAATGATGTTGCCAGCGTTATCGGTAGCGCTCTTCATGGCAATCATCCGGGCAGCCTGCTCACAGGCCAGGTTTTCCACCACGCCCTGGTACACCTGGGATTCAATGTAGCGTGGCAGGAGGCCATCCAGGATGGTTGCCGCGGCCGGCTCGTAGAGATAATCCCACTGATTTCTGATCTCTTCGTCTTCGCTCGGCGGCAGGGGCAGCAACTGATCCACCTTCGGCTGCTGGGTCATGGTGTTCACAAACTCGTTGTGCACCACGTACAGCCGGTCGATGCGACCTTCCTCGAACGCGTCCAGCATCACCTTGACATTGCCGATGAGCTGTTCAGCGCTGGGGTTGTCGCCCAGGTGGGTCAGTGCCGCGACAACATTGCCGCCATAGTTGCGGAAAAACGAGGCGCCTTTCTGACCGATTGCACAGATGTCGGCTTCGACACCCTTGTTTTTCCAGTCACGCATGTCACGGACCAGTTGCCGGAACAGGTTGCTGTTCAGGCCACCACACAGTCCACGGTCAGAGGAAATCACGATGTAACCAACCCGGTTTACCTCACGCTCCAGCATGAAGCTGTGGCGGTAATCCTGATTGGCCAGCGCGATGTGCCCAATAACCTGACGCATCTTCTCCGCATACGGGCGGGTCGCCTGCATGCGTTCCTGAGCC
The DNA here is from genome assembly GCF_045449715.1 of Marinobacter shunpengi. Classification (NCBI taxonomy): domain Bacteria; kingdom Pseudomonadati; phylum Pseudomonadota; class Gammaproteobacteria; order Pseudomonadales; family Marinobacteraceae; genus Marinobacter; species Marinobacter shunpengi. The sequence continues at coordinate 107,096 of NZ_JBJJLA010000024.1, read as the reverse complement.
TTACGCATCTTGCTCGCCGCCACCATTTCCATGGCGGAGGTGATCTTCTGCGTGCTCTTGATGCTTCCGATCTGGTTACGTATTTCTTTTCCGACGGCCATAAGTCACTGCCTTTTCAAGTTAGACACTCATGTGAACCAACTGGCCCGCAACTAGGGCGGGCCAGAGGAATTACCAGCTTTGAGTGGTCTTGAATTTCTCCAGAGCAGCTTTCAGGCCGGCGATGATATCGTCGTCGTACTTGCCTTCAGCGCCGATCTTGTCGAGGAGCTCCTTCTGTTCGGAGCGCATCCAGTCCAAAAGCTGCGCTTCGAACTTGACGACCTTCTCCACATCGACGTCATCCAGGTAGCCTTCGTTAGCTGCGAACAGTACGGTGCCCATTTCCGCAACGGTCATGGGGCTGTACTGGTTCTGCTTCATCAGCTCGGTGACGCGCTGACCATGCTCCAGCTGCTTACGGGTTGCTTCATCAAGGTCGGAAGCGAACTGGGCGAATGCCGCCAGTTCCCGGTACTGGGCCAGGGCCAGACGGATGTTACCGCCAAGCTTCTTCATGATCTTGGTCTGGGCGGAACCACCGACCCGGGATACCGAGATACCGGCGTTCATTGCCGGACGAATGCCGGAGTTGAACAGGTTGGTTTCCAGGAAGATCTGACCATCGGTGATGGAGATCACGTTGGTCGGTACGAAGGCGGAAACGTCACCGGCCTGGGTTTCGATGATCGGCAGCGCCGTCAGCGAACCAGTCTGGCCTTTCACTTCGCCGTTGGTCAGCTTTTCAACTTCATCGGCGTTGATCCGGGACGCACGCTCCAGCAGACGGGAGTGCAGGTAGAACACGTCACCCGGGTAGGCTTCTCGACCCGGCGGACGACGCAGCAGCAGGGAGATCTGGCGATAGGCCACCGCCTGCTTGGACAGGTCGTCGTAAATGATCAGGGCGTCTTCACCACGATCCCGGAAGTACTCACCCATGGACGTACCGGAGTACGGTGCCAGGAACTGCATGGCGGCCGGATCAGCGGCGCCGGCGGCAACCACGATGGTGTGGTCCATGGCACCGTGCTCTTCCAGCTTGCGGACCACGGCAGCAATGGAGGACTGCTTCTGGCCGACGGCTACGTAGATACACTTGATGCCGGTGTTCTTCTGGTTGATGATCGCGTCGATGGCGACAGCGGTCTTACCGATCTGACGGTCACCGATGATCAGTTCCCGCTGGCCGCGGCCGATGGGAACCATGGTATCGATGGCTTTCAGACCGGTCTGTACCGGCTCGTCAACGGACTGGCGGGCGATAACGCCGGGCGCGACCTTCTCGACCGGGGAGGTCAGGGACGTACCCAGATCGCCCTTGCCGTCGATGGCATTGCCCAGACCGTCAACCACGCGGCCCATCAGTTCCGGACCTACCGGAACTTCCAGGATACGGCCGGTGCAACGGACCTTCTGGCCTTCCGCCAGATCTTCATAGTCACCCAGCACAACCGCACCAACGGAATCACGCTCCAGGTTCAGAGCCATGCCGTAGGTGCCGTTGGCAAATTCGATCATCTCGCCGTACATAACATCGGCGAGACCGTGGATCAGCACGATGCCGTCGGAAACCGACAGGATGGTGCCTTCGTTCTTGGCTTCGGAAGAGATGTCGAGCTTCTCGATCCTCTTCTTGATGATGTCACTGATCTCGGATGGATTCAGTTGCTGCATGCCTTTGTCCTCAAACCTTGTGCTGAAATCAGGCGCCCAGTGTGTCGGCGAGTTTATTCAGCTTTCCGCGTACAGAGGCGTCGATCACCATGTCGCCGGTGCGTACAACCACACCGCCAATCAGGGCCTGATCCGCCTGGGTGGAAAGCGTTACCTGCCGTTCCAGTTTCTTCGACAGGGCCTCGGCCAGCTTCTGCTGTTGTGCGTCCGTCAGCTCGAAGGCTGCGGTCACATCGATCTCGACAGTGCGTTCCAGATCCGCACGGAACTTGCGGAACAGTTCGGAAACTTCCGGAAGCAGTGCCAGACGGCCTCTTTCAGCGAGAATGGCGAAGAAGTTGCGGACCGGTTCGGAAACCTCGGTACCGGCAAACTCCAGAATAATGTCTGCCTTGGTTGACCGGTCGACGCCGGGATGCGCGAGAAGCTGTTTCACGTCGCTGTTGGCAGCCACCTGTCCGGCCACAGTCAGCACTTCGGACCAGTGGGCCAGGGTATCCTGGCTCTGGGCGGTCTCGAAGGCTGCCCGGGCGTAGGGGCGTGCCAGCGTTGTCAATTCTGCCATGATGAACCTCGCTTAGAGTTCGGCAGCGAGCTTGTCCAGCATCTCGCTGTGCGCGTTGGCATCGACAGATTTCTCCAGGATCCTCTCGGCGCCGGCGACGGCCAGGGCAGCCACTTCGGCACGCAGGGCATCACGCGCCTTGACGCGCTCCTGCTCGATTTCGGCGTGGGCCTGGTCGATCAGTTTCTGACCCTCCTGCCGGGCTTCGCCCTTGGAGTCTTCCACGATCTGGGTGGCCCGCTTGTTGGCCTGTTCGATCAGGGCAGCGGCCTCTTCCTTCGCGGTACGCAGTTCCTGGGCGGCTTTTTCCTGTGCCAGCTCAAGGTCCAGGGAAGCGCGGTCTGCAGCAGACAGCCCATCGGCTATTTTTTTCTGGCGTGCGTTCATGGCCTCGGTAATGGGAGGCCAGACGTACTTGACGCAGAACCAGACGAAAATAGCGAAGGCTATCGATTGCCCTATCAACGTAAGGTTTATATTCACGGCGATATACCTCTAGCTATTCGTTGCGTCCTGGTGTCCGTAAAACCGGGCGCCGTTTTCGGGGCGCCCGCCCTTAACGACCGGATTAACCAGCAACAACGAAGATCAGGTACATCGCAATACCAACGCCGATCATGGGAACCGCATCCAGCAGACCGGCCATGATGAAGGTCTTGGTTTGCAGCTGGTTCGCCATTTCCGGCTGACGTGCGGTGGACTCGAGCAGCTTGCCACCCAGCAGACCAAAGCCGATGCCGGCACCCAGGGCGCCCAGACCGATGATCAGTGCAGCTGCGATAAATACCATTTCCATTGATGACTCCTCAGTTTTTCAGATGGTTAAGGGTGTTTGAGTTTCGTTATCAGTGATCTTCGTGTGCCGCGCTGAGGTAAACCACAGCCAGCGTTGTAAAGATAAAGGCCTGCAGGGTCACCACCAGGATATGGAAGATCGCCCAGGGCACGTTCAGCGTCCATTGAACCCACAGTGGTAACAGAGCGATAAGGATGAACACAACCTCGCCCGCATACATGTTGCCGAAAAGCCGCAGTGCCAGGCTGACCGGCTTGATGATCAGGGCCAGCAGCTCCAGCACCAGGTTGAAAGGTATCAGCGCCCAGTGGTTAAACGGCGTGAACGACAGCTCCTTGAGGAAGCCACCCGCTCCCTTGACCTTGAAGCTGTAGAACAGGATCAGCAGAAACACACCGATGGAGATCCCGAAGGTGCCGTTGGGATCGGTGGTGGGAACAATCTTGAAATACTCGAGGCCCATGGCATGGGCAACGGAGGGAATGTAGTCGACCGGGATCAGCTTCAGGCTGTTCATGAGGAAGATCCACACGAACATGGTCAGGGCCAGCGGCGCGATCAGCGGATTTTTGCCGTGAAAGACATCGCGGACAATGCCCTGAACAAACTCGACGGTCATCTCCACCATGTTCTGGAGACCACCGGGCTGGCCGGATGTGGCCTTCCTGGCGGCAAACCGGAACAGGCCAAGGAACAGTACGCCCATGGCAATGGACCAGCCCATGGTGTCCACGTGCACCGCCATGAAGCCCATGTCGGCGGCTTCCTGGCCGGTGCGGGCCATGGTCCAGGTGGCTTCTTCCACTACGCTGCCGTCGGCGCGCTCGTAACCTGCCGGCAACTTGCCATAGGTCAGGTTCGTCAGGTGGTGTCGTATATATTCTACTGGGGTATCAGCTGCCATACTGCGTCTCGTCCAGTCATCGCTGTGGTGTTGGCCGCATGAACCAGCGCAGGGCTGCACCCATCACAACCATCACAGCAAAAGTGAATAACAGAGCCGGTACGTGGATCGGCTCCATCAAGTTGAAAACGGCCGCAAAAAACACTGCGGTAAGGGCAATCTTTATAGATTCCGCCCTGAACAGGTTACCTACCATCCGGGACATGTGCCGAGCCCCTTCGACCTTGTAAACCTGGTAGGCAAACCAGGTGTTTGGCACCAGAAAAATAAGACCACCCACCAGGGCGGAATAACCGGCCAAACGACCCTGCGTGGCCCATAACAGGGCCATAACAACGATGGCTGTACTCTCGATAACCAGCCAGCGGAGCAGCGGCACCCGGTTGAGACGATGTCCGGACCTTGCCATCACGAAAAACCTGCCGCCATTCCAAGCGCGGGAATTATATGTGTTAACCGAAAGCTGTTCAACTCACGTACTGCGAAATTCTGGTGGTTTTTTGGTCACTTCAGGCACCAAACTGGCGCGATATACACAAGTTGTGCCTCATTCTGGATCACATCACGATATGTGGTAGATCCGATGAAATCCTGTTTCACTCGGGAAATTTAACGGAGGTTCCAGATTAGCGGATATGACCGAGGATTCCGTCCAGCTCATCCAGCGAACTGTACTCGATGACAAGCTTGCCCTTGCCCCGCTGACCATGGTCGATGGACACACGGGCACCCAGGCGTTCAGCCAGATCATCCTGCAGGGCGCGGATATTGGGGTCCACCTCACCCTGGTTCTTCTTTTTCTTCTGGGGATTCTCGTTCTGCACCCGGCGCACCAGGGCTTCCGTCTGGCGCACCGACAGGGACTTGGCCACCACCTGGCGGGCCACCTGCAGCTGCAGCTCCGGCGGCAGGGACAGCATGGCCCGGCCATGGCCCATTTCCAGGTCGCCGTGTTCCAGCATGATACGCACGTCTTCCGACAGACCGATCAGGCGCAGCAGGTTGGTAATGGTGGTGCGGGACTTGCCCACGGCCTCGGCCACCTGGGCCTGGGTCAGGCCGAATTCGTCCTGCAGGCGTTGCAGGGCAAAGGCTTCCTCGATGGGATTGAGGTTTTCCCGCTGGATGTTCTCGATCAGCGCCATGGCAATGGCGGCTTCGTCCGGCACCGCCCGGATGATGGCGGGCAGGGAGTCCAGTTCGGCCATCTGGGCGGCACGCCAGCGGCGTTCACCGGCGATCAGCTCGTAGCGACCTTCCTGGATGGGGCGCACCACCACCGGTTGCATCACGCCCTGCTGCCGGATGGAGTCGGCCAGTTCCTGCAGCGCCGCGGGGTCCATGTCACGACGGGGCTGATAACGACCACGCTGGATCAGGTCGATGGGAATGTCCCGCAGTTCACCGTCGTGGTTGCTGGGCTCCTCATCCAGGTTGACCCGGGAGTTTGCCAGCAGGGCACCCAAGCCCCGTTCACCCAATCCTCGTTTTTTTGCCGCCATGGTCGTTGTCATTTATCCACAGTGAGAAATTCGACTTGTCGTAAGGCGCCCTATGTTACACCGCCGGTGCATTACCACCAACGCGTTACACCGCCACCGTGCCCTGGGCCTTCTGGCTGCCGTGGCGACGCACCATTTCACCGGCCAGGGCCAGGTAGGCCACGGCCCCCTTGGAGGCACGGTCGTACTTCAGCGCCGGCAGGCCATAGCTGGGTGCTTCCGCCAGCCGCACGTTGCGGGGAATCACCGCCTTGTAGACCTTGTCGCCGAAATACTCGGACAACTGGCCGGAGACATCCAGGGTCAGGCTGTTGCGGGGATCGTACATGGTGCGCAGGATGCCCTCGATCTGCAGGTCGGGGTTCACCGATTCCTTGATCTGCTCGATGGTGTTCATCAGCGCCGCCAGACCTTCCAGGGCATAGTACTCACACTGCATGGGGATCAGCACGGTGTCAGCAGCGGACAGGGCGTTGACGGTGAGCAGGTTCAGGGACGGCGGACAGTCGATCAGGATGTAGTCGTAGTTCTCACGCACCGCGTTCAGGCACAACCGCAGGCGGTGCTCCCGGCCGATCTCGTTCATCAGCTCCACTTCCGCGGCAGTGAGGTCACCATTGGCCGGCAGCAGATCAAAGCCGGCGCTCTCCACCGGCATGATCACCACATCGGCGCCGGAACGCTTGGTGAGCACATCGAAGCCGGACCGCTCGACGCCGTTCTTGTCCACACCGCTGCCCATGGTGGCGTTACCCTGGGGGTCCATATCCACCAGCAGGACACGACGTTTGGTGGCCGAAAGGGATGCCGCCAGGTTGACGCAGGTGGTGGTCTTGCCCACTCCGCCTTTCTGGTTGGTCACGGCAATGACGCGAGCCATGGCTAGCCTCCTGTTGTGGAATCCTGTCGCGGAGAAACCCGGTTGATGATCAGCAGGTGTCGCTCACCGTCACAGCCGGGATAATCGAGCCGGTGGCGGGCACCGACCTGCCAGCCTGACGGCAGGCCGGACACTTCATCATCCGGGAACTGACCTTTCATGGCAAGGAACTGCCCCTCATCCGCCAGCAGGCTGCCACACCAGTCCACCAGGTTGGGCAGGGCGGTGAAGGCGCGGCTGGTGACCTGCTCGAAGGGCTGGTCTGGCCGGCAGTCCTCCGCACGGCCATGGATCACCTCAACATTGTCCAGGAGAAGTTCCAGTTTGCACTGGGTCAGGAATCGGGTTTTCTTGCTGTTGCTATCCAGCAGGGTGAAATGGATATCGGGCCGGGCAATGGCCAGGGGAATGCCCGGCAGTCCACCACCGGCCCCCGCATCCAGCACCCGGTCGGCGGTGATGTAGGGCAGCAGGGTCAGGCTGTCCAGCAGTTGCCGGGGCACCATCTGTCGGGGTTCGCGCACGGCGGTGAGGTTGTAGGCCCGGTTCCACTTGTTGAGTAGCGCCAGGAAGGCCAGCAGTTGCTCCTGCTGGTCTGTGGATAACTCGATGCCCATGGCCCCGAGCCCGTCGGACAGCTGCCGCCGCCAGAGTGATTCGCTCATTGGCTGGCCCCGTCAGGCGGATTGCTTGCGGAGCAGGTCCCGCTTCTTGAGGTGCACCAGCAACTGGGACACCGCCGCCGGGGTCACGCCCTGGATGCGGGAGGCCTGGGCAATGGTCTCCGGCCGCACCTCCTTGAGCTTCTGGCGGATCTCGTTGGACAGGCCGCCCACGGCATCAAAGTCGAAGTCATCCGGCAGGCGGGTCTCCTCGTTACGGCGCAGGCGCTCGATCTCGTCCTCCTGACGGGAGATGTAGCCCTCGTACTTGATCTCGATCTCCACCTGCTGCTCCACCTCGTCGGCACCGGCACGCTGGCCACCGATCTCGGCAATCTCGGCGTAGGAGATTTCCGGGCGGCGCAGCAGTTCCGCCAGGGTGTTGTCCCGGGCCATGGGCTGCTTGAGGTACCCATCGGCAATGGCGGACTGATCCGTCTTCGGGTGGATACGGGTTTTCTCAAGGCGCTGCCGCTCGGTGGCAATCGCCTCACGCTTGTCATTGAACCGTGCCCAACGTTCGTCGTCCACCAGACCCAGGTGATGGCCGGTTTCCGTGAGACGCAGGTCGGCATTGTCCTCCCGCAGGATCAGCCGGTACTCGGCGCGGCTGGTGAACATGCGATAGGGCTCGGAGGTACCCATGGTGATCAGGTCATCCACCAGCACACCGATGTAGGCCTCGTCCCGGCGCGGGTACCAGGGTTCCTTGTCCTGGGCCTGCAGGGAGGCGTTGAGCCCGGCCAGCAGGCCCTGGGCGCCGGCTTCCTCGTAGCCGGTGGTGCCGTTAATCTGGCCGGCAAAATAGAGCCCGCCGATGAACTTGGTTTCCAGGGTATGACGCAGGTCCTGGGGATTCAGGTAGTCATATTCGATGGCATACCCCGGCCGGGTAATGTGGGCGTTCTCAAAGCCGGGGATGGAACGGACTGCCGCCAGCTGGATATCGAACGGCAGGCTGGTGGAGATGCCGTTGGGATACAGCTCATGGGTGTTCAGGCCTTCCGGCTCCACAAAGATCTGATGGGAGTCCTTGTCCGCAAAGCGGTTTACCTTGTCCTCGATGGACGGGCAGTAGCGCGGGCCAATGCCCTCGATCTCGCCGGCGAACATGGGCGAGCGGTCGAAGCCACTGCGGATGATGTCATGGGTCTCGGCGGTGGTGCGGGTGACGTAGCAGCACACCTGCTCGGGGTGCTGGTCCCGGGAGCCCATAAAGGACATCACCGGGGTGGGGCTGTCGCCCCATTGCTCTTCCATCACGGAGAAGTCCACGGAGCGGGCATCGATCCGCGGCGGGGTGCCGGTTTTCAGGCGGCCGACATTGAACGGCAGTTCCCGTAATCGCTTGGCCAGGGCATTGGCAGGCGCATCGCCAGCGCGGCCACCAGCGTGGTTCTGCATGCCGATGTGGATAACCCCGCCCAGGAAGGTACCGGTGGTCAGCACCACGGTCTTCGCGTTGAAACGGATACCGGTGTTGGTGACCACGCCGGTGACCCGGTCGTTTTCCACAATCAGGTCATCCGCCGCCTGCTGGAACAGCATCAGGTTGGGCTGGTTTTCCAGGATCTCGCGGATGGCGGCCTTGTACAGTACCCGATCCGCCTGGGCCCGAGTGGCCCGCACCGCCGGACCCTTGCGGCTGTTGAGCACCCGGAACTGAATGCCGGCCTGATCGGTGGCCTTCGCCATGGCGCCACCGAGGGCGTCAATTTCCTTGACCAGGTGACTCTTGCCGATACCGCCAATGGCCGGGTTACAGGACATCTGGCCCAGGGTCTCGATATTGTGGGTCAGCAGCAGGGTCTGCGAGCCCATACGCGCGGCTGCCAGCGCGGCCTCGGTACCGGCATGGCCACCACCAATGACAATCACGTCGAAACGGGTCGGAAAATCCACGGAATCACCTCAAGGAAAGGAGCAGGAAAAATTGACAGGGCAGTATACCTGTCACAGCGGGGACTTTGCAGTGCCAGTGAGCAAATTTTAACCAGAGAGGAAGCGTTTGTAGAGGCTGACGCGACAGAACTAGGGAGAAATACCTAATTCTGCCGTGATTTCATAGGGTTGATAAAAACTGTTCAGATAACTTTTCAAGAAAGTTATCCACAGAACCGGAAGCGATTCCGGACCCTAAATATCCATGTAAATGATTGTTTTATATGAACCTGAAATTGCTTACCCAGAGATCATTCCCAAATTATCCCTGATGTTATCCACAGGTTTGGCGGAAAACCGAGACACGGGTCCGGTATGGGGCCGGAGGATCGTCCGGCCCCGGATTCAGTCAACCGTGCGTTCGGCACTCTGTACCGAGGCCAGGCCACCGCTGCCACCTTCCGCCAGGGCTTCCCGTTCCAGTTCCTTTTCCACGGCATTGGCGGATTTGGCGAAGCGGGCCAGCAGGTTGTAGAGCACCGGTATCAGGAACAGGGTCAGGGTCGTGGCGAACAGTAGCCCGCCCAGGATCACCATACCGATGGCGGCCCGACTCTCGGCCCCCGCACCGGTGGCGATCACCAGGGGAACGGCACCGAATACCGTGGAAATGGTGGTCATCAGTACCGGCCGGAAACGCAGGACCGCCCCCTCCAGGATGGCATCCCGTACGCTGTAGCCCTGGTCCCGGAGCTGGTTGGCGAATTCCACGATCAGGATGCCGTTCTTGGCCATCAGCCCCAATAGCATGACGATGCCGATCTGACTGTAGATATTGAGGCTGATACCCGACCACAACAGCGCCATCAGGGCACCGGTCACCGCCAGGGGCACGGTGAGCATGATGATCAGCGGGTGAATCCAGCTCTCAAACTGGGCCGCCAGCACCAGGAACACGATGACAAAGGCCAGGCCGAAGGTGATGTAGATGGCGTTGGTGGATTCCTGGAACTCCTGGCTCATGCCCTTGTAGCTGATACGGGCCTCCGGTGGCAGGTTGTCCGCCGCCAGGTTGTTCAGGTAGGTCAGCGCCGCCCCCAGGTCATAGCCATCCGCCAGCGAGGCACTGATGACCACCGCCGGCAGGCGGTCGATTCGCCGCAGGTCCGGGTTGGCGCCGATCTCTTCCAGGCTGACCAGGGCCGCCAGGGGAATCAGCTCGCCCCCCTGCCGCGGGCGCAGGAAAATCTGGCTCAGGTCCGATGGCGTGGCCCGGTCACGGTCACGGGCCTGGACGATCACGTCGTACTCCTGCCCCCGGTCCAGGTAGGTGGTGACCTGCCTGGAGGCCAGCATGGTCTGCAGGGTCAGGCCCACATCCTGAACAGTGATGTCCAGGTCCGCCGCCCGCTCCCGGTCGATGGTCACCCGCAGTTCCGGTCGGGTCAGTTCGAAGTCGGTGTCCACATTCAGCAGGTTCGGGTTGTCCTTGGCCTTCTCCACCAGCATCTCGCTCCATCGCTGGACGGTGTCGTAATCCGATCCGGCCACCACGAATTCCACCGGCTGGTCGAAGCCCCCCTGGCCCAGGCCTGGCGGGTTCACCGCAATCACCCGCACGCCGGAAATGTCCGACAGCTTGCCGCGGATCTCGCTGGTGATCTGCTGTTGCTTGACGTCCCGCTGGTCCCATTCGTTGAGCCCCAGGATCATGAAGGCGTTGTCCTCCTCATCCCGGAAACCGACGATGGACAGCATGCGGTTGGCCACCCCGTCGTCCAGGTAGGGCAACAGCTTTTCCTCCGCCTGTCTGACGTAGTGGTCGGTGAACTCCACGGTGGAGCCCCGGGGGGCGCTGGTGGGCATGATGATCACTCCCCGGTCCTCGATCGGCGCCAGTTCCTGGGGCAGTTTGGGAAAGATCACCACGGCGATCACCAGGCCGACGATACCCAGGCCAATCAGTAGCCCGGGTTGGCGCAGGGAGAAGTCGAGGGCGCGCCCGTAGCCATTGGCCATGCCATTGAGGATCTTTTCACTGGCGGCCCACAGGCGGTGACCTTCCACGGTTTCCGGACTGTGTTTCAGCCATTTGGAACACAGCATGGGAGCCAGGGTCAGCGCCACGAAGCTGGAGAAAATCACCGCCGCCGCCAGGGTGAACCCGAACTCGGCAAACAGCCGGCCGATATTACCCCCCATGAAGGAGATGGGCACGAACACCGCCACCAGGGTGAGGGTGGTGGCCACCACTGCAAAGGCCACCTGGCGGGCGCCCCGGTAGGCCGCCAGCAGGGGGGGTTCGCCGTTGTCGATGCGGCGCTGGATGTTCTCCAGCATGACGATGGCATCATCCACCACCAGACCAATGGCGAGGATGATGGCCAGCAGGGTCAGCACGTTGATGGAAAAGCCCAGGAAGCCCAGCCCGATAAACGCCCCGATCACCGCCACCGGAATGGTCACCGCCGGAATCAGCGTGGCCCGCCAGGACCTCAGGAACAGGAAGATCACCAGGATCACCAGGGATACGGCAATGGCCAGGGTGGTCACCACCTCCTTGATGGACGCCCGGATGAAGATGGACTCGTCATAGCTCTCGGCAATACTCACTTCCGGCGGCAGGGTCTTGCGGATCTCGTCCAGTTCCGCCCGTACGGCATCGGAAACCGCCACGGTATTGGCCTTGGACTGGCGGATCACGCCCATGCCGATAGCCGTCTTGCCATTGGCCCGCAGCCGGCCAACATCGGACTCCACACCCATCTGCACATTGGCCACCTCGCCCAGGCGCAGCAGGTTGTTGCCATCCCGGCGGACCACCAGGTTGCGGAACTGCTCCACATTGCTCAGCCGGCCCTCGGCACGGACGGTGAAATTGCGGGTGGAGGAGTCCACCGACCCCGCCGGCAGTTCCACGTTGTTGGAACGCAGTGCCTGCTCCACCTCCGCCACGGTGATATCCCGGGCCGCCAGCCGGTCGCGGTCCAGCCACACGCGGATGGCATAGCGGCGCTCACCGCCAATACGGACATCGGCGACGCCATCCAGCACCGAGAGGCGATCCACCAGTACCCGGTCAGCGTAATCGGTGAGTTCAGCACTGTCCCAGACATCGCTGCGCAGGGTTATCCACATCATCGGTCGGGCGTCGGAATCCGCCTTCTGCACCACCGGGGCATCCGCCTCTTCCGGTAACTGGTCTGCCACCCGCGAGACGGCGTCCCGCACATCGTTGGCGGCGATGTCCACGTCCCGGGAAATATTGAACTCGATGCTGGTGCGGGATTCCCCCTGCTCGGTGGAGGATTCAATGGAACGGATGCCCTCGATCCCGCTGATGGCCCCCTCAATCACCTGGGTGATCTGGCTGTCCACCACCTCCGCGGCAGCGCCGGTATAGTCCGTGGCAATGGAGACCTCGGGCGGGTCGATATCCGGATACTCACGAACCGGCAGGTCCAGCAGGGCCGCCAGGCCGAAGACAACGATCAGCAGGCTCAGGACCGTGGCGAAGACCGGTCGCTTGATGGAAATATCGGACAGCACCATGGTCAGGACTCCAGGGACTGTACGAAGCGGTTCTCCGGAACCGCGCCCTCGCTATCCTTCACCTCCACCCGGTCGCCGCTGCTCAGCCGGTCCTGCCCGGTGGTGATGACCTGATCGGATTCACTGACCCCGTCCACCACTTCCACCAGGCCGGGCATACGGGTGCCCAGGGTGACGGACGTGCGTTCGGCAACCCCGTCCTCCGCGATGAACACATACTTGCTGTCACCCCGGATCAGCACCGCCTGTTCGGGAATCACCAGGGCTTCCCGCTCACGCAGGGTCAGGCTGGCGGACATGAACTGGCCCGGTCGAAGGCGCCCCTCCGGGTTGTCGATCAGGGCCCGCACCGGCAGGGAACGGCTCAGTTCACTGATGCGGGTGCCCAGCTCCACCAACTCGCCGTTGAAGGTGTCGTCCGGATACGCCGGCGAGGTACCACGGACCAGTTGCCCCAGGGACACCTGGCCCAGGAAACGCTCGGGCACGGAGAAGGACAGCTCCATACGGTCAGTGGAGTCCAGGGTGGCGAGGGTGTTGCCGGGAGTCACATAGGCCCCGACGCTGATATCGGACAGGCCGACAACCCCGGAGAACGGAGCCAGGATACGATGGTTCTCCAGACGGATCCGCGCCGCCTGGCGTTGGGCGGCGGCCACATCCACCGCGGTGCGCAGTTCATCCACCTGGGCCTGGGAAACGCTGTTATTGGAGCGCAGGCGGCTGGCCCGCTCCAACTGGCGACGGGCATCGGCCAACTGGGATTCGATCACCCTCAGGTCCGCTGCGGCCTGACGGTCATCCAGGCGGACCAGGAGGTCGCCCTTTTCCACCCTTTCACCGGCATGCAGGTTCACTTCCACCACACGGCCACTGACTTCCGTGGTCAACTCCACCGCGTCCAGCGCCTTCAGGCTGCCCACGGTTGTTACCGCATCCCGCACCGTATCCAGCCGGGGGGTTACCGTGTCCACGGCACTGACGGAGGCACGCCGGCCCTCCTGCTGGGCGGATGCGGTGTCCAGGTGGCGCCACACCATGGCACCGCCCACTGCGACAACCACCAGAAGGGCCGCCGTAAGCCATTGTTTCCACATAGGAACTGCTACCTGTTTTCGCTATGATTCTGAATTCACTGGCCATCCTGCCGCTGTATCACCAGCACTACTTCACCCACCGGAATGCCCCACTTGCTCATGGCGGTCTCGTTGATCAGGGTGTCCGGCGTGACCAGGTACATCCAGTCATCCATACGCACATTGATGGTGCCGTCACCATAGGGCACCTCCAGTACGTAAGTCATGTTGATGGCGTTGCCACGCCATTCCATAAAGCCGGGCTCCACCACATCACCGGCCTCGGCGCGATACCCGCCATCCTCCGGAGCCAGGGTCCAGACCCGAGTATCCACCTCGCCATCGTCGTAGCGGAATACCTCATCCAGCGTGCCGGTGCCATCCGGCGCCCAGCGGGCTTCGATCTCGGCGTCAAAGGTGCGGATAACTTCCCCTGACCAGTCCTTGACCACGCCCCGGGCCGTCAGGGTGCCCTGGAAAAACTGTTCCGGTACCAGCGCCGGTGACCGGTCCCGGTAGTCCTCCAGGGAAGGGCTGGCGCAACCGGCCAGTAGTAGTACTGACAAAAATACCCATATCCATTGTCCGGAACCAGCATGAACCTTCGCTGAAGCAGGCGTTTGCATAACCTTTACACTCCTTTATTCCGTGAAATAAAGGATACGCCTGACACAGGTACCCGGTTCTGTCTTCACCATGGGCCTTGAAAACCGCACCGGCCGCCCCTACATCCCTCACGCCCGAGGAATTTACTCATAAATGGCTATTTTTAAAGGAAATATTTTGTCATCCAAGTAATGAGTTGAGTCATCGAGTTCTACTGGAAGGAGGTTCGAATATGGATACTCGTACTGAAGATCTTTATCCCAGTCGTCTTGAACGCCCAACCCCATCCTTTGATCGTCTGGACCCGGTTGTCCACAGCACCGGCTCCGACCGCACCGACGGTCCGCTGAGCGAGACCGACCTGGCCCGCTATGAACGGGACGGTTTCCTGGCCTTCCCGAACTTCCTTGACCAGGATACCGTAGCGCGGTTCCGTCAGGATCTGCGGGACTATGAAAACGACAGCAATATTCTCAGGGCAGAGGGCACCATCACCGAGCCTGGCAAACAGGAAATCCGGTCGGTTTTTGGTGTGCACGAGTTATCCGAACGCTTTGATCGGCTAACCCGGGACCCCAAAATCCTGGCCATGGTGCGCCAGTTGCTGGGCAGTGATGCCTATATCCACCAGTCCCGTATCAACTTCAAGCCCGGCTTCCATGGCAAGGGTTTTGACTGGCATTCGGATTTCGAGACCTGGCACGCGGAGGACGGCATGCCGCGCATGCGGGCGGTGAGCTTTTCCATTGCCCTCACCGACAACACCCCGTTCAACGGGCCACTGATGCTGATCCCCGGGTCCCACAATCGGTTCGTACCCTGTGTCGGCCGCACCCCGGAGGACAACTACCAGTCCTCCCTCAAGAAACAGGAACTGGGGGTACCCAACGACCAGGACCTCGCGGAACTGGCGGACCGGGGTGGTATACAGGCGCCCACCGGGCCTGCAGGCTCGCTGATCATCTTCGAATGCAACACGCTGCATGCGTCCAATGCCAATATGTCCCCCTGGCCCCGGAGCAACCTGTTCTTCGTGTTCAACAGCGTGGAGAACCAGTTGGTGAACCCATACTGCGGCAACAAGCCACGGCCGGATTTCCTGGGCAACCGCACCAACACGTCCGCCCTGAAGCCGCTGGAACAGGAGGACTGGCGCCGTACCGGCTGACGTCCCGGGAGCCATGGACAAGAAAGGGGAAGCCTGCCGGCTTCCCCTTTTACTTACCCGGACAATCTACACCTGATTTCCTTCCGGATCGGTGATCGGATCCGGCAAGTTTCCCTCTGATGACGCGGATGTCTGCTGACTCAGCTTGCGCAACCGCTTGTGCTCGTTGGCCACCTGCACCCGCAACTTGCGGATGGTGGTGAGCACCTGGCTGATCTCGTAGCGGGTCTTCAGGTCCAGGTCGAGGCGGCTGTCGATGGTCTTGAGCACCGGGAAGATGGAGTGCTCGAACAGTTCGGCAAAGGCGGTGACCGCATCCGCCATGGTGTCCGGGCCTTCCACGTTGACGGTGATCTCCGGTTCTACCTTCAGTTCCCGCTCCTGGCCAGCCATCTGCTCACCAAAGCCGGACAGGTTCTCGGCGATCAGTCCCAGCTGGCGTACCACCTTGATACCGGTGTCTTCGTCACCACCCGCGGCCTGACGGCGGCGGAATTCGTCCAGGATGGATTGCCAGCGCTCGCGTTCCGACGCCGACAGGGTGCCCCGCAGCTCCTTCAGCTTCAGCAGGTTTTCCTCGGCGCCCCGGGTCAGCAGCTGGGCCTCACCCACGTAATGGTCGTCGATCAGCGCTTCCAGTTCGTCATCGGTCATCACCGGCGACAGTTTCTCCGCCAGCTTGTTCATGTTGCGATAACTGCCCTGAAGCCGGAACGGCGGCTCGGTGCGGTAGGCGTCGTCCTGGGCGCTGGAAGCAATGTACTCCTGGTTCACCCGCAGCACGGTTTCCCGCACCCGGATCATCTTTTTCAGCAGGCCGACGATCTCCTCGCGCTCGGCCCGGCTGTAGTCGTGCTCGAAATCCGAGTCTGCCACCTCCTTGCCCATGGCCAGGTCGGCAAAGCGGTAGAAATCGTCCATGCCCCGGCTGCTGAGGGACGCCAGCACCGGGTTGGCGCTCATACTGTTCTCGATGTAGGACAGGGCGAACACATCCTCCATGCCGCTGAGCACGTCGCCAAGGTTATAGATGTCGGCCCGGTTGGCCAGCATGTCCGGCACCTGGAACACCTCGCCGCTCTCGGTGTAGGGGTTACCGGCCATGACCACGCAGAAGCGCTTGCCGCGCATGTCGTAGGTGCGGGTCTTGCCACGCCAGACACCCTCGATACGGCGGGTGCCGTCACACAGGGAAATGAACTTCTGCAGGAACTCCGGATGGGTATGCTGGATATCATCCAGGTACAGCATGACGTTGTTGCCCATCTCCAGGGCCAGGTTGAGCTTGATCAGCTCGGACCGTGCCGTGGAGTGGGGCGCCTGCTCCGGGTCCAGGGACACCACGTCATGGCCCAGGCTGGGGCAGTTGACCTTCATGAAGATCAGGCCCAGCCGGTTGGCCACGTATTCCATCAGGGTGGTTTTGCCGTAACCCGGGGGGGAGATCATCATCAGCAGGCCGGACTGGTCGGTGCGCCGGTCCTCGCCCACGGTGCCCATCTGCTTGGCCAGGTTGTCGCCGATGATGGGCAGGTAGCTTTCGCTGATCAGCTTGTTGCGGACAAAGGACGACAGTGGCCGGGGCCGGAATTCCTCCAGCCGCAGCTGACCCCGGTAGCGATCCAGTACCTCATGACGCACCTCCTGCAGGCGCTGCCAGGCGGGGATCACCTGTTGGTGGTGATAGCGCAGCCGTTCATCGAATTCGTCCAGCTGCAGGGGCAGCGTGCGGTTATCGATGCGCGGGTGCTGACCCAGCAGGCTGTCCACGGTAAAGGACAGTTCCACATTACGTTCCCGGGTGGGCAGTCGTTCACGCACATTCAGTATGGCAATGGCTTCCGGCAGATAGTGATCACTCACTTCGGTTTTGCTGGCGGCCATCCAGGCCCGCAGCCAGTGCTCGGTGATACGCCACCGGGCCGCGGGCTGATCGCGGACGACTGACAGCGCTTCCTGGTACTGGCCTTCATGACCGTCCCGGGCCATGGTTTCCAGGAAACCGTTGGCTAGGGTGGCGCCGTAGCGGGTCACCTCAAAGGCCTCGGTGTCTTCCGACAGCTGCCGGATCAGGTAGTCGCCGGCGCCGGCAATCTCGGTGTCCGAGAACACCAGACCGATCTGCTCCACAAACTCCGTCAGCAGGGGCGTGACCTCTTCCACCAGCGAATCCAGCAGATCCCGGGACTGCATTACCCGGCTGAGGATGCCGGCGGACAGGCAGCGGGAACGCAGGGTGCGGGCATCGTCCTCCTGCTGACGGCGGCGGGCCCAGTAGAGCATCGCCAGGGCCCGGGCCCGGGGCCCGAACCGCAGCAGGCCGGCCCCCTGCATGGCGGGCCACAGGATGCTGACCATGCGGGCCGCATCATGGTCGTGGATACCTTTTTCGTAACCCTCCCGGTAGCGGGGTGAGGCGAAGCGGCGAATGTAGTCGGTCAGTTCCTCCGGTTCCGCCACGTTGACGTCGCCGGCCCGGTCGCTGGCCAGTTCCTGCAGCACCAGCCAGGCCAGGTATTCGCCCCGGTAGACCTGATCGGTCTCCGAAGGCTGGCTGATCCCCCAGTAGGCTTTCAGTTGCTCCAGTTCCGGTTCATCCAGGGGCTCGTGGAACTGGGTCCCGGTGAGGTGCAGCATGATGCGGTCATTGCGGGGCATCAGCGTCAGGTCCAGGTCCTGCTGGTTGACGCTGAAACGGTGCTTGCCCAGGCGGATGATCTGGCCGCCATCCTCGAAGATGTCGGACCGGTCCCGCACGCTGCGCAGGGCGGTATCCTGGGACGACCGCAGCTGGCCCAGCAGGTCATCAGACTCCATGCTGGCGCCCAGCCTGCGCAGTTCCTCCGCCATGCTGCGGACCTTGGCCACCATGGCGTCGGAGGCGAAGAAGCTGTGCAGTTCCTCCTGGCTGTCGAAGCGCTCGGTGCGGCGGGTGATGTTCTTCAGGATACGCTCGGACGCGTCCTTGAGGGTGTTCACCCGGCGCTGCTGCTGGTCCTGCAACTGCTGGCGGCGGGCCTCGATGCTTTCGTGGGCGTTTTCCCGCTGCTCCAGGATCACCGGCAGGAACTCGTCGTACTCGCCGAACTGGCTTTCCAGCTCCTGCAACTGGTCCAGCATGCGAGTCATCAGGCCGTCGTAGTCCCCGGGTTCGCTGAGCGCGGTCACGCCATTGGCCAGACTCTGTTCGAACAGGCGCATGCGGGCCGCGAACTGTGCCCGGGCCTCGCTGCTGCCCTGTTCCTTCAGGCGGATTTCCGCCTCGGAACGCTGCTGGTTGATGGTGGCGTAGATGGAGGAGATGTTCTCGGAGATGCGGGTTTCCAGGGTGGCGTCCTCACCGGACATGGACGCCAGCATGGACTGGATCATGTCCAGCCCGGCAGTCAGTTCCTGGTAGCGCCCGACAATGTCCGCCAATTGCTCGCGGTTCTCCGCCTCATCCAGCGACTGTTGCAGTTCCGCCAGGGTCTTCCGGTAACCGTCCAGGGCTTCCGGAGTGGCCAGGAAGCGGAAAGTGCGTTCGGTCAGCCGTTCCTCGGCGCCGGTCAACTCCTGCTCCAGCTTATCGATGGCCCCGGTGTCGGCGTACCGCAGGTCCTTCAGCGTGCGGACGCGGCCACGGTGGTCCCGGACCTTCTTCAGGTGGGTGACGAACTGGTCGGGGGTCTTCCAACTGTCCGGCTTCAGGTCCCGCAGCAAGGCGCCCTGGCTCTCGGCCACCCGGGCAATATCCCGTTCCGTCTGGGCGCGGATGCTCTGGACTTTCTCATACTCGTCCAGTACCAGTTCCGAAGTGTCCCGTACACGGACCAGCGAGTCGGACAGGGCGTGGAAGCTGCTGTCGCTGTCGCCCCGGGCCTGGCTGACCCAGAAGAACTGGTCCAGGACCCGGTCGATGGTCCGGATCAGGCCGGTAAAGTGACGCTCGGACGCCTGGCCTGAAGAGGCCTGCCGGGCAATGGTATTGAACTCGGCAATCCCCCTCACCAGTTCCGGGTTACCGATACGCCCCAGTTCCGAGTCGTTGGTCCCCTGTTCACTGGCATGGAACCGGTCCGACATGAACGGTGTCTGCCACACCTGCAGCGGGTGCACCAGTGCCGGCTCATTGTCGGCGTTGAAGATCACCAGGTGACCGTTCTCGAACAGGGCATAGCCGTGCCCCACCATGGGGGTGTCGGTCTGCTTGTTGATGAGGTTGTAACGGTAGAGGACGACGGTGCCGGACGCCCGCTCGTAGAAGACATACAACACATCTTCCCCGTTCGGCGAGCGCAGGGTCCGCTTCAGGCGCAGGTCACCGGCGGGCACCTGGAAGGTTTTCAGCTCCCCGGTGCTCAGGTAGTAGCCAGTGGGGAAGATCAGGCCATGATTGTCCGGCAGCGACGCCACCGATCCACCCAGGGCATCCACCCGGTCCACCTTGCGGGTGGCTCGGTTGTAAAGGTAGTAGCGCCAGGTCTTCTCGTTGAAGGGCAGGATACGCACCAGCAGGATCTCGCCCAGGTCCGCGTATTCGAAGGTGGCATCGTCCAGGGACTGGGAGTCCGAGTCCACCGGATCGGAATGGATACCCTCGCCGGAGCTGGTGTTGTTCTCGACCTTGAAGGTGATATCGCCCCGAAGGTTATCCACAAACACGGTGTCAGCGATGTTGATGTGGGGTGAGCGCCCCTGCACCTGACTGTCCCGACCCGCCGTGATCCAGGGGAAATCGAAACGGTCCGGGAAGGTCAGGTCCCGCTCACCCCGGTTATCCACATAACGCTTCACCTCACCGGTGGGCTCCAGCTCCCAGCGGAACACCCGTTGGTCGTCCAGCTTTTCACCGATGCGGAAGGCCATCAGCAGCATGCCGTTGAGCACGGTTAGCTGGGACAGGGTCGCGGTACTGTAGTACTGCTGCAGCTCCCGGAAGTCGGTGGCAAAGCGCTCATCCGTCAGGAAACTGGCCTCAATGGTGGTTTCGCTGACCTGGAAGCCGTCGTCGGAGTCCTCCAGATGGTAGAGGCTGAACACATCACCAATGGCCAGGGTCTTGCGCAGCCCCAGTTGCAGGTTGAAACCGAACAGCAACTGATCGCCGATACGCACCACATCCCGGGCCACGGCGTTGTTCTCCGTGCGTACCCGGGCTCGGCCCAGCACCGTCATGGCGGCGCTGCCGAAAACCTCGGCACGGGCCTCGTTGAGTTGGCCCACGGCGGTTTGCAGTTCGCCGGCGTGGTCCTTCAGCCGGCGCTGGATGGTGTCGAAGGCGTTACCTTCCGTGACGATACTTTCGAGTTCGCTGCGATCCGTCGTCATGGCAATGGTCCTGGAAAGCGGTATCAGGGAAAAGGAAAAACTACGGGCAGGCCAGACCCACCGGCACTATGGCCGGCGGGTCGGACCGGGTCGTCAGGCGTTTTCCGCCGGCTTCGAGGACGTGTCCCCCGACAGGCGGTTGGACAGGCCGGCCAGGGCCGCCTGCAGCGCCGGTGACTTGTCCAGAACGCCCTCCACGCTCTTGCCGTAACCCAGTCCCTGGGCAAACTTCTCGAAGATGCCGCCATCGCCGCCAATCATCTCGAACTTGGCGTCCTTCAGGGCGGCGGACATGACCTTGCCATTCTCCAGCATGCCAATACGCTGGGCTTCGATGCGGGCCATGGTTTCCTTCTCGTGCACTTCCAGGTTCATGCGGAACTCTTCGAAGTGGCGGGCATCCTCGGACATGTTGTCGTAGGCCTTGAGCTTCTCCACCAGGCCGTTGGCTTCCGCCTTGGCCATTTCCTCGCGGGCGCGGGCACGGGCCAGGCCCATTTTCTCCTCGCCTTCCGCGTCGGCTTCCAGGCGCTGCTCCAGCACCCGTACCTCGGCCATGCCGGCTTCCTCGTCCGCCTTCGCAGTGGCACTCTTGACCTCGGCCTGGGCCATGCCCTCAGCGCGCAGGGCGTTGGCCTGGGCTTCCTGTACCTGGGCCAGTGCCAGGCCATCTGCGGCGGCCATAGCCTGGTTGCCCCGGGCCTTCTTCTCGTCCGCCACCGCTTGCTTCTCGGCCGCATCCAGATCCGCCTGGGCGCGAACGCGCACTTCTTCGGATTCCAGCTTGGAGCGCTCGAAGGCCGCTTCGGCGGACTTCACTTCCATCAGCTTGGCTTCCTCGGCCTCGGCTTCCGCTGCTACCACGCGGGTAACCTTGGCACGATCGGCCTCGGAACGGTTGCGAACGTCCTTGATGTTCTCTTCCTCTTCCGCCACGTTGCGCTCGACGGCGATACGCTGGCTGGTGATATCGGCGATTTCCTTGCGCTCTTCTTCCAGCGCCTTCTCCATGCCGATACGTTCGATTTCCACCGCCCGTTCACGGTTCACATCCTCAAGCTCACGGGCCTGCTGGATACGTACGTCCTCGATCTGGACCGCCCGTTCCCGGGCCTTGGTGGCCATCTCGATCTGCCGCTGCTTGTTCTCCTCGGCAATGGCCACTTCCTCATCGGTCTTGATGCGGGCGGCCTCAGCCTTGGCACGCTCCTGGTCCCGCACCTGGCTGGTTTCCGAGGTCTCGCGGGCCTGCAGGGTTTCGATCTCACGCTTCTGGCGGGCCTCGGCATCGGCCTGGGTGCGTTCAAGCTCCAGCGCCGCTTCCCGGGCGGAGACGTTCTTGCGCTGGATTTCCAGCTCCTGGTCCCGCTCCAGGCGGTTGGTTTCCACGTTGTGGAGGGCGGTGATCTCGGTGATCCGCTTGATACCCTCGGAGTCGAGGATATTGTTGGGATCCAGGGAGCTCTTCGGGGTCTGCTCCAGGTAGTCGATGGCCACATCTTCCAGGATATAGCCGTTCAGGTCCTCACCGATGGTCTCCACGATGGAGTCCCGGAACCGCTGGCGCTCCTCGAACAGCTGCATGAAGTCCAGCTTCTTGCCCACGGTCTTGAGGGCTTCACTGAACTTGGCGTTGAACAGCTCGTTGACCGCATCCCGGTCCGACGCCCGGCCCACGCCCACGGACTTGGCCACCCGCAGGACATCTTCCGGGGTCTCGTTGACCCGCAGGTAAAAGGCCACGGTAATGTCCGCCCGCAGGTTGTCCTTACAGATCAACCCTTCCTTGCCGGTGCGGTTCAGTTCCAGGGTAATGACCGAGATCTTCATGGTCTCGTGACGGTGGATAACCGGCAATACCATGGCCCCGGTGAAGTACACCTTGGGCGTGGCGGACATATCGTTGACGATCAGGGCCTGGCCCTGGTCGACCTTGCGATAGAACGCCTTGAACAGGGCCAGCAGGCCAAGAATGCTGATGACCAGTACGCCAATAATGACGAGTACCGGCATGATCCAGGACAAATCCATGTAATTACTCTCCTGCGTCAGTGGGGGAACGAACCGGTTGTATCACCGGCGTGGAAATCTGCCTCCGGGATCACCCAGTAGGCCTTCTGGTCGGACAGGTATTCCACCAGAACCGCCCGGTCCCGGTGGGAAAAGGGACGATCGCCGCGCACCTGGAGGATCAGGTGGGCGCCATCAAGCATGGCTTCGGCACGCCCTCTGTTGCCATCCACCGATGTGGACACAATGACGCAGGGCGTGCCGATGATCCGTTTCTGCAGCGGCTGGTGAAATGCCCGGCGGAACAACGGGCGCAGCGGCCGGATCAGGAAGGAGGTCAGGAACAGGGTAAATACCAGGGCCAGCGCAATCACCACCACCGTAAACAGCAGGTACATCACACCACCCAGGTGGCGGCCCAGCAGCAGGTCGGCAAAGTACGAAAACGACCACGCCCCCAGGAACAACAGGGTCAGTACCAGCGGCAACGGAACCCCGTGGAGTCCCAGGGTAACCATCAGCCCACCGAAATCGGTCGAGCTGTCGAGATCGCCGTCGATCAGGTCACCATCGCCAACATCCGCATCACCGGCGATACCCAGCAGGGAAATCAGCCAGTAGATCACCGCAACGGCGAGCAGGACGGTGAAGATAACCGTGGGGAAAGAGAAGGTGATTGCGAGAAAGGTTTCCATACCAAGTTGTATCCTCATCCCTGAACAATGACAGAAGCTGTCATACTGCCGGCAAGTTATACCCCATCCAAACTATTTGTTGCAAATAATTTAGGAACGCGTATAGACTCGGATCATTGACATAAACTGTCAATTACTGAGGATACCAAAACGTGACGCCCATCTCCCCTGTCACGACTGGAACACGCCACAAAAGGAGCTTGATGTGGACATTCAATCTCTCACCCTGTCCCTGGGTGACAGCACCCACGCCGGTCGGCGATTCGATGTCATGCCTGTTACCGGGGAAGAACCGGTCCTGCAGGTGGTGGTCTCTGGCGCCGAGGAAACACCGGTCTATGTTACCGTAACCGACACACAGGTTTTGTGCCTTGTGTACCTTTTCGACGAACGGGAAATCCGCCCCGACTCCATGGCCGAACTCCACGAGAGCATGCTGCGCATCAGCGTTCCCATGCCCCTGAGTGCCCTTGGCAAGGTGGGTGAACACTACGTGGTCTACGGCGCCCTGTCGCCCACCTCGAGCGAGACCGAGGTCCGGCAGGAACTGGTCACCCTGGCCGATAATGCCATCGACTTGTTGCAAACCTTTGAAGATTTTCTGGCCTGAGACCGGAGGGAACCGTCATGAAAAGCGTACTGAAGAAACTGCTGACCGCCATGCGTGGCAGCGCCAATGAGCTGGGGGAAGCGGTTGTGGATACACAGGGCAACCGCATCCTGGAACAGGAGCTGCGGGATTCCGAGCAGGAACTCAAGCAGGCGAAACAGGAACTGGCCGGGCTGATGGCGGAAGTGGCCTCCCTGTCCCGCCAGATCAAGACCGAAGAAAACGAGGTCGCCAAAAGGGAAGACGATGCCACCAAGGCCCTCGGCGCCGGTCAGGAAGATCTGGCCCGGGAAGTGGCCGAACGCATCGTCGGCCACCAGCGCCGTGCGGCGGAACTGACCGAGGCCCGTAGCCGCCTGCAGGAGCGCGTCGTCCAGCTCAAGGAACGGATGCTCACGGCGGAGAAAAAGCTTGAGGAGTACCGTCGCGAACTGCAGGTGGTAAAGACCAACGAGCGGGTGCTGCGCACCACCGCCCAGATCGACACCAATATCAACAGCAACCAGTCGTCCCTGAGCACCGCCAAGGAGACCCTGGAGCGCATCCGCGACCGCCAGGCCCGGGAAGAGGACCGCCAGAACGCCAGTGCCGACCTGGAAAAGGAACTGTCCGGTGCCGGCCTCGACGAGAAGCTCAAGGCCGCCGGTATCGACGGCGACCAGGATGCGGTCAACGACGTGCTTTCCCGCCTCAAGGCCAGGAACCGCGAGCAGTAATCGCGCCCCCGCAAAGGCCCGGTGTTAACCGCCGGGCCTCTGTCGTTACCGGAGATAGCCACGTGAGCAAACGCCAGGATTGGTCCAGCGAGGAACGCGCCGTCCAGGCCGTGCAACTCGCCTTTGACCTGTCGAACGATATCCAGCGCACCTTCCGGGTGGCCGCCGCCATGCAGGACATGGGCACCTCGGACATGGTCCGCAAGGTGCTACACCTGCCGTATCGCAAGAAGCGGCTTCGTCCGCGACTGACGCTCACCCTGAAGGACACCGACTTCGAGATACTGGCGGAACGCTATGGCCTGGATCCATCGGACCGGGTGGCCATCCGCCAGAGGGTATCCGAGGAGCTAAGAGCCTTTTCCGAGACCTACCTGACGGAAACCTAGTCCAGGGACAACGCCTGGCGTACGCTCACCAGACGTCGACAACCTATTCCGAGGTCTGAAACCGCTGGATAAAGGCGTCAGATTCGGCAATGGAGTTCTCCATCTGCCGGATCAGGGAGTCCACATCCTGGCGGATCCGGCCCAGTTCGCTTTCCAGGGAGGCGAGGGCACCGGACCACTGGCAATCCTGGTTCTTCAACTGGCAAGTTCCTGCGGGTCAACCACGACCGGGCTATCCACCTCATGGCGCACGCCGGCCCGGAGCGAGAACACAGGACTGAGCGCCTCACTGGCGGTCACACTGGCACCACTGTTGTCGGTCAGGGTAAACCGGCCCTGGAGATGGTCCAGCACCGCGATATCGGCCAGACGACCCACCGTCAGGCTGCCCGCCTCGTCGTCAATACCCAGCATGGCCGCAGCGTTGCTGGTAACGGTCGCCACCACATCGGTCAAAGGCATTCCCAGCGCCAGCAGCTCGGTCATGGCGTGGCTGAGGCAGAACCGGGTCTTGCCATAGAAGGGATTCTGCTCCCGGTCACTCGCCGTCACCTGACCGGCATTGGTGTTGTAGCCATGCATGTCGGCACCGAGGGTATTGGGGAAGATTCCCGCCTCGATTACCTTGACGGCCATCTCGAAGCTGAAGTGGGAGCCGTGCCCCACGTCCACCCTCAGTCCCCGATCAAGCCCCTCCCGGATAATGGGGTGTAGCTCGCCGGTTTTGCTGGAGATAAAACCGCCGGGGTGGCGGGTGAATGGATGGGCGAGAATATCCCCTTCCTTCATCAGGGGTACCAGTTCCTCAATCACAGTGTCGGGGTCATCAATACCCTTGCCCTGTTCCGGCCAGAGCTGCCCCAGATGGATATAAAGCGGTACACCAACGCCCCGCGCGATATCCCGGGCCTTCTTGATGACCTCCATACCCCAGCGGGACTTGCCACCCACCTCCGCATGGGCCTTGATGCCCTTCACCAGGTCGCGATTGGCCAGACCCACTTCGATGGTCCGCTTTACGTCGACGTCCTCCGGGCTGTAGAGCTGCGGATAATGGTGTCCTTCCAGACCTCCCACCAGGTAGGCGGACAGGAAGCAGAGCACCCGCGAATGGGCGGGATCCGAGATGTAGTGACGGAATGCCGGCAGGGTCATCAGACTGGGTCCGCCCTGGTCCACCAGGGTAGAGACGCCGGCCCTCACTCCGCAGCTGTCCGGGTTCAGCCCGAAACGCCCGGTCACATGTTCGAAGATATGGGCGTGTGTATCGATGAGACCCGGCAGTACCAGTTTCCCGGTCACATCCGTGGTCCGCTCGGACAATTGCGGGTCGATCGCCTTTTCCACAGCGGCAATGCGACCGTTACTCACCGCCACATCGCTTATCCGGTCACTTCGGTTGGCAGGATCCAGAACCCTGCCTCCCTTCAGAATCAGGTCATAAGGTCTTGCACCCATCTGAATATTCCTCCGTCGTCGTTTGGCAGATCAGGCATGGTGTCTGCAAGGAATTACCAGGCCGATCACCAAAATAATGTGCAGTACACTGATTAATAGTATACAGTCGGATCATGTAAATACACAGTGTACTGATTAATATTTTTAGAGTTTGCAGTCACTACCATGGTTTATTGAAATTTTTCTCCGGAATAAACACCGGGGCGGAGGTTCAAGGCGTGCAAAATACTGAAGTTGGATCCGGCCTGAAGACCCGTGGCGTGGGCGCGCGAACGGTGCGCAAGGAAGATGATCGCTACATGAGAGGGCGCGGCCAGTACATCGGCGACCTGACGTTTGCGGGCATGATGGATGTGGCATTCCTGAGAAGCCCCATTGCCCATGGCCGTATCCGCGAGATCAGCAAACCCGAAGGCCTGCATCACCGGGTTTATACCGCCGACGACCTGGGCGATGTCCGGGGCATCCTGGCCGACTCGGCACTGCCCGGTTTCAAGTCCTCCGTGCAACCGATACTGGCCCACGACAAGGTCCGTTACGTGGGCGAGCTGGTTGCCGCCTGCGTCGCCGGCAGTCGTGCCACGGCGGAAGATCTGGTGGATGCAACCCGGGCCGATTTCGAGGAATTACCGGTGATCGCCGACATGCTGGAGGCACTGGGCCCGGACACGGCTCTGGTGCACGATGAATGGGGCGACAACCGGTTCCAGCAAACCCGGGTGGATGACGATATTGAAGCGGTGAAAGCCATTGCCGCGGTCAAAGTGGAGCGTGAGTACCGCACCTCCAGGCAATGCATGTCCCCCATGGAAGGCCGGGGGGTGGTCGCCCACTGGGACAGCCGTCTAGAACAGCTCCAGCTGTATACCTCAACGCAGATGCCCCACATCGTGCGGACCGGACTGTGCGAGTGCCTCAACCTGCAACATGAACAGGTCCGGGTGATTACGCCGGATGTCGGGGGCGGCTTCGGCTACAAGGGCATCCTGTTGCCGGAAGAGGTCTGTGTCGCCTGGCTCGCCATCAGACTCGGCAAGCCCGTGCGCTGGCTGGAGGACCGCCGCGAGCAGCTCACCGCCAACGCCAACTGCCGGGAGCACCATTACCGGGTAACAGCGTATGGCGACAGCGAGGGACGTCTGCTGGCACTGGACACCACCGCGGTCGTGGACGCCGGAGCCTATTCCGCCTATCCGTTTTCCGCCTGCCTGGAATCCGCCCAGGTGGCCAGCATTCTTCCCGGACCCTACGACTTCCGCGCCTACCGCTGTGATGCGACTGCGGTAGCGACCAACAAACCCCCGATCCTGCCTTACCGGGGCGTGGCGCGGACCGGGGTCTGCTTCGCCATGGAACTGACCATGGACGCACTGGCCCGGGCGGTGGGCCGGGAACCGTCCGACCTGCGCCTGGACTGCCTGATACGCCCGGAGGACATGCCCTTCGACAATATTACCCATAAACACTTCGACAGCGGCGACTACCCCCAGTGCCTGCGCCGGGCGGTCAAGGCCATCAGACTGGACAAAGTGAGGCAGCGCCAGAAGACACCGGAACCGGACGGACGCCTGATCGGAGTCGGCATGTCCATCTTCTGTGAACAATCCGCCCACGGTACGTCGGTTTACGCCGGCTGGGGGATTCCCATGGTGCCCGGTCACGAGCAGGCCGTGGTACGACTGACGCCGGACGGTGCCCTGGAAGTCAGGGTGGGCATCCACTCCCACGGCCAGGGCCTGGAGACCACCCTGGCGCAGGTTGCCGAGGAAGTGCTGGGCATCGATACCGCGCGGGTCCGGGTCATTCATGGCGACACGGCACTGACGCCCTATTCCACTGGCACCTGGGGGTCCCGCTGTATGGTTATGGCCGGCGGGGCCGTCGCCAGCGCCTGTCGCGAACTGTCCGGTCGGGTAGCCAGCATCGGCGCCGGCCTGCTGGGACTGCGCCGTGACCAGGTGACCGTCGCCAACGGCCGCGTCACCGGCCCGGAGGGACAGGAGGTATCACTCACCCGGGTCTGCGAGACCTGGTACCTGAGACCCCAGGACCTGCCCGACGACGTGGATTCCGGCGGCCTGGAAGCCACTACCGGTTACAAGCCCCTGCGTGACAGCGGAACCTTCAGCTATGCCGCTCACGCGGTCGTAGTAGCAATCGACCCGGACCTGGGCACCACCGAGATCCTGGACTACGTGGTAGTCGAGGACGGCGGCGTACTGGTCAATCCAATGATCGTGGACGGCCAGGTTTACGGTGGTGTCGCCCAGGGTATCGGTACAGCGCTCTACGAGGAAATGCCCTTCGACCGTAATGGCCAGCCCCTGGCCTCGACCCTGGCGGACTACCTGTTGCCGGGAGCCACCGAGGTGCCGGATATCCACATCGACCATATGGAGACCCCTTCCCCCTATACCGAATTCGGGCAGAAGGGCATCGGCGAGAGTGGTGCCATTGGCCCACCCGCCGCCATTGTCAATGCCATCAACGACGCCCTCCGCCCCCTCGGCGCGGAAGTCTGCCAGGTGCCGGTCACCCCGCACCGGCTGCTGGCCGCGATTGCCGGAGCCCGATCGACACAGCCGGAACAGGAGAAGGCGTCATGAAGCCCCATGCCTTTGCCTACGAACGGGGCGATGACCTGCACCAGGTCGGAACCCGCCTGGAGAATCCAGACATTCGGGTAATCGCCGGCGGCCAGTCCCTCGGCCCCATGCTGAACCTGCGCCTGGCACAGCCCGAATCCTTGCTGGACATTGCCTCGTTACCGGAACTGAAGGGCTACCAGCAGTTGGAGGACGGCCTGATGATCGGCGCCGCTACCACCCACGCCGAGATCGAAGACGGCCTGCTGCCGGACACCTGTAACGGTATTTTGCCCCGGATAGCCCGGGGCATCGCCTACCGCGCGGTTCGCAGCCGCGGCACCATTGGCGGCAGCCTGGCCCATGCGGACCCGGCGGCGGACTGGGCGACCAGCCTGTGTGCCCTGGAAGCACAGGTGATCCTGCAACAGCACCAGGGCGGCCGCGCCCAACTGCGACGCCTTTACCTGCGGGATTTCCTGCGGGGGGCCTTCCAGACCATGCTGGCACCCGGGGAACTGATACTGGCGGTATTCGTGCCAACCGTGCCGCCCAGTGCACGGTTCGGGTACTTTAAGATGTGCCGCAAGACCGGGGAGCTGGCCCATGCCATCGGTGCGGTCTACTCCGTGCCCGCCACGGCCACCAAACGGGTTGTATTCGGGGCCCTTGCCGGTGCCCCCCTGACCCTGGAGGGCGACGATGCCCTGGTGCCGGAACGCTGGCGCCAGGCGTTGGCCCAACGGGCCCCGGACACGGAGCCGGCTGACCTCGAGATACGCATCCACGTCATGCAACGGGCCCTGGACCGGAGTAACCAGCAATGAGAATACCTGTAGCCACCATTAACGACGAGTCCGTGGACATCGCCGTGGAACCCCGGCGTAACCTGGCGGATTTTCTCCGGGAAGACCTGCACCTGACCGGCACCCATATCGGTTGTGAGCAGGGCATCTGTGGTGCCTGTACGGTAGTCCGGGACGGGCGGCCGGTGCGGTCGTGCCTGACCTGGGCAGTGGGTTGCGACCAGAGTCGCATTGAGACGATCGAGGCGTTTGACGACGACCCGTTGATGGCCCGGTTGCGAACGGCCTTCTCCGCCGAGCACGCGCTCCAGTGTGGCTTCTGTACCCCCGGCATGCTGGTGACCGCCCGTGATATCGTACTCCGGTTTGCCGGCCAGGCCGTGGACGATACCCGCATTCGCCTGGAGTTGAGCGGCAACCTGTGCCGCTGTACTGGTTATACCGGCATTGTCCGGGCCATCCAGCGGGTGTTGCGGGACGTCACCGATCCGGGCACCACAACCCCGGCGCCAGTACCGGCCACCCTTGCCCTCCCGCCACTGGCGGATATACCCCTGTCGGATCCGGCCACCAGCCACCCCCAACAGGCGACCACCCGCAGCCAGCAGGAGGGCAATGGTCGCCGGGTGGAGTCCACCTTCGCCCTGCCTCACCCGGCCGCCGAGGTCTGGCAGCGCCTGAGCACCGACCTGACAACCGTAGTCGCCTGCCTGCCCGGCGCGGAACTGACCGAGCTGCGGGAGGACGGCTCCCTTGAGGGTGTGTTCAACGTTCGTCTGGGCCCGGTCTCCGCCCGCATCGCCGGCGAGGGTAAAGCGGACTTTGATGACGCCAGCTGGCAGGGGCAGGTGGAGGGCCGGGGCAAGGACAGTCGGTCCAACTCCTCGGCCAGGGGTAGCCTTTCCTTTACCCTGGAAGTGCTGGACGATACCCGGTGCCGGCTGACCCTGGCGCTGACGTTCGAGATGACCGGTACCCTGGCCCAGTTCAGCCGTGGCAGCCTGGTGGATGAGATCGTCGGTGTACTGATCGAGCAGTTCCAGGACAACTTCAGCGCCCTGCTGTCCGGTGAGGAGGCACCCCGCAAACAGTCACTGGGCCTTTTCCGCCTGCTGTCCATGGCTTTACGGCGCTGGATCCGGCAACTGTTTTCACGTCGGTAGCCGGTAACGGATTGGCCTTGGTGGCGGCTTCTGGGTAACAATGGCCCCCTGATTCCAACTCCGACCGGCCCAGGAAAACCAGGACATCATTAATGCCCAGCTCGACACCAGCCAGGAAATCCGCAACCACCAAAGACGCCTTCTCCGAACTGCAGGGTGCCCTGGCTGAACGGCCAGGCTTCCTGATCCGGCGCCTGCACCAGATCCATGTGGCCCTGTTCCATGATGAATGCGGACGCTTCAATATCACGCCGGTGCAATACAGTGTACTGACCGCCCTGCGGGACGATGAGCTGGACCAGAAACATCTGGGCCACAGCGTCGGCATCGACCGGGCCACCACCACCGAGGTGCTACGCAGACTGGAAAAGACCGGCTGGCTGGAGCGGCGGAAATGCACCGAAGACAACCGCCGGCAACTGGCCAGCCTGACGGAAGCCGGCCGCCGGTTGCTTGATGAGGTGGATGCCAGCGCCCAGGCCGCCCATGACCGTACGGTCGAGCCGTTGACCAGAGCGGAACGGGCGCGTTTTATCCGTTACATGATCAAGATCGTCAGTGCCAGCAACGACCATGGCCGGGCCTCGCTGAAGCTGCCCTGAACCATGGTTGGCAGGGACCGGAGGACAGGCCTGCCCTCCGGCGGTTTCAGGCCGCCCCCAGATAGATCCTGCGGATTTCCGGGTTGGCCATCATCTCGCTGGCGGTGCCGCTCAGCTTTACCTGGCCGGTATTCAGCAGGTAGGAACGGTCGCACAGCTCCAGGGCGGCATAGGCATTCTGTTCCACCATCAGCACGGTGGTCCCGCCGGCGCAGATCTCGGAAACCAGACTGAACACCTGTTCCACAAAGTTCGGTGCCAGGCCCAGCGATGGCTCGTCAAACATCACCAGCCTTGGCCGGGACATCAGCGCGCGGGCGATCGCCAGCATCTGCTGCTCGCCACCGGAGAGGGTGCCGGCAGGTTGTTTCAGGCGTTCCTTCAAGCGCGGAAACCGGGTCAGCTGATGGTCGATATCACGACGTATGCCCTGTTTGTCGAACCGGCGATAGGCCCCCATTTCCAGGTTCTCCCGCACGGTCAGCTGGGGAAACACGCGCCGCCCCTCGGGGCAATGGGCGATGCCCCGGGACAGGATCTCCTGGGACCGGCATTTGTGGATCGGATCCCCGTCGAACAGGATCCGCCCGGACCGCACCGGTTCCAGACCACTGATGGCCCGCAACGTGGTGGACTTGCCGGCACCGTTGGAGCCGATCAGGGTAACGAACTCGCCTTCCTTTACCTCCATCGAGACCTGGTCCACCGCCACTGTCGGACCATAGCAGACCGTCACATCCTCAAGCTTCAGCACGTTTTACCCCCTTGCCCAGGTAGGCCTCAATCACCTTCGGGTTCTGCTGTATCTCTTCCGGAAGACCCTGGGCAATCATCTGGCCCTGGTTGAGGACCACGATATAGTCCGAGATGGACATCACCATGTGCATGTCATGTTCCACCAGCAGCACCGTAATGCCACTGCCGCCGATGCGCCGGACGATGGCCTTGAAGTCATCGGTTTCCGCCGGGTTCATGCCAGCCGCCGGTTCATCCAGCAACAGCACCTTCGGCCGGGCCGCGAGGGCAATCCCCACACCCAACAGGCGCTGTTCACCGAACGACAGCGTAGTGGCAATCTCATCGGCGCGGTGTCTCAGGCCAACAAAATCCAGTAGTTCCCAGACCCGCTTATCAAGGGCCGATTCATCCCGGCGAAACGATGGCAGCCGCAAAAGGGACTGCAGCAGTGAACTGGAGCCCTGCAGATGCAGCGCGGTAAGCACATTGTCGTATACCGTCCTTGCACCGAACACACTGGTACGTTGGAAACTGCGTACCAGTCCCCGGGATGCGATGGAATGGGGCGTGACACCGGTAATGTTGGCACCAAAGAGTTCGACGTGACCCGACGTTGGCTGCATGTATCCCGAGATCACGTTGAACGCGGTGGTCTTGCCCGCCCCATTAGGTCCGATCAGGCTGACAATCTGGCCGGCCGGGATATCGAATGTCACGTCATTAAGCGCCACCAGACCGGCGATGCGCATGGTGATCCCCTTCAGGGACAGCACCGTTTCCGGAGGGCTGACTTCCATTGCGGGAGCCGTCATGATTTCGCTCCTTCCACTAGCCGGGATTTGCCTTTCGGTCTCGCCATGCCGTTCTTCAGCCAGGACACGAAGTCCGACAGCGCCGGTACCAGCCCCTTGGGCATGAACATCAGAATAAGCACCATCACCGCGCCATAGATGATCCACTGGACTTCGGGACGTACCACTCCACGCAGCAATTCCGGCATCAGGCCAAAGATCAGGCCTCCGATCACCGGTCCCGCCAGGGTGCCCTTGCCACCGGCAATCACCATGATCACCATGGTGACGGTGTAGATAAACAGGAACACATCCGGATCGATAATACGCACTGTGTGGGAGTAGAGTCCGCCCGCCGCGCCGGCGATTGCTGCCGACACCACCGCTGCAATGGTCAGGTAGTAAGTCACCGGTATGCCGACCGACGTGGCCAGGGTTTCGTTCTCCCGCAGGGCAATCATCGCCCGTCCGGCTCTGGAGTGGACCAGGCTGGCGACCAGCAGGTACGCCACAATGCCGACCACCAGCACCAGCCAGTAGGTGGCTGCCTTGGACGTCAGCGCAATCACGCCTTCACCGGGTAACCAAAGCGTCAGGGGCGGGATCGAGATCATCCCCATGGGCCCCTCGGTCAGGTCCACCCAGTTCAGGGCAATCAAGCGCATGACCTGGGCGAAACTGATGGTGATCACCACGAAATAGGCGCCCCGTACACGGAACGCCAGTTTGCCGATCAGCCAGCCAGAAATGCCGGTCACCACGATCGCGGTAAGGAACGCCAGCCATACTGGCTTCGGGTCCACTACCAGCTCAATGCCGAAGCCCAGCCGGACGTCGAAACCCAGCGACATCAACGCACTGGTATAGGCGCCAATGCCGAAGAAAGCCGCATGTCCCAGACTCAGCTGGCCGGTAAAGCCCAGCAACAGATTCAGACTGATGGCCGCAATGATCATGATGCCAGCGGCGCCGGTGACCGACAGAACATAGGGATCGGGCCAAAGCACCGGAAGCATCGCCATTATCGTCACAACGATAAAAAAACCCTTGTGCTTCATATCAACCCACCCTCTCCTTGGCTGAGAACAGCCCCTGGGGACGGAACAGCATCACCAGGATGATCACAATAAAGCCGAAGGCATCCCGATAGGCGCTGGAAATATAGCCGGCCCCGAACTCCTCGATGAAAGCCAGAAGGAACCCTCCCAGGGCGGCACCTCCCAGATTCCCGAGACCGCCCAGAATGACGATCGCGAATGCCTTGAGGCTGGCGAGATCGCCCATCATCGGGGTTGCAACAAATATCGGCGCCAGCAAAGCGCCTGCCACGGCCGCCATTGCCGATCCGAGGGCAAAAGTCAGGGTGTAGATCCGGGACACATTGACCCCGACGATTCGTGCCGCGTCCTGGTCCTGGAACGTCGCACGAATGGCGAGGCCAAAGCGGGTCCTCTCAATACCCACGTAGAACAGGACAAGAAGCACCACAGCCGTCAGGAAGACAAACAGACGGGTAGGGCTCAGAGAGACCACACCGAAGTCGATTGCGCCTTGGGAGAAGGGGGAGGGCACGATCTTGGCTACCCCACCCCAGACCAGCAGTTCCAGGTTCTGCATCACGATCATGATGCCAATCATGATCAGCATGACCTCATCAATATTGTTCAGATCCTTCTTGCGAAGAAAAACATACTCAATGACCGCCCCAACGAGCAGGCCTATCGTCGCGGCGATGAGGATGGAGGTGAAGAAATCAACCTCCAGGAGGGCCACCAGGCCATAGGCGGCATAGGCCCCCAGGGTATAGAGTTCACCGTGGGCAAAATTCACCACACGCATGATGCCGAAAATGATCGTCAGGCCTATACCCAGCAGCGCGTAGGTGGCGCCCAATACCATGGCGTTGACCAGATGCTGAAGAATCTCGTCCACAGTCGGACTCCCGAATCTTTTACAGACAGGTTTGATCGGGGGACCTGGGGCCCCCCGCTGGCGTTACTGGGCCGTCACTTCACCGTCCTGAAGGTGGACGATGTAGACATTCGGCATACTCTGGCCACTTTCGCGGCCTTCCGGGCCATCCTTTTTGAAAGCAATATCACCATTGACACCGGCTACCTCAACCTCCCACAGGGCGTCACGAATGGCCTCGGGTTCAGAGCTGCCGGCATCTTCGATTGCCTGGACAATCGTCATGATGCCGTCATACCCACGAAAACCTTCGCTCAGACCAGGAAAGGAATGTCCCTCTACCTTCCAGGCTTCCACGAACCCGGTAGCAATCTCCGGATGGACCGCGCTTTCCGGTGTCCAGGGGGAAAAGAACAGCAGATGGGTACTGACATAATCCGCACCCACCGGTGACTCGAGCAATGGCTCCGGGAACGAACCGCCGGTGGTGACGATTCGATGAGGAAGTCGTTGCTCCGAAGCCTGCCGGATACCGAGGGTAATCTGCTCCACGCCGGAGGTCATGATCAACGTGTCGCTGCCGGAATCCTTCAGGGAGGAGAGCTGGGCCGAAAGGTCCACATCGCCCGGGGAAATGGTTTCCTTGCGCCCGATTTCGATGCCGTGTTCCTTGAACATGGCCTCGAATTCCTGCGCAGCACCCAGACCCCAGTCGTTGTTCACCGACAGAAAATCCACTTTCTCGATGGGCGGGTCAAAACTGTCCAGCTTCTCGCTGAAAGCAATGGCCTCCATCTTTGAGGTGGGGCTGATCCGGAATACCCAGGGGTTGCCGGCCGTGGTGATCTTGCTGGATGAAGAAGTCTCCACCACCATGGGTACGCCGTATTCCTCCAACTTGGGCATGGTCGCCAGGGTGAAGGTCGAGCCCCAGGCGCCCATCATCACCGGCACCTTGTCACGGAGAATCAGTTTCTCAGCAGCGTTTACCGCTTCCCGGGGATTGGACTTGTTGTCCTCAATCACCAGTTCAATGGACTTGCCCAGAACACCGCCTTCGCTGTTGATCTTGTCGGCAGCCAGCCGGGCACCATTGGCAACGTAGGTTCCTGACGCAGCCACAGAACCGGTCAATGGTTGGGAGACACCTATTTTGATGGTGTCCTCGGCGGCAACCGGACCGGCCACCAGGGCTCCCAGTAACAGTGACGCAACGAAATGTTTTTTATGTCCCATAGTGAAACTCCATTCGGAGGTTGCAATGACAACGGGCCCGCGGACGATGCTCAGCCACGGGTCTGCTGGTGTTTGAGGGCTGTGAACAGCCCCGGGTCTGGCTGGTAGAAACCGCGTCCAAGGATGCCAGCCTCTGGTCCGGCACCCACCATGGCCAAATGGACCAGAGGCATCAGACCGGTGTCGGCGATCCGACGGGCACTGACAACCCCGGTGGAGGCATCCACCAGCGCATCGCGACGATTCCGCCAGTTCGTCGGTAACTGGCTTTTCCATAGCATTACCAGCTCCGGTGAGGCATCCAGGGACTGCCCTCCAAGACCACAGAAATCGATGACAGCACTGTCACCAATAGCTCCGAGAACCGGTTCATTGTGCTTGCCAGAAAACCTTGGCCCCACGGGCGGATCCGCCTGGCAGGTCAACCACCGGGAGCTGCCCCTCAGGCGGATACCGAATTCATGCCCGTTGCCACCAACCGCCTCAATGTCCCCGGGCCCCTGATGCAGACGCCAAGAACTGGCCGCCATTAGGATTGGAAGAACGTAGCCCTGATTGGCGTTCAGTTGCTGGCGGGTATCATCCGGGATGCCACTGATCATCGATAGTAGCGCCCTATTGGCCGCCTCTGTCAGCGAGTGGCACTCCTGCTGATGGTAAAGGGCGTGGGCGATAATGCTTTCCATGGCAACGGAGCTACTGGCAAGTGCCGGCGCCAGCTCTTCCAGGGCCAGCGATGTCTGTTCGGTAAACTGCTGCAGGCAAATGCTGTCCGATGATCCGAAACGGAGCGCGGGAGGTGGAGATTCCGCAATGGGGGCATATGCCTGATAGCTGTCATCGCCCACAATGAACACGGGCATCGATGGCGATACCACCTGGGCCAGGGGGGTCACCACGCCGTATTCCTGGGCCGGAGCCAGTCTGATAACTCCCCGAAGCAGGAGCTGCTTAGCTTCATCGAAATGGGCAGCGAGCTTTTCAAACATCACCGCATGAGCTGCAGCATTCAGGACGGCCGGGGGTATCGGATAGGAGCCATACGGTGGACCGGCATGCAGAAAGGTAGCGCCATCAGGGGCCGCCACAAGATCGCTAACGCGGGCGATACCCTTAAGACGCGCCCCTGAAAAACGACCGGCTCTTGTATTCACCTCTGTACTATCCATTGACTTCCCATGGTCCACTGATTTTTTTGATAAATGCCCCGCTATCCGATGAGCAAGCAGAACACGTGCCACAGTATTGATCTATAGTAAATAAATTTTGTAAACAACTGTTTTTAAACATTTAAACTGGAAATAAATATCACATAAGGAACTCCTTGAACGCTCCTCCCAAAAGCGAATCATGCCCCTATATTTATCAGTACACTGACTAATGCACCAAAGATAAGCGATGCGGTTTCAGCTTGAGCCGGGTGATGGAAAAGGGCGAATACAGCTGGATTGCGCCGACAGGAAAGTCAGCCTGGAGGGTCAGAAGGGATCATTTACCGATACAGAAACTGCTGAAAATCTTGCCCAGCAGGTCATCGGAGGTCATCGCCCCGGTGATCTCACCCAGGGCGTCCTGGGCTGCCCTCAGGTCTTCGGCCAGCAGTTCACCGGCGCCATAGCCCTGGAGCTGGTCCTGGCCCTGGTGGAGGGAGTCCAGGGCCAGGTTGAGGGCATCCAGGTGGCGGCGGCGGGCCAGGAAGCCGCCCTCGGTGGTGGCGGCAAAGCCCATGCATTCCTTCAGGTGATCCCGGAGCACTTCCAGGCCGTCGGCGGACTTGGCCGCCAGACGGATCACCGGCGCCGCCTGGTGGCGCTCGGCGGTGATGCCAACGGTTTCACCGGACAGGTCCACCTTATTGCGGACCACGGTGACCGGGGCCTTTTCCGGCAACTGGTCGATGAAATCCGGCCAGATGGCGTGGGGTTCAGTTTCCGGGGTGGTGGTGGCATCCACCATCAGCAGGATGCGGTCGGCCTGACGGATTTCGTCCCAGGCCCGGGCGATACCGATCTGTTCCACTTCATCCGGGCTGTCCCGCAGACCGGCGGTATCGATGATGTGCAGGGGCATGCCATCGATGTGGATATGTTCCCGCAGTACGTCCCGGGTGGTGCCTTCGATGGCGGTGACGATCGCGGCCTCACGACCGGCCAGGGCGTTGAGCAGGCTGGATTTGCCGGCATTGGGGCGGCCGGCGATCACGACCTTCATGCCATCCCGCAGCAGGCTGCCCTGATGGGCTTCCACAAGGATCCGATCCAGGTCGGTGACAATGCGATCAAGATCCTCCGCAACCTTGCCATCCGCCAGGAAGTCGATTTCCTCCTCGGGAAAGTCGATAGCGGCCTCCACATAGATCCGCAGGTGGGTCACCGATTCCACCAGTTCGTTGATCCGTTTCGAGAATACCCCCTGCAGGGACTGAACCGCGGAGCGGGCGGCCTGCTCGGAACTGCTTTCGATAAGGTCGGCAATGGCCTCGGCCTGGGTCAGGTCGAGCTTGTCGTTGAGGAAGGCCCGTTCGGAGAACTCCCCCGGCCGGGCCAGTCTGGCCCCCAACTCGCAGACCCGACGCAGCAGCAGGTCCAGGATCACGGTACCGCCATGGCCCTGTAGTTCGAGCACATCCTCGCCGGTGAAGGAGTGGGGGTTGGGGAAGAACAGCCCGATACCTTCATCGATCAGGCTGCCGTCGCCCTCCAGGAAAGGGCCGAAGTGGGCATATCGGGGTCTGGGTTTAAAACCCAGCACCGAGCTGGCAATAGCGGCAGCGGAGGGGCCGGACACCCGCACGATACCCACACCCGCCTGTCCTGGTGCGGTGGCGATAGCGGCAATGGTATCGGTGGTCGGCTGCATCTGGTACTCC
Organism: Marinobacter shunpengi; assembly: GCF_045449715.1. Lineage (NCBI taxonomy): Bacteria > Pseudomonadati > Pseudomonadota > Gammaproteobacteria > Pseudomonadales > Marinobacteraceae > Marinobacter > Marinobacter shunpengi. Next base: position 67,899 of record NZ_JBJJLA010000024.1, on the reverse strand, counting down.
GGTGTGGATGCGAAGGTTGTATCCCGGAAACGAAAAAGGGCCTCATGACGAGGCCCCTGACACTCTGTGGATAACGGAGTAGCGCTATCCTTTCCTGGTGGCCATTTCCTGCTCGATCTTGCGGGTAATGTACCACTGCTGGGCGATGGACAGAATGTTGTTGGTCAGCCAGTACAGTACCAGACCGGCCGGGAACCACAGGAAGAAGACAGTAAAGATGATGGGCATCAGCTTCATGATCTTGGCCTGCATGGGATCCGGCGGCGTCGGGTTCAGGTGCATCTGCAGCATCATGCTGGCACCCATCAGGATCGGCAGGATGAAGTACGGGTCCATCTGGGAAAGATCCTGGATCCACAGCATGAACGGCGCATGGCGCAACTGCACACTCTCGAACAGGACCCAGTACAGGGCGATGAACACCGGCATCTGCACCAGGATGGGCAGACACCCCCCCAGCGGGTTGATTTTCTCTTTCTTGTACAGCGCCATCATCTCCTGGGACATGCGCTGGCGATCATCACCGTAGAGTTCCTTCAGCCGGGTAAGCTGCGGTGCCACCGCCCGCATGCGGGCCATGGAACGGTAACTGGTGGCCGACAGCTTGAAGAACACGGCCTTCACAACCACCGTCAGCAGGATGATGGACACACCCCAGTTGCCGACCAGGCCATGGATCCAGTCCATGAACAGGAACAGCGGCAGTGAGATGAAGAACAGGAAGCCGAAGTCAACGGTGCGGTCCAGGTTGGGGGCCACGGTCTCCAGGCGTTCGATGATCTTGGGGCCAACGTAGACGCGGGCTCCGGTCTCGACGGACTGACCCGGTTCCACCACGGTGGCGGGGCTGACAAAGCCCATCACATTGAGGTTGCCCCGGGTCGTGGTCTGATACTGATGGGCCTGATCCTGCGGTGGGATCCAGGCGGAGATGAAGTAGTGCTGGAGGAAAGCCAGCCAGCCATTGGTCACCGACCGGCTGACGTTGTTGTCCTCCAGGTCAGAGAAATCGAACTTCTCGTAGGGGTCGTCCGGAGAACTGATCACCAGTCCCAGGAAGGCCCGGATACCCATACTGTTCTGGGCCGTGGGATCGGGGGCCTCGTCACGGATAATCTTGCCGGTGAAGTTGCCCTGCCAGGTGTTGTCGGACTGATTGTCGATCAGGTAACGGACATCAATCTCGTAGCTGTTCCTTTCCAGGGCATAGCGTTTGGTGACGGTAACCCCCTGGCTGGACTGAAAGATCAGGTCCACCTGCAGGCTATCCTCACCCTCGGTCAGGGTCACTTCCGGATCCGCCACCTGGTACACCGGGGTTTCACCGTTCTTGCGACTGTCAAAACCGTCACGACCGATCATCCCGCTTTCCAGGAAATAGGTGCGGTTTTCGGTGGTCTGGAGCAGACGCAGGGGCTCTTCGCCATCCAGGGTCCGATCGTAATCCAGCAGCGAGGCTTCCACCAGGTTGCCGCCCACCCGGTCAATCTTCAGTTCCAGGACGTCGGTGCGGACAGTCACCAGTCGATCCGCCGAGGACAGATCGGTATTGCCGCGGGCGGTCTGTCCACCCGGTGCGTTCAGGTCGCCGGAGGATTCGGAGGCCTGTTCCCCGCTGTCAGGCAGAGACAGTTCATCGTCGCTGGAGGGTGCCTCAAAATCTGCAGACTGTTCCTGGACTGTGGGGGTTTCCACAGGCTGGTTATAGTCCTCGTTCCAGGCCAGGACCATCAGGTAACTGACTATGGCAAGACCGGCAAATAATACGATGCGCTGAATGTCCATAAACTTAGTCTGCAGTTGGGTTGGCGTTTGCTCGGGTATCTGACCGGTCAGTACCGGGCACCGGATCGTATCCGTGAGTTCCCCAGGGGTGACAGCGGGACAGGCGTCGTGCCGCAAGCCATGATCCCCGGATGGCACCATGGGTTTCGATGGCTTCCAGGGCGTAGGCGGAGCAACTGGGAGTATGACGGCAGTGGCTGGCCATCATTGGACTGATGGCGTAACGATAGATTTGGATGGGAACTACCAGGAGAGATCGCATGGTGCCTATCCAGAAGGGCCGCTACGGGTATCGGATTCAAGGGACTTCCTGACCAGTTTCTGCCAGATCGAGTCCAGGGCCCGGTGCAGTGCCTGGTTATCCTGCGTGGCGAGGTTCTGCCGGCCAAGGACAACAATATCCAGTGACCCCAGGTCATTGCGGTGGCGGAAACTTTCCCGAACCAGCCGTTTCACGCGGTTGCGCTGGACAGCGTGTTTAAGGTTGCGTTTTGAGAAAATCAGGCCAAGCCGGGGCTGCCCAAGGGTATTGGGCGCTGCCAGGATCAGGAAGTGCCGGTGGGGAACCCGTACCCGCACGTTGTTGAAAACGCCCGAATAGTCGGCAGGGCGCAACAAGCGTGACGATTTGGGAAACGAGTGATCCCCCACACTGCAATCCGGATCAGGCGGACAGACGTGCGCGACCCTTGGCGCGACGACGCGCGATGACCTTGCGACCGTTGGCCGTTGCCATGCGGGCACGGAAACCGTGGGCGCGCTTACGCTTCAGTACGCTTGGTTGAAACGTTCTTTTCATGATTACGCTCTCATTGATCGTGAGGGTGGTTTGCAGCGCCTTGATTGGCTGCAAAATGAACAGTCAAAACAGGAGCGGCATTCTAAGCAAATCGGGGGGTGATTTCAATGGTTTCTGTGAGGGTGGGGAGAGTGCCGGGGCAGGGATTACCGAGGGATGTCCGAAGACGACCGGGCAGGGTCACCATAACAGTATCAATAGGTTTTTCTGATTCTTTTAAATCTTTTCTATTATTACTGTTATTAGGTTGCAGCATTTCTGTGGAAAAGCGATCTATGGTCAATGAAAACAGACTATTGGCCTTGGGGTAAGGTTGTTGTGAAGTGCGGGTGAGCCCTGTGGAAAGGTACGGTAGGAAATGGGGAGAAGTCGGTAATTTTCGAAACAGGGTAGTTATCCCGGATCCGTCAAGGTTTCATGAACAGGCTTGCTGACAGATTGTCGACAGGGTCCTGTGGATAAGTTTTTGAGAATGATTTTCTGTACACAACCATGTGTGTAAAATTGTAAAATTTTGATAAAAAAGAAAAAATATTTCCACAGGCTGTTCACGGTGTCGCTTTTCAGGCTTTTTCTCAAGGCCAACGGGGGGTACAATTTCCGGTCTTGTGGTCTGCCGTCCGGCAGGCCGGGGTTAACCGAACGGGTTACGAATTTCATCAGCATCGGAGGCAAGCGGACGTGCCGCAGCAGATCTGGCATCAGTGTCTAGAAGTACTCCGGGATGAGTTTCCGGCGCAGCAGTTCAACACCTGGCTACGGCCCCTTCAGCCTGAACTGGATGATGGCTACCTGGTGCTGTTCGCGCCCAACCGGTTCGTTATGGACTGGGTCAACCAGAAATACCTGCGCCGGATCGAGGAAGTGATCAAGGACCTGGAGGGGGGGCAGGCCCCACGGGTCAATATGAAAGTGGGCACGGCGTCACGACCGAAGGCGGACGGCCAGCAGCAAACGCAGCCCTCCCCGGATCAATCCTCATCACGAAGGGTGAATGGTCATGGCTCGGCCGCTTCGGAGCGCGGCAGGGGAGCGACGCGGGCACCGTTATCCGACGATTCAGGCCACGTCACCGAGGAAGAGAAAGGAGTGGCGGCATCGGTGCCCTCCGGGGGATCCAAGCGTTCCTCGGTACAGGTAGAAGGGGATATCAAGCACCAGTCGTTCCTCAATGAAGGTTTCACCTTCGATACCTTTGTTGAGGGCAAGTCCAACCAGCTGGCCCGGGCGGCATCCATGCAGGTGGCGGAAAACCCCGGCGGGTCCTATAACCCCTTGTTCCTCTACGGGGGTGTGGGTCTGGGTAAAACCCACCTGATGCACGCGATCGGTAATGAAATCGTGGCGCGAAATCCCAACGCCAAGGTGGCCTACCTGCGGTCAGAACGGTTCGTGGCGGATATGGTCAAGGCCCTGCAGCTTAACGCCATCAACGAGTTCAAGCGCTACTATCGCTCGGTGGACGCATTGCTGATCGACGATATCCAGTTCTTCGCCCGCAAGGAACGATCCCAGGAGGAGTTTTTCCACACCTTCAACGCCTTGTTGGAGGGGGGGCAGCAGGTTATTGTTACCTGTGACCGCTTTCCGAAGGAAATCACCGATATGGAGGAGCGGCTGAAGTCCCGCTTCGGCTGGGGTCTGACGGTGATGGTGGAGCCTCCCGAACTCGAGACCCGGGTGGCCATCCTGATGAAAAAAGCGGATCAGGCGGGTGTCCGGCTGAGCAGCGAGGCAGCGTTCTTCATTGCCCAGAAAATCCGCTCCAATGTGCGGGAACTGGAAGGCGCCCTGCGGCTGGTGATTGCCAATGCCCACTTTACCGGGTCGGAGATCACGCCGCCGTTTATCCGTGAAAGCCTGAAGGACCTGCTGGCGCTGCATGAAAAGCAGGTGAGTATCGACAATATCCAGCGCACGGTGGCGGAGTACTACAAGATCAAGGTGGCGGACCTGCTGTCGAAACGCCGCACCCGCACGGTGACGCGGCCCCGGCAGATGGCCATGGCTCTGTCCAAGGAGCTGACCAATCACAGCCTGCCGGAGATTGGCGACGCCTTTGGCGGACGGGACCACACCACCGTACTGCATGCCTGCAAGAAGATCGTCGAATTGCAGGAGAGCGACCCGGGGATCCGGGAGGACTACCAGAATTTCATGCGTCTGCTGACGAGCTGACGTTGAGAAGCCGATAAGAACACATCCACAGGAACGTCGAGTGACATGAAACTGACTATCAGCCGAGAATCACTGCTTACGCCGCTACAGTCCATTGCCGGTGTGGTGGAGCGGAAGCAGACCATGCCTGTCCTGTCCAACGTGCTGTTGGTGGCGGAAGATAACCACCTGACGCTGACCGGTACCAATATGGAAGTGGAACTGGTGGCGCGGGTGTCGCCGGTTCATGTGGATCAGCCCGGAGAAATTACGGTACCGGCCCGCAAGCTGGCGGATATCTGCCGGGCCCTCGGGGATGAAGCTCCCATTGAGGTGGGCCTGGAGGGGGATCGCCTGCACCTGCGCTGCGGTGCCAGTCATTTCACCCTGTCTACACTGCCAGCCCAGCATTTCCCCAATGTGGAGGACGAGGAGGCCAGTATCCGGCTGGAAGTCCCGCAGAAGGAAATGGGCCGCATGCTGGAAGCGACGGCTTTCGCCATGGCCCAGCAGGATGTGCGTTATTACCTTAACGGGCTGCTGCTGGAAGTAGCGCCGGATTACCTGCGCACCGTGGCGACGGATGGTCACCGGCTGGCCATGGCCCACTTCGACATGGCTACCGGCGTGGAGGACGTTCGCCAGGTGATCGTGCCCCGCAAGGGGGTGCTGGAGCTGTCGCGGCTGCTGGATGATGTGGAGAACCCGGCGACGCTGGTGATCGGCGACAATCATCTGCGGGTAACGGTCGGTTCCTACACGTTCACTTCCAAACTTATCGAGGGTAAGTTCCCGGATTATAACCGGGTTATCCCCCGTGGCGGTGACAAGGTGGTGATGGCCGATCGGTCAACACTGAAGAATACCCTGCAGCGGGCCGGTATCCTGTCCCACGAGAACATCCGCGGTGTCCGTCTGCACCTGTCCTCCGGCAAGCTGGAGGTGTTCGCCAATAACCCGGACCAGGAACAGGCGGAAGATGCCCTGTCGGTGGACTACCAGGGCGAGGCACTGCAGATCGGTTTCAACGTGGGCTATCTTGTGGATGTCATGAATGCGCTGGATGATGACCAGGTCAGGATGACCCTGTCCAATCCCAACAGCAGCGCCCTGATCGAATCGGAAACTGAAAGCCGCAGTCTCTATGTGGTGATGCCCATGAGGCTGTAACCGGAGGTTGATCCTTCCCGGATACCTCCGGGAGGAATAGCGGACTCTGAAAGGAGAAACACGATGGCACGGGTAACGGTAAGCCAGGGTTTGAAAGGCGCCCTGCGTATTGGTCAGACCATGACGGTACTCGGCCGCACCGGCCTGGGCTGGGTGCGGGGTCATCGTCCGCCGGCACCCCGAATGCTGCGGGAAACCTTCGAGTCCCTCGGGGCCACCTACATCAAGCTGGGTCAGTTCATCGCCAGTTCCCCTACCTTCTTTCCCCGGGAGTACGTGGATGAGTTCCAGGGATGCCTGGACCGAACGCCCAGCATTCCCTATACCTCGATCCGCCGTATCCTGCGGGAGGAACTGGGGCGTCCGCTGGAAGAGGTGTATAGCGAGATCGATCCGGTGGCCCTGGCCTCCGCCTCTATTGCCCAGGTCCATGCCGCCAGGCTGGTGACCGGCGAGGAGGTGGTGATCAAGGTGCAGAAGCCCGGTGTGGAAACCGTGTTGCTGACGGACCTGAACTTCCTCTACCTGTCATCCAGGCTGGTGGAGACCCTGGCACCGAAACTGTCGTGGACCTCACTGTCGGGTATTGTCGAGGAAATCCAGCAGACCATGATGGAGGAATGCGACTTTATCCAGGAAGCCCGGAACCTGGATACCTTTCGCCGTTTCCTGCAGGACACCCACAATGAGGAGGTGGCGGTGCCCAAGGTGTACCACCAGTGCAGCACCCGTAAGGTGCTGACCATGGAACGCTTCCATGGTGTCTCCCTGACAGACCTGGAGACCATCTGCCGGGTGACCAAGGATCCGGAACGGACACTGATTACCGCCATGAACACCTGGTTTGCCAGTTTGACCCAGTGTGAGTTCTTCCATGCGGATGTCCATGCCGGCAACCTGATGGTGCTGGATGACGGACGCATCGGGTTTATCGACTTCGGTATTGTTGGTCGCATCCGTCCCCAGACTTGGCAGGCGGTGTCGGACTTTATCGGGGCGGTCATGGCTGGCAATTTCGACGGCATGGCAGATGCCATGGTGCGCATCGGTATCACCCGCGAATCGGTGGAGGTGACCGCCCTCGCCCGGGACCTGCGTAACCTCTACCAGAGTATGGATCGCATGGTACCGGATGATTCCGCCAGTGAGTGGCAGGGAGCGGATACCGACGACGAGGTGAACAATATCCTTATGGAAGTGGTCCGAATCGGTGAAGACCATGGCCTGCACTTCCCCCGGGAGTTTGCACTGCTGCTGAAACAGTTCCTGTACTTTGATCGTTACGTCCACATTCTGGCGCCGGAGATGGATGTGTTCATGGATGATCGCCTGACCATGTTGCACTGATGGCGCTGCTATCCCTTCAAACCGAAAAGTTCAGAAATCTTTCCCCTTCCCGGCTTGAGTTCTCTCCATCGGTCAACCTGATCTATGGTCAGAATGGCAGTGGTAAGACCAGCCTGCTGGAGGCCATCGGCTACCTGGGACTTGGTCGCTCCTTTCGTCAACATCGGCATAAAGTGGTTTGTCACCAGGGTGACCAGCAGTTCGTGATCTTTGGTCAGGTGAAATCCGCCAACCTTAAGGAGGATCGCGGCGGTATCGCCAGGCTGGGGTTTTCCCGGGATGTGCAGACTCAGGAAACCCGGCTTCGGGTCGACGGCGAGAATGTCTATAGCCTGTCGGTACTGGCATCGCTATTTCCGGTATCGGTGATTGATCCCGGGGTTTTCGACATCGTTGCAGGTGGCCCAGGCAAGCGAAGGCAGTTTCTGGACTGGCTGGTGTTCCACGTGGAACCTTCCTTTGGATCCCTTTGGCAACAGTGTCAGCGAAGCATCTCCCAGCGGAATCGTATCCTCAGAAGTGGTACAATAGATGATCACCTGCTGCAGGTCTGGGACCGGCAGTTTGTCGAGCTATCGGAGCAGGTCGACCGGCTTCGAGAATCGGTATTCCGGACATTCCAGGAAGAATTCAGGGTCACACTCGCCCACAGTCACAGCGAATGGTCCGAAGCCCTGAAGGTGGATTACTACCCCGGTTGGGACCGGAAAAAGGGACTGCATAAAACCCTGCTGGAACACCGAGAACAGGAAAGGAAGGTTGGGCATACCTTGTATGGCCCCAATCGTGCCGATGTCAGGCTCCGCTTTCAGAACCGGGCCGTCGCTGAAATCTTTTCCCGTGGACAACAGAAGACACTGGTCATCCTGATGAAGCTGACGCAGGGAAAGGTACTCGCTGACCGGGGAAAACAGGTCACATTCCTGCTCGACGATATCAATGCTGAACTGGATCAGGGCCATCGGAGACTGTTGGCCGAACGACTGATCCGATTGGGTAGCCAGGTGTTTTTAACGGCGATTGAACGACCCGACCCCACCCAATTGTGGGAGAGTCCGCTGCCGGAATACAAAATGTTCCACGTGGAACATGGGCAGCTAATGGAAGAACAAACCAGCGCTTCAGGAGCGTCCGAATGAGCGAACAGAGTTATAACTCCTCCAGTATCAAGGTTCTTAAAGGCCTGGATGCCGTGCGTAAACGCCCTGGCATGTACATCGGTGATACCGACGATGGCACCGGTCTTCATCACATGGTGTTTGAACTGGTGGACAACTCGATTGACGAGGCGTTGGCCGGATTCTGTTCCGAGATTGGTGTGGTGATTCATGCCGATGAATCGGTCACGGTCAGGGACAATGGGCGGGGCATTCCGGTGGATATCCACGAGGAGGAAGGGGTATCTGCCGCCGAGGTTATCATGACGGTGCTTCACGCCGGTGGTAAGTTCGACGACAACTCCTACAAGGTCTCCGGTGGTCTGCACGGTGTCGGGGTGTCGGTGGTAAACGCCCTGTCTTCCACGCTCAAGCTGACCATCCGTCGGGATAACAAGGTCTACGAGCAAACCTACACCCACGGCGTGCCCAATGGTCCTCTCGGGGTTGTCGGCGACACGGATCGTAGTGGCACCGATGTCACTTTCATCCCCTCCCCGGATACCTTCACCAGCATTGAATTCCATTACGACATCCTGGCCAAGCGCCTTCGGGAGCTGGCATTCCTGAATTCCGGAGTTCGTATCCGACTGCAGGACGAGCGCAGTGGCAAGGAAGAAGTCTTCGAGTATGAAGGTGGTCTGAGGGCGTTCGTTGAGCACCTGAACACCAACAAAACGCCCCTGAACCGCGTCTTCCATTTCACCCGGGAGCGGGAAGACGGCATTGTGGTGGAAGTGGCAATGCAGTGGAACGACGCCTTCCAGGAGAATATCTACACCTTCACCAACAACATTCCCCAGCGTGATGGTGGTACCCACCTGGCGGGCTTCCGTGCCGCCCTGACCCGGTCACTGAACAACTACATCGAGCAGGAAGGCCTGGGTAAGAAGACCAAGGTAAACACGTCTGGTGACGATGCCCGGGAAGGTCTGACTGCCATCATCAGCGTGAAGGTACCGGATCCGAAGTTTTCCTCCCAGACCAAGGACAAACTGGTGTCTTCGGAAGTGAAGACGGCTGTGGAACAGGAGCTCTACCAGTCCTTCTCCGACTACCTGCAGGAGCAGCCCGGCGAAGCCAAGGCCATCGTCAATAAGATGATTGACGCGGCCCGCGCCCGGGAAGCGGCTCGCAAAGCCCGGGACATGACCCGCCGCAAGGGGGCACTTGATATCGCCGGCCTGCCCGGCAAGCTGGCGGACTGCCAGGAAAAGGATCCTGCTCTGTCAGAACTGTTCATTGTGGAGGGTGACTCTGCCGGTGGTTCCGCCAAGCAGGGTCGCGAACGTCGCACCCAGGCCATCCTGCCGCTGAAGGGCAAGATCCTGAACGTGGAGAAGGCCCGGTTCGACAAGATGCTGTCCTCTGCAGAAGTGGGCACACTGATCACCGCCCTGGGCTGTGGTATCGGCCGGGAGGAGTTCGATCCTGACAAGCTGCGTTACCACTCCATCATCATCATGACCGATGCCGATGTGGATGGCTCCCACATCCGTACCCTGCTGCTCACCTTCCTGTTCCGGCAGATGAAGGAGATTATTGAGCGTGGTCATGTATTTATCGCTATGCCACCGCTGTACAAGGTCAAGCGCGGCAAGCAGGAGCAATACCTGAAGGATGAACGGGCCAAGGAAGCCTACCTGACGCAGACCGCTCTGGAGAACGCCCAACTGTTCGTTAATCCGGACGCGCCAGCCATCAAAGACACGGCCCTGGAAACCATGGTGAAGGATTACCAGGCGGTCATGGCCATGATCGACCGGTTGTCCCGGGCCTATCCGGAACTGGTACTCAAGCAGATGGTCTACAACAGCACACTGGCGCCGGACGACCTCCCCTCCGAGGAAGCCGTGACCCGTTGGGTGGGCCGACTGGGTGAAGGGCTTGACCTGGATACCCGCACCGGTACCAAGTACACCTTCTCCGTGGAGCGGGATACAGAGCGCAACCTGTTCCTGCCAAAGGTCACTACCTACGTCCATGGCATTCCCTACACCCATGTTTTCAGCCATGATTTCTTTGAATCATCGTCCTACAAGGCCATTGCCCGTCTGGGCGAAACCCTGGACGGGTTGATCGAGGACGGCGCCTACATCCAGCGGGGTGAGCGCAAGCAGCCGGTACTGAGCTTCGAAGGAGCTCTGGAGTGGTTGATGAAGGAAGCCCAGCGGGGGCTGAACATCTCCCGCTACAAGGGGCTTGGTGAAATGAACCCGGAGCAGCTGTGGGAAACCACCATGGACCCGGAAACCCGCCGCATGATGAAGGTGACCATCGAGGACGCGATTGCCGCGGATCAGATTTTCACCACGCTGATGGGGGACGATGTCGAACCCCGCCGGGACTTTATACAGACCAACGCGCTGTCTGTAACCAACCTGGATGTGTAGGTAGGTTCCCGATAAAGAAGAAAAAAGCCCCGGTGGCGATGATGCCAGCGGGGCTTTTTTGTGCCCGGTCAGTTAGCTCAGGAGGCGGTGGTTGCGGTGCGGCCAACATTGATACCGGCCCCGGACTCTGACGCGGGCAGCAGGTAGGTCTTCAGAAGATCGTTCAGCTGGTTGGCATAGTCCTCCACCGAGACGCCCTGATCGCGATACTTACGTCGTTTCAGATACCAGTCCTGCATCATTGCCTTGATCAGCGAAGACAGCAGCCTGGCGTTGATCTCCCGGAATACCCCCTGCTCTATGCCTTCCGAAATGACATTGCAGAAGATGGTCTCTATCTCCCGCTCAGTGGCGATAGCATTCTGCTTCTCCACCGCTGGCAGGCTCTTGGCTTCCATGAAGGAAAAGTAGAACCAGGGGCGGATCAGCTCGCTCAGGAATACATGGGCCCTGATCGCCTGGGATAGTTTGCTCACCGGGTCGTCAATACCATTGATATAGTGGAGGACGGTACGACGGGTCAGCTTGAAGCCGTGGCTCTGGATCAGGTGAATCAGGTCATCTTTGTTGCGGATGTAGGCGTAAAGCCCGCCCATACTGAGGCCGGAGTCCGCGCACAGGTCCCTCAAGGTCATGGCGTGGAAACCCTTGGAATTCGCCAGCCTGAGAGTGGAGTCGATAATCCGGGCAAGGTTCCGGGTTGCCGTGCCTTCCTTTTTTATGCGAATCCGGTCAGTATTTTCCTGGTAGAGTTCCCTGCAGATTTCTTCCTTGGATAACGCCAGTTCCGCTTTGAATGTCTCGTAATCCTGAATCATAGTTTACTTGCCTGCTTGCGAAGTGAGCAGTATACGCCATGTCCTATTGCCATGCCGAGGCCGGCTTCGCAGGTTGTAGGGGTTGAACTTGCCCCGATCCAAGGACCGGAACATGACCAATATCAGGCCACCGACAGGTAGCGATCCTGGGTCTCCGGATCGTTACGCAGGGCCTCGCTGCTGGCTTCGTGAACCACCTTGCCCTTCTCCAGTATGAAAGCCCGCTGGGCATGCCTGAGGGCAAAATGCACGCTCTGATCAGTAAACACGATCGTGGTGTTCCGGCCCAACTCATCTATCAGACGACCAATTTGCTGCACGATGACCGGGGCCAGGCCTTCGTTCGGCTCGTCCAGCAACAACAGCCTTGGCTGGATCATCAGGGACCTGGCCACGGTCAGCATCTGCTGCTGGCCACCGGACAGGGTGGCGCCATCCTGATCGGCCAGTTCCGCCAGCATGGAGTACTCGTCAAAGATCCTTTCTATGGTCCAGGCCTGGGGTTCCCCGGGACGCCGGTACTCGGCCACCTCCAGGTTCTCCCGTACCGTCAGACCGGGAAAGATCCGCCGATCCTCAGGCACATAGCCAATACCCAGTCGGGCAATGCGGTGGGCGGGAATACCGGCAATGGAATGGCCATCAAAGGTGATACGGCCGTGTCTTGGGGGTGTCAGTCCCATGATGCTTTTGAGGGTGGTGCTCTTGCCGGCCCCGTTGCGACCAAGCAGGCAGACGGTCTCCCCTTCGTTCACCGAAAAGCTGAGCCCCTGCAGGGCCAGGCTTTCGCCATAATAGGTATGGATATTATCAACCTCGAGCATCATGCGCTGGCCTCCTCTTGCTCTTCCTCTCCCAGGTACGCCCGGCGCACTTCGGGATGGGCCCTGACCTCCTCCGGGGTGCCGAAGAACAGCTTTTCCCCCCGGTGCATGACCAGGATCCGGTCAGCCAGACCGAAGACCACGTCCATGTCATGCTCGGTGATCAGGAAGGTGTAGTCACCGGAATCCGCCAGTTGCCGGATCAGGGTGGTGGTGCGTCGGGTCTCATCCGGGGTCATGCCGGCGGTGGGTTCGTCCAGCAGTACCAGATGGGGACGGGTGGCCAGTACCACCGCAATTTCCAGCAGGCGTTTATCGCCGTAGCTGATCACTTCCGCCCGCCGTTCCGCCAGATCCAGGATTTGCAGGCGCTCCAACAGGCCCCGGGCTTCCTCCTGGACGGCGCGGTTGCGGCTGGCCAGATTGAACAGTTTGCGGCTGTGGCCGTGGAAGGCGGTCAACGCCACCTCAACATTCTCCTGTACCGTCATTTCCGGGAAGATATTATTGATCTGGAATGACCGGGAAACGCCCATACGGCTGATCCGGTGCGGTGCCAGCCCGGTGATGTCCCGGCCTTCGAGCAGGATACGGCCGTCACTGGGCATCATCCGTCCTGACACCATGTTGTAGAAGGTCGTCTTGCCCGCCCCGTTGGGCCCGATAATGGCAATGGTTTCCCGGGGTTGCAGCTCCAGATCTATCCCGGAGACGGCGGTATTACCCCCAAAGCGTTTCGTAAGGTTACTTATAGTAAGTATGGGATCAGTCATGTTTGTTGGTCCACCAGTCCAGCAGGGTTCCGAGGGCACCCCGGCGGAAGAACATCACCATTAACGCCAGCACGATACCCAGGAACAGCATCCAGGCCTCGGTAAAGCTGGTGATCCAGGTTTCCAGTAACACGAAGATGGCGGCGCCCACAAAGGGCCCCAGGAAATACCCGGTGCCACCGAGGATGGACATCAGTACCGGTTCCGCCGACATCGACCAGTGCATCAACTCCGGACTGGCCACCCTCAGGAACGGTGCGATCAGGGCGCCGGCCAGTCCGGCGAAGGTGCCGGCAATGGTGAACGAGGCCAGCCGGTAGCTGCGTACGTTCAGGCCACAGAAAGCCACCCGCTCCGGGTTCTGACGGATCGCCCTGAGAATCAGCCCGAAGGAGCTGCGGCTGATAAGGTAGAGCACCAGCAAGGCGATACCGACCACGGCGAGGGTGACGTGGTAGTAAACCGCTGGATTGCCCAGGGTCAGGTCCAGCCCGAGGCCGAACTCGCTGATCCGGAAGCCGGCAATGCCGTCACTGCCGTTGGTTACATCGCGCCAGGAATGGGCAATGGTGAATACCATCATGCCGAAGGCCAGGGTCAGCATGGCGAAGTAGACCTCGCTGAGCCGCACGCAGAAGAACCCGATCACCAGGGCAAGCAGCCCGGAGAGCGCCATGGCGGCCACCAGGGTGTAGACCAGTGGCCAGTCCAGGTGCAACAGAAGCATGGCGGTGGTGTAGGCACCCATGCCGAAATAGGCGGCGTGGCCGAAACTGAGCATGCCGGTAAAGCCGAACACCAGGTTGAAGCTGACGGCGAACAATCCGAGAATCAGGATCTCGGTGAAAATAAAGAGGTAAAAATACGGTGCGAACCAGGGCAAGGCGATCAGCAGTACCACGGCAAGCAGTAATACCCCCATCACGATGGTCTGTTTCATGCGCTTGCCCCCCTGCCCATGATGCCCGTGGGTCTGAACAGCAGCACCAGGGCCATGCCGAGGAAAGGCAGTAACAGGTTGAAGTCGGGCAGGTAGCGTCCGCCGAAACCGTAGATGGCGCCGAGAATCAGGGCCCCGATCAGCGCACCGGGGAAGCTGCCCAGGCCGCCGATGACCACCACAATGAACGACTCGATAATGATCTTGTCCCCCATGCCGGGATCGATGGTGCGCATGGGGGCCGCAATAACGCCGCCAACTCCGGCGAGCCAGGCGCCAAAGGCGAACACGCCTGTGACCACCAACCGGGTATTGATGCACAGGGCTTCGGCCATGTCCCGGTCGAGGGCGGCGGCACGCATGATCTTGCCAACCCGGGTACGATTGAACAGGTACCACAGCCCCGCCACGATGATCAGGCCCATGGCGATCACAAACAGGCTGTAGACCGGGTAGGGGCTGCCCAGCAGCGACACTGTGCCTTCCAGCAGTGCCGGCGGGTAGACGGTCTGTATATTGGAGCCGTAGATGCTGCGTACGCTCTCGCTGATGATCAGCAGGATGGCGAAGGTCAGCAGCAGGCTGTCCGCCACATCCCGGCCATAGATGAAACGCAGCATCAGGCGGTCGATCACCACGGCAATCACGGCGACGCCCAGGGGCGCGATCAGCAATGCCATCCAGAACGGCAGGCCGACCAGGGCAATCAGGGTGTACCCGAAATACGCCCCCAGCATGTACAGGGCCCCGTGGGCAAAGTTGATGATATTGAGCACGCCAAAGACGATGTTCAGTCCCACCGCAATCACAAACAGCAGCAGGCCCATCTCCAGGCTATTGAGTAATGCCGCTCCCAGGCCAGACATAGACACCTCGATTCAGTGATTGTCGGATCAGCCGGCTTCCCTGCCCTACTGATGATCCTTTGGTCCGGGGACTGGTTACAGGGAGCAACCGGTTTCGGACACGGGGCGGGCCACCTGTTCGCCATCAAACACCCTGACGTTGGTCAGGGTGCGAATGCCGTGTTCCGGGTGCATGGGACCGGAGACACCCCAGTTGGGACTGACCATGGCCTGGTTGTCGCCCTTGCGGAAGGTCACCTGGCCATTGGGGGCGTCCATGGTCATGCCGGACAGGGCGCTGGCCACTGCCGGGCCATCGGTGGTGCCGGCGGCTTCCATGGCCTGCTTGTAGGCATAGACCGCGGCGTAGGCGCCTTCGGCGTTGTAGCTCGGGGCACTGCCGTACTTATCGAGGTAGGCTTTGACGAAAGCCCGGTTGATGTCGTTGTCGTAGGCGTCATACCAGTACCGGGTGGACAGCCACACGCCTTCCGGCATCTGGTCACCCAGGGCGTCGAGCACCTCGGTGGCGGCCCCGACGGTGAACATCACCTCGTAGCCCTGCTCGAAGAAGCCCAGGTTGTTGGCCTGGCGGATAAAGTTAACCAGGTCGCCACCCCAGGTGGAAATGATGATGCCTTCCGGCTCGGCGTCCATGACACCGTTGATAAATGGGGTGAAGTCCTCGGCACCGAAGCGGGGAAAGGCGGTGTACTCCATCAGTTCCACCTCTGGCTTCATCTCCTTGAGGTAGTTGCCGAAGTATTCCCAGGTCTGGTGACCGAAGGCATAGTCCGGTCCTATGGTGGTCCAGCGGGTGGCGTCCAGCTCCGAGGCGATCATCGCTGCTGCCTTCTGGTTCTGGGCTACGTTGACGCTGATGCGGTAGGTGAATTCATTACACAGCGAGCCGGTGACATCCGGCGTGGCGGCGTGGGTGATGATCAGCGGCTTCTGCAGTTCCGGCACAGTAGGCACCATCCCCTGAGCCACACCGGAACTGTCCAGCCCGACCAGGGCGTCGACGTCATCCTGGTAGACCAGCTTGCGGGCCGCCTGGATGGCGGTGGCCGCCTTGCCCTGACTGTCTTCGTAGATGACTTCCACCTGACGCCCGAGAATGCCGCCGGAGGCGTTAATCTCCTCCACGGCGAGGTTGATGCCCCGCTGGGCAAACTCACCATAGGTGGCGGCGCTGCCGGACAGGATATAGATGCCGCCGAGGCGGATCGGATCCTCCGCGGTGGCATTGCCGGCCCCGAGGGCAAGGGTGGTCGCAGTAGCCGCGGAAACCAGCAGGTTCTTGGCACTGAACTGTTTCATGTTCGATCGCTCCTGACGTTGTTGTCTTTGTTGTTACTGAAAGCAGCTTTCCGGATACCGTCCCTTTGGGCTTGTTATGGCCTTCCCTGTGGTCCTGCAGCGGGAGATTCCCCGCTGGTTACTACGGGGCCAACTGGTCCCGCAGGATGTTCTTGCGGATCTTGCCGGTGGCGGTCTTTGGAAGTTCGCCGATCACCACCCGCTTGGGCACCTTGAACCGGGCCAGTCGCTCACGGCAGTGGTCGATGATCATCGCCTCGGTAAGTGAGCCGTCGTCGTGAGCCGGGGCCACGAAGGCGCAGGGCACCTCACCCCAGGTGTCGTCGGCCATCGCCACCACTGCGGCTTCGGAGACCGCCGGGTGCTGGTAGAGGGCTTCCTCCACCTCCAGGCTGGAGATGTTCTCGCCCCCGGAGATGATGATGTCCTTGGCCCGGTCGCGGATCTCGATGTAGTGGTCCGGGTGCACCACGGCCAGGTCACCGGAATTGAACCAGCCCCGGTGGAAGGCCCGGGTGGTAGCATCCGGGTTCTTCAGGTAACCCTTCATGATGGTGTTGCCACGGATGCAGATTTCGCCGAGGGTCTGGCCATCGTGGGGCACGGGCTCGCCGGTGCTCCGGTCGAGCACGGTAATGTCCTCCACCGACAGGGTCCGCACGCCCTGGCGGGCCATTTTCAGGGCCTTCTTATCCAGCGGCAGGTCCACCCATTCCGGCTGTGGCACACACAGGCTGGCGGGGCCGTAGGACTCGGTGAGGCCGTAGAGGTGAGTGATCTGGAAACCGATCTCCCCGGCCTTGCGGATCACCGCGCTGGGTGGCGCCGCACCACCGAGGGCAAACTGTGCCGGTGAGGATAGCCGCCTGCCCTGCCGGCCCAGCTCGGTCAGCACCATGTTCAGCACAATGGGTGCCCCACACAGGTGGGTGACGCCGTATCGCTCGATGCGCTGGTAGATCTCGTCCGCGTTCACCTGCCGCAGGCAGACATGGGTGCCCCCCACCGCGGTGATGGCCCAGGTATAGCCCCAGCCGTTGCAGTGGAACATGGGCAGGGTCCAGAGGTAGACGGTGCTGTCATTCATGTTGAAGGCCATGGCATCACTCATGGCCGCCAGGTAGGCGCCCCGGTGGTGGTAGACCACGCCCTTGGGGTTGCCGGTGGTGCCGGAGGTGTAGTTGAGGCTGATGGCGTCCCATTCATCCCCGGGCCCCGGCCCGTTGTCCCTGGTATCGGCGGCGGCGAGCCAGCCTTCGTAACCCTGGTCGGCGAGGCCGTCGCTGGCGCCGGCGTCCCGCTCCACGGCGATCAGCATCGGTCGCTCGTCCACCGACTCCAGGGTTTCCCGCACCAGGGATTCGAACCCGGTGTCATAGACCAGCACCCGGGCCTCACCGTGGTTGAGGATAAACCCCAGGGTGGCGGCGTCCAGGCGGATATTGAGGGTATTGAGCACGGCGCCGGCCATGGGCACGCCGTAGTGGGCTTCCAGCATCTCATGACTGTTGGGGCAGAGCATCGCCACGGTGTCGTCCCGACCAATGCCGGCGTCGGTCAGGGCATTGGCCAGACGGCAGCTCCGCTCCAGGAACTGGCGATAGCTGAGAGTCATGTCCTCGTCGATGACAGCTGTCTTGTCGGGGTAGACGGTGGCCGAACGCCTGAGGAAGCTTACCGGGCTCAGGGTCGCGTAGTTGGCCACGGTTTTACCCAGTTCATTGTATTTGTTCATGGGTGTAACCGTTATTGTCCGGGCCCCGTGGGCATCCGTTGTGGTTTCTGTGGTGTGGACGGGATCACAGCCATCGACGGGTGCCGGGGGTGTGCCTTTCGAGACCACCTGTTTTGTTGTTTGGGCTTAAGAGAACGTAGAGCGAGCGTTCGACATATTCAAATAACTATGCCATTGAATTTCGCTATGAAGGTCTTTGGAAAAAACAGGAAGGTATCGGAAGGCAGTATTTGTCGGGCATGCGGGGTCAGTGAGTGCTCGCTTTTAGACATTAGTCCAAGAGCGGTAACGCCAGGCAACAGCGTCTTCAGCTATCGCCCTTGCCTTGCCCGGCGGCACCGGGCGCTATCACTTCTTCCAGGGTGTGCCCGGTCAGGCGGCGGATGGTACGCCACAGATAGAAGAAGATGGCGATCATCATCACCATGGAGGGAATGGCAATCATCGGGTAGCTCACCAGGGTCATGCGCCCCAGTTCCTCGTTGAACGCCTGGGTGCCGGAGGGGCTGGTGACAATCCAGCGGGCCAGGATGTAGTTCATGATGGCGGAGAACAGGAAGGTGCCGGCGAAGAAATAACTGGCCTTCATCAGTCGGCTTTCGAACTCATCCTCGCAGTTCCTTTCCTTCAGGGATTGCTGGATCTTGTGTACATCCAGCACCGCGGGGTTATACAGCAGGGTCCGCACCAGTGGATATTTTGTACGGGTGGAAATCAGTACCGCCAGACCAATGACCAGTGGCACGGCGGCTTCCTTGACGGCCAGCCAGCGGGCGTCGATCTCCATCAGGCCGATACCACCGGTGAGCCCCACGCTGATGACACCCAGTACCGCGATAAAGTTCTTCTTGCGATAGCGGATCAGTTCGAACAGCCCCCACCCCAGGGGAAACGCCAGGCCGATCAGCAGCGCCCAGGTGCTGCCCAGATAGTCGTCGCCACTGAGCTTCATCAGGATCAGGGACGGGATAACGATGCTGACCAGCAGGTCGACCCAGGGGCGGGGTTTATGGTCTGGGATGGAGGATGTCTGTTCGGTCATGGAGCGGACCCTGTGGCGTGTTCGAATTGCATCTGATGATAACACGGGGTCGGTGCAAAGTTGGTGTCCGGAGATGGAAACCGGGGACCGGTCACGGCGGGTACCAGTCTCCGGACCTGGTGGGCATGTCGGCTTATGATTCCTGGTTCAGCTCAGGTGTCAGCAACCATTCGGCACTGTCATTCCAGACATCCATACGGGTGATCCTGCCATTGCGTACCTCGAAGCGGTCGAGGTAGCGGTTGCCGGCGAAGGGGCGACCATCGGGCCATTCCCCGTAGAGGGTGCCGTTGGAGTAAACCACGGTATGGTCCTCATGTTCGGTCCAGTCAAAAGGCCCGAGGGCCTTCTTCACCCACGCGTAGCGACCACTGTTGAAATCGGTGATTGCCTGGGGGCTGGCCATTGCACGCCCACCGGTAAAGGTAATACGCACGTCCGCCGCCATATAGGTGGCGGCAAGCTCCGGGTCCGGTGCCATGGAGGCTTCCAGAAAATTGCTAACAATTGTTATGGCTTCGTCTTTATTAGACATACGCTTTTCTCCAGGGTAATGATCACGGATTGGTTGTAAATTGCTCTATTTCGGTGCAGAAAACCACATAAAGCGCCTTTAAGGTGCCAGTTTTTAGATTTTCTTTCGATATAGACTTCATTTTACTGGCATCCATGTTGCTAGCAACATTCATACAAACGCTAGCAAACTGGAGAAAGACAATGGGTGTCAAAACACGTATTAAACACGGGATCCTGACCCTGGCCACCGCCAGTCTGGTTTCCCTGGCCGGTCTGGCACAGGCGGAGGAAACCCTCAAGGTCGGACTGGTGGCCGCCCTCTCAGGCCAGTCGGCCAAGTCTGGTGAAGCCATTACCCGCGGACTGACCATTGCCATCGACGAGATCAACGCCAACGGCGGTATTCTCGGCCAGCAGGTGGAACTGCTGCGTCGGGATGACGAAAGCAACCCCAACAAGGGCCTGCTCGCTGCCCGGGAACTGGTTCAGAAAGAAGAGGTGGCGGTACTGTTCGGTGGCCTGGACACTCCCGTGTCCCTGGCTATCGTGCCGCTCGCCAACCGCATGCAGTTCCCGTTCATGGGCGTCTGGGCGGCAGGCACCCCCATTACCCACAACGGTGCCGGGGAGAACTACGTGTTCCGGGTATCCGCCGTGGATGAGCTGGTGGATGAAGCCCTGGTGCAATACGGTATTGACCAGTACGACATGAAGAAGCCAGGGATGATCCTGATCAACAATCCCTGGGGCGAGTCCAATGAAAAGGGTTTCCGCAAGGCGCTGGAATCCCGGGGTATGGAATGGGCCGGTATCGAACGTTTTGAGAGTGGCGATACCGATGTCGTGCCGCAGCTCATCCGTCTGAAAGACTCCGGTGCCGATGCCCTGCTGATGGTGGCCAATGTTTCTCCGTCCGCCCAGGTGGTGAAGTCCCTGGACCGTATGGGTTGGGAGGTACCCATCGTCTCCCACTGGGGCCCGGCAGGCGGCCGTTTCAGTGAACTGGCCGGCGAGAACGCTGACAGGGTTCACTTCATCCAGACTTTCACCTTTGTGGAAAATCAGCAGGGCAAGGGCGCCGACGTCCTGGCGGCGCTGAAGGAAAAGTATCCCGAGATCCAGGGCCTGGCGGACGTCACCCCGGCGGTGGGTATCGCCAACGCCTATGACGCCATGCACCTGACCGCGCTGGCTATCGAGAATGCCGGCAACACCGAGGGACCGGCGATTCGCCAGGGCTACTACGATATCGACGCCTATGAGGGTCTGATCAAGACCTACCAGTCGCCCTTCTCGCCGGATCAGCACGACGCCGTGGGTCCGGAAGACTATGTGTTCACCCATTTTGTGGATGGCCAGATCGTACCCCTCGACCTGTAACACCCTTGACCGATAAGCCCCTGCACGGGGCCATAGCCGGTCGGGCCGAATCCCGGCCGGCGGAGGACACCACATGATTACCGCAAGCATCATCAGTGGCCTGGGCATGGGCAGCATGTATGCCCTGCTGGCCCTGGGTTTCCATATCACCTTTATCGTGTCCCGCACCGTCAACTTCGCCCAGGGCAGCGCGATGATGGTGGGTGCCGTGCTGGGCTATACCTTCTGCATCACGCTTGGGTTGCCCTGGATTGTCGCGGCTGCCCTCGCCCTGGGCCTGTGTGCGATCTACGGCCTGGCTATCGAGCGTTTCCTCGTACGTCCTTTCCATAGCCGGGGCTCCGAAGCCTGGCTGATGGCTACCGTGGCGGGTGGTCTGCTGGTGGACAACCTGGTGATGTTCACCTTCGGCAAGGAGCCGCGCCGCTTCCTGCTGGAGCCTGTGGATATCCGCCTGGAACTGTTCGGCACCGGGGTCGACCTGATGCAGCTGATCATTCCGGCGGTGGTGGCGGTGATCGTGATAGCGCTGATCCTGATCCGCCGCTACACGCGACTGGGCAAGGTGTTGGGCGCCACAGTCCAGAACCCGTCGGCGGCGCGAATGATGGGGATTCATGTGAACCGGGTGGTGGCGGTGTCCTTTGCCATCTCCACGGTGTTTGCCGGTATCGCCGGTCTGCTGATCGCGCCGCTGGTGAGCGTGCATTCCGAAATGGGCACATTGTTTGGTCTCAAGGCCTTTGCAGTGGCGATCCTCGGGGGGATTGCCAGTGCCAACGGTGTGGTGATGGCCGGACTGCTGTTCGGTCTGGCGGAGGCGCTGATCATTGTCTACCTGGGCTCGACGGTGGCCCAGATCGTGACCTTTTCCCTGGTGATCGTTGCCCTGGCCATCCGGCCCAACGGTCTGTTCGGAACCAGAACGCTGGTGAAAGTATGACTGCTTCGACAAGACCCTGGCTGGCGCCGGGACTGTTGGTCTTGCTGGCGCTGGGGGCCACCATTCTGTCGTTCACTCTCGGTGGATACGGACTGCTGGTGCTGACCCTGATTGCCCTGACCACCACCGTGTGCAGCGGCCTCAATATCCTGATTGGTCTCAGTGGCCAGATTTCGTTTGGCCATGTGGCGTTCTACGCCATTGGCGCCTACATCTCGGCTCTGATGACCATGGCAGGCCTGCCTCTTCCCCTCGCCATGGTCACCGCCGCCGTGGCAACCGCAGTGGTTGGCGCGTTGCTGGCATTGCCCGCGGTGAGGGTCAGCGGGCCCTACCTGGCGATGGTGACTATCGCCTTTGGCTTTATCATTCACCATGGTCTCATCGAATGGCGTTCCGTGACCGGCGGTGCCAATGGTCTGGCCGGTGTGCCCATGCCGGAAACTGGTCCGTTACCGGCAGATACCGGCCTGGCGCTGATGGCCTGCGCATTGATGGTGGCGTCGCTGGTGTTCTTTCATCGCCTGGTGGGCAGTGGCTGGGGGCGCGCGATCCGTTCGGTAAAGGCCACGGAGATCGCGGCCCGTTCCCTGGGCTTCAGTCCTTTGCAGACCAAGACCCTGGCTTTTGCCCTGTCGGCTCTGTTCGCCGGCGTGGCGGGGTCCTTGCTGTCGCCGCTGATGATGTTCATTAACCCGGAGTCCTTCCCCTTCACCCAGTCGATCCTGTTTGTGCTGGCGGTCATCGTTGGTGGCGCCGGTACGGTATTCGGACCGCTGCTGGGGGCCATCCTGATCGTGCTGGTGCCGGAACTGCTTTCCGGCATGGCGGAGATGCGGCTGTTACTGTTCTCCGGTGTGTTGCTGGCGGTGCTGTGGATTGCGCCGACTGGCGTGCTGGGTGTACTACAGGCAAGGTTTGCCCGACCCGCCAAACTCACCCCGGCTGAGCAGCCCGATCAACAACGCCTTGCGGATTTCCTCACCCGTCAGGGGACGGATACCGGCCTGGTGGTGGAGAATATCGGCATCCGTTTTGGCGGAGTGAAGGCCGCGGACAAGGTGAGTTTCAGTGCCACGCCGGGGTCGGTCACCAGCATTATCGGGCCCAATGGCGCTGGCAAGACCACCGTACTGAACATGGTCAGTGGCTTCTATGCCCCGGACAGTGGCCGGATTACCCTGGACTCGGACCTTGCTGGCCTGCCGGCCTGGAAAATCGCCCGGGCGGGCATTGGCCGGACCTACCAGACCACCCAGCTGTTTGCCGGAATGACCGTGCTGGAGAACCTGCTGGCCGGTATGCAGCAGGGAAGACTGGAGGATTGCTGGCACCGGCCGGATCCGGACCAGGTGGCCATGGCCATGGATCTGCTGGCCCTGGTGGGGTACCGGGGCTCGGTGCATACACCGGCCGAGGCCCTGCCCCACGTGGACCGCCGTCTGGTGGAGATTGCCCGCGCCCTGGCCCTGGCACCCAAGGTGCTGTTGCTGGACGAGCCGGCGGCGGGCCTGAGCCGGGCCGACACGGACCGGGTGTCCGAACTGCTGCGGACCATCGCGGGCTACGGCATCGCCGTGATCCTGGTGGAGCACGACATGACCATGGTGATGTCGGTCTCCGATCGCATCCTGGTGCTGGACTCCGGCCGTCCCATTGCCTGGGGTGAACCGGAGGAGGTGCGCGACAATCCGGATGTGGTACGGGCCTACCTGGGCAGTACCGATTACCAGGCTCCACCCCGACCGGAGCCCTGGAACGGCAGCCGCGACGCCACCCTGTTCGTCAAGGACCTGGTGATCGACTACGGTGCCGCGCCGGTGGTGGAGGGTGTCAGCCTGGTGGTGAATCCCGGGGAGCTGATCGCCATCCTTGGGGCGAATGGCGCCGGCAAGTCCAGCATCCTGCAGACCATCGCCGGCCTGCATCCGGCCTCCGGTGGTTCGATGGTGCTCAACAACGTGAGTATCGAAAGCCTCGATGCGGCCCGTATCGCCGGCAAGGGCCTGGCCCTGGTACCGGAAGGCCGCCAGGTATTCCCGGAGCTGAGCGTGCGGGACAACCTGCGGATGGGGGCCTATACCCGAACCGATCAGGGCAACCTGAATCAGGACATCGAACGTATCCTGGAGCGCTTCCCACGCCTGAGGGACCGTATCGACAGTCCTGCCGGACTGTTGTCCGGTGGCGAGCAGCAGATGGTGGCCATCGGCCGCGGTTTGATGGCGAAGCCGTCGATCCTGTTGCTGGACGAACCCTCGCTGGGGCTGGCACCGGCCATGGTGGCGGAGCTATATGATGCCCTGGCCGCACTGCGGGATGAGGGCGTCACCCTGCTGCTGGTGGACCAGATGGCCAACCTGGCGCTGCAGGTGGCCGACCGGGCCTACGTGCTTGAAACCGGTCGCGTGGTGCATTCCGGCAGCGCTGAGGATTTGCGTAACGATCCCGAACTGGAAGCCGCTTATCTGGGAGAGAATGTCGCATGAGCGTGATCCACTTTACCAACCTGCGTCTGCCCGAGCGCCCGCAACATGTTGCGGAACTGCGAGTGGAGGACGGGCGCTTTGTCAGCCGGTTCAGCGACGCAGCTTCACCCCGGACCATGGACCTGGGCGGACACCTGGTGCTGCCGGGTCTGATCGAAACCCATATCCACCTGGACAAGGCCTGTATCATGGACCGCTGTCAGCTCAGTGAGGGCACCCTGGACGAGGCCGTCTCCAGCACCAGCAAGGCCAAGGCCGGATTCACCGAAGCCGACGTCTACCAGCGGGGTGCAGGAATCCTTGAACAGGCCATCACCCAGGGCACTACCCATATGCGCACCCATGTGGAGCTGGACCCCGGCATCGGCCTGACCGGGTTCCGGGCGATTCAGCGCCTGCAGCGGGACTACGCCTGGGCCATCGGCCTGGAAATCTGTGTGTTTCCCCAGGAAGGGCTGCTTAGCAACCCGGGTACCGAGGCGCTGCTGTGCGAGGCCCTGGAGAGTGGTGCCACGGTGCTGGGGGGCTGCCCCTACATGGACAGTGATCCTCCGGGCCAGATCCGCCGGCTGTTCGAACTGGCCCGCCACTATGACTGTGACCTGGACCTGCACCTGGATTTCGACCTGAACCCGGAGGGCATGACGATTCCGGAAGTGATCCGCTGCACCCGGGAACATGGCTGGCAGCACCGGGTGACCATCGGCCATGTCACCAAGCTGTCGGCGTTACCCCCGGAGACCTTCCGGGAAACCGCCCTGGCCCTGGCCGAAGCCGGAGTGCAGGTAACGGCCTTGCCCTCCACCGACCTGTTCCTGACCGGTCGCGATGCCAGCCATAACGTCCCCCGGGGCGTGGCGCCGCTACCGAAACTGCACGATTGTGGCGTGACCTGTTCCCTGTCCACCAACAATGTTGGCAATCCGTTCACGCCCTTTGGCGATGTCTCTTTGATCCGCCAGGCCAACCTGCTGGCCAACGTCTGTCACCTGGGCACCCCGGCGGAACTGGCCCGGTGCCTGACCTGGGTGTCGGAAGAATCCGCGAGGATGATCCGCCTGCCGGATTATGGCCTGACGCCGGGCTGCCATGCCGATTTCCTGGTGGTGGATGCCCCCACGCCGGCGGATGTGATCGGTGAGCTGGGTCAGCCGCTGATGGGATTCAAGGCCGGCCGGCAAACCTTCGAGCGGTCTCCGGCGACCCTGTTGCGGCCCTGAACCTATTGTGAATGCCGACTCGCTGGCGGATCAGGCATTGGAGAGTACGGCCTTGAGATCCACTTCCGGCTCCCGGTTGTCCTCCAGCGCCAGTTCCGCTTCCAGATGATCCAGATGGTGCTCCATCAGCCTTACGGCCCGGGCCCTGTCGCCCTCTGACAGGGCTTGCAGGATGCCGCGATGCTCGTCGTGCTGGCAGGAGGGTTCGTCGTTGCGCTGATACAGGGCGACGATCAGTGAGCTGCGTACCATCAGATTGTCCAGTATGTCGGCCAGCACGCTGTTGCCGCTGATTTTCCCCAGCAACTTATGAAAGGCACTCAGTTCCCCAATGATGGCCCGACGGTCGCTGTCCCGGGTGGCCTTTCCTTCAGCCCTCATATGGGCGTCCACCTGGCGTGAAAACTTGCGCATCCGTTCCGGAGTGATGGACTTCACCACCGCCCCTTCGATGGCACGACGGGCCACGAAGATTTCCCGTGCCTCCTCTGCCGTGGGCTGGGACACATGGGCGCCACGGTTGGGCTCGATGGTGACGATCTTCTGCAGGGCCAGGCGCTGGAGGGCGGCCTGAACGTGGTTGCGGTTGGCCTTGAGGGAATCGACGATCTGGGCCTCCACCAGCCGGGTGCCGGGGGGCAGCAGGTGTTGGGCAATGGCCCGGGAGAGGGATTCGATGATCCGTTCGACTTCCTTCTGTTTACTGGTGCGTAGCGGGGTACCCATGGGTCGTTGGTTCACTGGTCCGTTGGCAGGAAAGAGGATCGGCGCGCGTGCCGCATTATCGCTAGCAATCTATCTGCTTCGTATTATCTTCCCCCGAGGGCCCAAGAGCAAACCCTGGCCCTCCCTGGGGCATGGCTGCTTCCTGATAGTGCATGCATAACTGAAAGACCTGGCCGAAACGCTAGCGATAGACCGGGCATGGCAATGCATGGCCTCTGTACATTGCGGATTTAAATAGGATTTCTTGGGATTTTAGGAAGGCGACATATCCTTGGCTTATCGATTGCATGCACTTCGGTAACCATTCACACCATGGAGCATGCAAAATGAATCGTCGGGACTTCCTCAAGGGCGCCACATCGCTTTCCGTCGGGGCCAGCATCCTGCCACTGTTCAAGGTACTGCCGGCCTCCGCCGCCAGTCAGGAGACCGCCGTGGTGGTCATCGGTGGAACCATCAACAGCCTGGACATCCATCGCAGCGGTACCAACCGGGACAGCTACCAGGTGGCCATCAACTGCTACGACCGGCTGGTATCCTTCGGCACCAAGCAGATGCCGGACGGTTCATTGAGCTACGACTATGACAACGTGGTCCCGGAACTGGCGGAATCCTGGGAAATCAGCGACGACGGCACGGTGATGACCTTCACCATCCGTGAGGGCGCTACCTTCTGGGACGGCAAGCCGGTCACCGCCCACGATGTGAAGTGGTCACTGGACCGGGCGGTGTCACTGGGTGGCTTCCCCACGGTGCAGATGAAGGCCGGGCGTCTGGAAAAACCGGAGCAGTTCGAAGCAGTGGACGACCGCACCTTCCGCATCACCCTGCCGTTCTCCTCCAAGTTGGCGCTGCCGGACCTGGCCACACCGATCCCCATCATCATCAACTCGCAAGTAGCGAAGGCCAACGCCACCGAGGACGATCCCTGGGCCACCGAATACCTGCACCGCAACCCGGCCGGTTCCGGCGCCTACAAAGTGGCCCGCTGGGATGCCGGCCAGCAGCTGGTTTACGAGCGCAACGACAACTGGGCCGGTGGTCCGGTACCGGGGTATGCGCGGGTCATCCTGCGGGAAGTGCCCGCCCAGTCCACCCGCCGCGCGCTGATCGAGCGGGGCAGCGTCAGTGTGTCCCAGAACATTCCCAACAAGGATGCCAAGGAACTGGCCAGCAAGCCGGGCGTGAAGGTGGTCAGCACGCCAATCGAGAACTGCATTTTCTCCCTGTGCACCAACGTCGATTTCGAGCCTTTCAAGGACAAGCGGGTGCGTCAGGCCGTGGCCTGGTCAATCCCCTACGAGAAGATCTTCGAGCAGGCCGCCTATGAGCAGGGTGTGCCCATGTGGGGCGGTACCCCGACTGTGGACGAAATCAGCTGGCCGCAGAAATCCCCGTACAGCCAGGATCTGGAGAAAGCCAAGGCCCTGCTGGCGGAAGCGGGCTACGAGGATGGCTTTGATGTACCGCTGTCCTTCAACCTGTCCCACGCGGACTGGGCGGAACCGGCGGCACTGCTGATCCAGCAGGGGCTGGCGGACGTTGGCATTAACGCTACCATCGAGAAAATCCCCGGTGCCAACTGGCGTACCATCGCCCTCGTGGAGAAGAAACTGCCTCTGCACCTGGAGAACTTCGGCGGCTGGCTGAACACCCCTGACTATTACTTCTACTGGGCCTATATCAAGGGCAACCTGTTCAACTCCTACAACTACGACAACCCGGAAATGGCCAGGCTGGTGGACGACACCCTCGATATGGCCATGGACCACCCGGATTACGCCCCCAATGTGAAGCGCATGATCGAGTTGGCGTTCGATGAGATCCCGCGGATCCCCTTGTGGCAGCCGACCCTGAACGTGGCGCTCAACGAGTCGGTGGGTGGCTACGAGTACTGGTTCCACCGCCAGATGGACATTCGTGCCCTGAAGCCCGTCTGACCGGATCCACAGGAGAGCTCCCTTGTCATCAATATGGCTGAAAGTGCGCAGCGTTGCCCTGCGCCTGTTACAGGCCGTACCCACTGTGTTTGGCATCCTGGTGGTGTGCTTCCTGCTGACCCGGGCGTTGCCCGGGGATCCGGCGGCCTACTTCGCCGGTGATATGGCAGATGCCGAGTCTATTGAGGAGGTTCGCCAGAACATGGGGCTGGACAAGCCCCTTCCGGTGCAGTTCGTCACCTACATCAGGGACCTGGTCCAGGGGGATCTGGGCATGGCGATCTCTACCGGCCAGCCGGTGATGTCGGAGTTGGCCAGCCGACTGCCCGCCTCCCTGGAACTGACCCTGGGGGCGTTGCTGCTGTCGTTCATGATCGCGGTGCCACTGGGCGTACTGGCCGCGACCCGGCCCAATACCTGGGTCGATCATATATGCCGATTTCTGGTAACCGCCGGGGTTTCCCTACCCACCTTCTTTACCGGCCTGGCACTGATGTACGTGTTCTATTACCTGCTGGGGTGGGCGCCGGCGCCCATGGGCCGGCTGGATATGATGTACCTGCCACCTGAGCCGGTGACCGGGTTCCTCACCGTCGACGCCATCATCGCCGGTGAGTGGGAGATACTGGGTGCGGCCCTGGCGCAACTGGCGCTGCCGCTGATCACCCTGGCCCTGTTCACCCTGGCGCCCATCGCCCGCATGACCCGGGCCGCCATGCTGCAGACCCTGTCCAGTGACTTCGTGCGGACCGCCCGCGCCGCTGGCCTCAGTGGCCGCCGGGTACTGGTGACCTACGCCTTCCGCAATGCGCTGCTGCCGGTGGTGACTACCCTGGGCATGGTGTTCTCCTTCGTGCTCGGTGCCAATGTGCTGGTGGAAAAGGTTTTTGCCTGGCCCGGCATCGGCTCCTTTGCAGTGGAGGCGTTGGTGGTGTCGGACTACGCGGCGGTGCAGGGCTTTGTGCTGTCCATGGCGCTGTTATTTGTCGCCCTGAACCTGCTGATCGACGTGATCTACACCCTGATTGACCCCCGTGTGGGTGAGGAAGGCTGAGCATGACCAGTATGACCACTCCCGCCTCCCCGAAACTGGAAGGTTCGCCCCGCATCAGCTACTGGCAGCACCTGCGCCATGTGATGTCGGAAAATCCGGTCACCGGGCTGGCCTTCGGCCTGTTCGCGTTGTTCATCGGCATGGCCCTGTTCGGGCCCTACCTGGTGCCCTACGATCCGTTGAATACTGGTGTCGGCCCGGCGCTGCAGGCGCCAAGCACCACCCACTGGTTCGGTACCGACCAGCTTGGGCGCGATGTCTTCTCCCGGGTGGTGGTCGCCACCCGACTGGATCTGCTGATTTCGGTATCGGCGGTGGCCATCTCCTTTGTGCTGGGCTCCATCATGGGCTCGTTCGCCGGCTACTTCGGTGGCTGGACCGATCGTATTACCGGCCGGGTGGTGGACACCATCATGGCGTTCCCGCTGTTCGTGCTGGCCATGGGTATTGTGGCGGCGGCGGGCAACACCGTGGAGAACATTGTCTACGCCACCGCCATCATCAACCTGCCCTTTTACGCCCGCATGGCCAGGGCGGAGGTGAGCATCCGCCGTAACGCAGGGTTTGTGCAGGCAGCGCGGCTGTCCGGTAACTCCGAGTTGCGGGTGCTGTTCGGCCATATCTTCCCCAACACGCTGCCGCCGATGATGGTGCAGATCTCCCTGAATATGGGGTGGGCCATCCTCAATGCTGCCGGCCTGTCCTTCATCGGTCTGGGCGTGCAACCGCCGGCCCCGGAGTGGGGCATCATGGTGGCCGAGGGTGCCAACTTCATTATCTCCGGCGAGTGGTGGCTGGTGATCTTCCCGGGCATGGCCCTGATGCTGGCGGTGTTTACCTTCAACCTGATCGGCGATGGCCTGCGGGATCTGGTGGATCCCCAGCGCCGCACCTGAGGATCCCGGCTATGAGACATACTTCAACCATACCGCTGCTGGATATCCGGCACCTGAGTGTGGATTTCGTGACCCGCAAGGGCACGGTCCGCGCCATCGACGACATCTCCGTGGCGGTGGACAAGGGCGAGACCCTGGGCATCGTCGGCGAGTCCGGTTCAGGCAAGTCCGTCACTTCCTATGCCGTGATGCGGATCCTCGACCGGGCCGGACGCATCGCCGGCGGCAGCATCACCTATGGCGGTATTCCGCTGCACAAGGCCCGGGAAAAGGACATGCGGGACATCCGTGGCCGCGAGATATCGATGATTTTCCAGAACCCCCGCGCCGCGCTGAACCCGATCCGCCGTATCGGTCAGCAGGTGGCGGATGTGCTGATGGAGCACAACCAGGCCTCCCGGGGTAATGCCCGGCAAAAGGCTATCGAGATGCTCCAGGCGGTGAAAATCCGTGATCCGGAGCAGCGCTACAACGCCTACCCCTTCGAGCTGTCCGGCGGCATGTGCCAGCGGGTGGTGATCGCCATCGCCCTGGCCTGCCGGCCCCGGTTGCTGATCGCCGACGAGCCCACCACCGGCCTGGATGTGACCACTCAGAAGGCGGTGATGGACCTGATTGTCGAGCTCACCCGTGAGTACGACATGTCCACCATCCTGATCACCCATGACCTGGGGCTGGCGGCGGCCTATTGCGACCGACTGGTGGTGATGCAGACGGGCAAGGTGATCGAGGCCAACGGCTCGGCGGAACTGTTCCACAGTCCCCGCCAGGACTACACCCGGCAGTTGCTGCAGGCGACGCCCCACCGGGATTCCCTCGTGCGCGACCTGTTGCCGCCGGCGATGAAGGCCCAGGCCATGCCCTTACCAGAGGAGCGCGCCACGGGCGAGCCGATACTCACCGTTAGCAATCTGCGCAAACAGTTTGGCAAGTCCGGTGCCGAAGGCAGCCACCTGGCGGTAGAGGATCTGTCGTTCCAGATTCGTGAAGGCGAGAGCCTGGGCCTGGTGGGGGAGAGTGGCTGTGGCAAGTCCACCACCTCCGCCATGATCATGCGACTGCTGGATACCAGCGGCGGAACCATTGAATTCCTGGGTGAGGATATCGCGCCGGTACGGGCCTCGAAATTCGCCTCACACCGCCTGCGGGGCAAGCTGCAGATGGTGTTCCAGGACCCCACCGACAGCCTGAATCCCCGTTGGAGCGCGGCCCAGTCCATTGGCGACCCCATCCGTCGGCTCACGCCGGAGGTCAGTCGTAAAGACCGGGAACAGCGGGTGTTTGAGATCGCCGGGCTGGTTGGCCTGCCATTGCACCTGCTTGACCGATTTCCCCACCAGCTCTCCGGCGGCCAGAAAGCCCGCGTCGGCATTGCCCGGGCCATTGCCCTGGAACCCAAGCTGCTGATCCTGGATGAGCCCACTGCCGCCCTGGATGTTTCCGTGCAGGCAGTGGTGCTCAACCTGCTGGAGGATCTGAAACACCGCCTGGGTATGAGCTACCTGTTTATCAGCCACGATCTCAACGTGGTGCGCCTGCTGTGTGACCGTATCATGGTGATGCAGAACGGTGTGGTGGTAGAGGAAGGCGAAGCCGGCCAACTGCTGGACGCCCCCGCCACCGATTACACCCGTACCCTGCTGGCGGCGATTCCCCACCCACCGGAAACCACCCCGGTAGCTGAGGAAGGCATGCTATGACCCGGCTTCCCCTGCAACCGGAGCGTGCCGGCAAGGGCACCGTGGTGGACAGCATTGTCCAGACCCTGGCGGACGACATCATCAGTGGTCGCCTGACCCCAGGCACCAAACTGGATGCCCAGGCCATGGCCCAGCGGTTCGGCGTGTCCCGCACCCCCATCCGGGAAACCTTCGGCCACCTGGCGGCCATGGGCCTGGTCACCCACCGCCCCAACCGGGGTGTGATTGTCGCCACCCTGTCACCCGGTGCCCTCAGCGATCTCTATGAAGCCATGGCGGAACTGGAGGCGGCGCTGGCCCGGCTGGCGGCTCTGCGCATGAACAGCGATCAACGCCAGGCCCTGCTCGAACTGCACCAGGAGTCCGTACACCTGGTACGGGACGGCACTGCCGACGACTATGCCCGTTACAATCAGCGTTTCCACGCCCTGATTTTTGAAGGCGCCCAGAGCAGTCAGCTCCAGCAGTTGGCGGAAGCCACCCGGCACCGGCTGGCTCCATTCCGCCGGGCCCAGTTCCGCCTCACCAACCGGGTCAGTAAATCCTGGGAGGAACACGACGCCATTGTCCGCGCCATCCTGGCCGGTGACGCCGACGGCGTGGCACGCCTGATGCGCCTGCATGTGCAGACCGTTAGTGCCATGTCCGCGGAGTTCGTTGCCGAGCACCAGCCGCCTCACGAACAGGGGAGAACGTCTACCTCATGAAGGCCGAATCCCACAAAGGAGTCATCTGCACCCCGGATGCCCGCGCCACCGAGGCCGGTATGGAAGTCCTCAAGGCCGGTGGCACCGCCATCGACGCCGCCACCGCAGCCGGAGCGGTGCTGTCCGTGGTATGTCCCCATATGACCGGACTGGGTGGTGATGCCCTGTGGTTGCTGAGTGACGGCAGGCAGGTGGATACCTTGCTGGGGCTGGGGCAGGCCGGACGTCGCCTGCCGGATGCCGGCGCGATCGCCATGCGCGGTCCCGCCTCGGCAGCCACCACCGCTGGCGCCCTCCGCGGCTGGTCCATGGCTCATGAATGGAGTGTTCACCGCTGGGGCTCGGCCCTGACCTGGCCGGATCTGCTGGAACCGGCTATCGCCCTGGCCCGGGACGGTTACGGGGTGTCGGCGTCCCAGGTGTTCTGGCAGGACCAGCGCCGGGATCTGATCCGAGACCTGCCGGACCTGACGGCGCTGTGTTGTGGTGCAGACGGCGAGCTGCTGTCCGAAGGCACCAACGTCACCCGTCCTGAACTGGCTACCACCCTGGAACATCTGGCCCGGGTCGGACTGACGGACTTCTATGAGGGTGAGCTGGCCACCGCGCTGGCAGAGGGTTTTGCCCGACTCGGTAACGGCCTTACAAGGGATGATCTGGTGGCCACCCAGTCCTGGCATAGCGAGCCCCTGAGCATCCGCTATCGGCAGGGAACGCTGTTCAATTTCCCGCCGCCGAGCCAGGGCCTGTATACCCTCAGCGCACTCAATGCCCTGAATCATGTGGACATGGCGGCACTGGAAAATGGTGGCGCCGACTATTTCCATTACCTGGTGGAAGCCATCAAGGCGCAGCTCAAGGAACGCAACCGCAAGCTGTGCGACCCTGCCGGCGGCACACTGGATACCTGGCGCCTGCTCAGCCGCGAGCGGGCAGCAGCCAACTATGCGGCTATTGATCCTGAGGTGGCCGTGCCCTGGCAGGAACAAGGCAGACCCGCCGATACCGTCTGGCTGGCGGCCAGCGATGCCAATGGCCGCACCGCCTGTTTGATGCAGAGCCTGTTCCACGATTTCGGCTCTGGCTGCATGGTCGGCGACACCGGCATTCTCTGGCTTAACCGGGCCGCCGGCTTCAACCCGGCCCCGGCCCACGCCAACGCCTGGGCTCCGGGGAAGCGACCGGCCCACACCCTGAATCCTTCGGCTTACCTCGCCGATGATGGCCGGCAATTCTATTTCGGCACCCAGGGTGGCGACGGCCAGCCCCAGACCCAGATGGTGCTGGCCACCCAACTGGTGGACTACCGGCAGTCCATCGACCGCGCACTGAAGGCGCCCCGATTCCTGCAGGGGCGCAGTTTCTTCGGCAGCAGCGAGAACCTGA
The DNA here is from genome assembly GCF_045449715.1 of Marinobacter shunpengi. Lineage (NCBI taxonomy): Bacteria > Pseudomonadati > Pseudomonadota > Gammaproteobacteria > Pseudomonadales > Marinobacteraceae > Marinobacter > Marinobacter shunpengi. The sequence goes on along the minus strand of NZ_JBJJLA010000024.1, from coordinate 33,834 downwards.
AGCTGGAGCGGAATATCCCACCCGCTGTCGGCGAGGCGCTCGTGCAAAAGGGCCACGATATTGAATGGATTCCCGAACTCAGCCCCTTCACCGGCCTGGCCGGCGCCATTGCGGTACACTTGGACGGTTGCCGGGAAGCCATGCACGACCCCCGGGGCGAAGGCACCGCCCTGGGTCAGTAAACACTCACTCTGTACCAATCACAACCAATACAAGGACACACCATGGACATGATCATCGCCTGCTCCACCCTGGGAATCGTCGCCGGCATACTGGCCGGCATGCTGGGGATCGGCGGCGGCGTCGTCATCGTACCAGCCCTGGTGCTGATACTCTCCGCCCAGGGCTTCCCGTCAGAATTCATCGTGATCACCGCAGTGGCCACGTCCCTGTGCACCATCATCTTCACTTCGGTCTCGGCTGCCCGGGCCCAGATCAAGCGCAAAGCGGTGGACTGGACCATCTTCCGGCTGTGGGCGCCCACGGTGGTGGTGGGCAGCTTCCTCAGCGGCTTTATCGCCGCTCGCCTGCCAGCGGCGGTGCTGGAGATCGGGATTGCGGTGTTCCTGCTGGTGATCTCAGTGATCATGCTCAGTCGCTGGGTACCAGACCCCGCCCGCACCATGCCCGGCAAGGCCGGCACCACCGGCCTGGGCCTGTTCAGCGGCGTGCTCTCCGGCCTCGCCGGCATCGGCGGCGGCAATGTCATGGTGCCACTGATGGTGTTCTTCAATGTGCCCATGCAACGCGCGGTGGCCACCTCCAGCACCCTGGGCTTCCCGCTGGCGGTGGTGGGTACCCTGGGTTACGTCATCTCCGGCTGGGGCCAGTCCCCGGCGGACTGGTCCCTGGGCTATGTCTACCTGCCGGCGGTGGCACTGATTGCCCTGTTCACGGTCTTGCTCGCCCCGGTGGGCGTGGCCCTGAGCCACAAGATCCCGGCGCCGACGCTGAAGCGGTGCTTTGGCGGATTGCTGTTGCTGGTGGCGGGGCGGATGTTGGTTAATGCGCTGTGAGGCCGGGCCTTACGGTAATTCGTAGATCCAGACAGGTCGAACGGCGCTCTCCGGATTATCGGGATCCTGGTCCAGGACTATGGCAACGACGCCGTTGTGGCTGACACGAACACTGTCCCGGTGATGGATGGGCACCTCTGCTTCAGCATGTAGCATAGCTTTCTCGATGCCCCATACTTGCAGCCCCTGACGGGATGCAATAACTAACCGGTTGTCCGTCAGAAAAAGCCCCAGTACTGGATCCGGTATGACAATCTCCTGCACCATTTCAAACGGGTCGAGATTATAAAGACGCACTTTCTCGTCCCAGGCGAGGGCGAACAAGGGCTTTTCCGGATGCATTGCCGTGGCGCGCTTCTGGCCTTCTGAACCAAATGAGCGGGGGCATTGATCAACCTCCTCAATACCCGGAAGTTTCCAGACTTTGCACCGAAAGTCGTCACCCTGTGCAACAACGTAGTCGTCATCGGCAGTCAGTAGAAGCCTGGGTGCTTCAAGATCAGACTCCCATTGCAGAAGTTCGTCCAGAACCGGGTTATGCAGGGCTATGGCCCCGTCCATGCTTGTGGAAAGAACGGCGCCCTCGTCAGTCATCAGGTTGATACCGAAACGGGGGTAGAACTGAGCCGAATAGCTTTCCTGCGTTTTCCAGTTGACGACAGATCTGGACGCCGAGGTGAACAGGTACTGCCCACGGCCATGGGTAACCCCACCGATCGACAGGCGAGCCAGTTCCTTTTGAGGGTCAACGCTGAACACTTGCACATAGCTAGCGGCGATATCGGATGGTCGTTGCGATTCAGATCCTGCTGACTCAACGAAATACAGCCCCGAACCAAGGAACCCACCTGTGCTTATCATTTCACCGGTATTTCCGGCGGGAATGTCACGATGAATGAGTTCACCAGTCGTTACATCGTACAGCTCAAGCCAGTTTACAAAGCTATAGGACTCGCCCTGTGGCTGCCGTGTTCCAAGGATGCTAAGTAGATAATGACCGTTATCAGATATATCAAACGCATGCAGGCCAGGACCGAGGCCATCATCTTCCAACGTCTCGGGAACGTTCAGTTCAATAGCTCGTACCGGTTGGAGCATTTCCCTATCGGTGGATGCTGATGTTTCAGCACTGACGACGCCTTCAGTCTGGTAGGAGCAGGCTGTGAGCAGGAAAACTATTCCTGAAGCAATACTGGCGACCTTCATTGCTGCTGCCTTTCGGGGAATGCGCTGATAAAACCGTAGTAGTACCGTAGAAAATGCGTAGGCGTCAGGTTGTGGATACGGTCATTGATCGGTATGCCCTGGGGTGTCCCCCAGGAAGCAACGCTGAAGTCCAGTCTGCAATCCATCGGATCAGACGGATGTACGTTTTCCGAGAATGGTGCCGTGCAGTTGTCCAGATCCATTTTTGTACGCTGTACGATCCAATGGTCCGGTGTTGGCGCGATGGTTTTGGGTGTGCCCTTGTCAAACTTGTTGATTGCCAGCTCTCCCCCTACCCGGGTCAGGATTGCCGCCCGAATAAACAGGCACACATAATGATCTTTGAGGAACTTCTGGTTTGCATTAAGCAGGTTGTTTAACGAGGGGTTGGTTACAAGCGACGAATGATCTTCACAGTTGGTAAACAGACCTGACCCCTGAAACCAATCCATCATGGCGCCAGGGAAAGTAATGCCTGACACGTTGGATCCGGGATTGCGCATGCGAAACCAGGTGTTTGTAGAGTCCCTTAATCCGGCGAGAGTGACCCAATCCAAGGCTGGTATCGATATTCCCCCGAGGCCGATGCTATCCGTGGCATTTCGGCAGGCCGAACTCGGGGTAACGAGGAGTTGTCCAATCTTTGAGTTGCCTTCAAGAGCCAGTTCGAGCGCGTATCTCTCGTATACCCTGGGAAACGATTTTGCCACACAGTACATAAAAGCTGCGGGGCCACAGAGAGGTGCATTGCCCTGTCGAACGGTTTCCGGGTTTTGCAGGCGTGCGTCCAATGTACGGAGATAACTTCTTCCTGAAGAGATGCAAGAGAATGCGAAATCGCGAGCTGGAAGACGTGCAACTTTTCGTCGGAGTTCCAGATTCGTCAGCGTACTTGGTCTGGTAGCAACGGAAGGTGAGCCCATTCACGGTTCCTTGTGATAGAGGGGTTATAACGTCCTTGATTCTGACTGCTCAGTGACACAGAAAGTACGGCAGTTCGAAAGGTAACGCAATAACCTCACTGTACAATTCGATGCACAAAGTGCTTTGGCGGCTTTGCTGTGGAATGGGCTAACAACGAGATGCAAGCTTGACCGTGGAGTATGCTCCCCCCTTTTCTTACGGGGCGAGGAGTCTGTTTCCAACACGCTGAGCCAGCTTCCCTATTCAGCAAGGTTGTGAGGTTTCTCCCTTTGTCTCGTTGGAGGCGGTCTTGCTATCACTGCTCCCTTCTCCGGGAACGGACGTAATTTTCAGGTAATGCTTTCCGAGGAGGCCATTACCAGAGCGGAATTGCTCCTGGAGATAGCCGGCCGGGCGTCTGGACGCGACCGAAACCACGGTCACCTTGATGGCCTCGCCATCATGGAACACGATCTTGATGGTCTCTTCGCCCACGGAAAACAGTTTGGCCAGGATTCCAGGATGGTAGGGAATGACCCGATGGGCGGACTCCAGGAGTGAGCCGTCGCTATCGATCAGCGAGAGATGAAATCCTTCCTCGAACGGACAGTTGTCGGTTGTCACGACGAGCAACCGACCATCGTTCAGGCTGAAGGCCTTTTCAAGAACGATGCCCGGGAGTTTAGCGACGCAACCACCATGAGAGTCCAGCAATGCGGAATGCGTCTCTGATAGTGGGGTGACTGAAAAGTGCGGGCATTCTTCCATGGCAAGCCTCTGTCTCAGTGCTGGTCGGGTCTTAGAGGGTCATTCCGACATTACCTGATCGATATGACGGCACCAGGCGTCAGTATCCCGTGCCGGCACATCCGGCTGTTCACGAATACCGAGTCTGAACTCGACCACCGACTTCCATTCCTCCGAGCCGACATCCGGGCCATGTCCATGACCGTCGCCGGTGGGCACTTCCGCCTCGACGGCCTCATACCAGGCCTCGCTACACGGTGCGGGCGAGCCTGACGCCGAACGGTCTTCACCATTGCCAACCGCACAACCGGCGGCGGAGGCGAGGAACAATCCGGCCCACAACAGGGTTCCATTGGTTGTGTGTTTCATTGGCGGATCCTTCGGATATCTGTGAGGGAGCGATAGTTCCAGTCTAGCGGATGCCCGTGGTTTTCCCATCCAGACTCAACTGGTTCTTCTCTGTCCAGTATGCCTGCAGGCCATCCTCTCCCTTTTTGCTGGCCCAGTTGGTCAGCGTGTCCCGCTCGCCCCGGAAGTCATAGTAGGGGACGCCGAATCCGCAGGAGGTCTGCACAAGTTCAATACCCAGATCAAAAACCTGGCGCGTCCCGAGATAGTCTGGAAAGTGGTCGACAAGATCGTCCCAGCCATCGTCCCTGGGATGAATCACATCAGCCCTGCCATAGACCCTGAGAATCAGGGGCTGCTTGCCAAAGGAGCAGAACATGATCGTCATGCGACCGTTCTCCAGCACATGGGCGGCGGTTTCGTTGCCGCTACCGGTCAGGTTCAGCCAGATAAGACGGTTGGGGCCCAGAACCCTCAGGCTGTCCATGCCTTTTGGAGAGACGTTCACAAACCCCTCAGCGCCTGCGGACCCGACAAAGAACAGATGCTGGGCATTGATGAAATCCGTATGATCCGGGAGCAGTTCCTCGAACTGTTTTGCCATGGTGTTATCTCCTTACTATCCTTGGCATCTGGATGGCCTTCACTGCGGATTTAAATGTCATTGCAGCTTCCCAAGGCAAAGAAGGGCCATGGGCTCCCGTTCCGGGGACAGCTTGAGTGCCTCACTGGCCCTGGCGTCATCGAACCCCGCGACCAGAACACAGCCTAGCTCAAGGTCGGTGGCATGGAGGTGAACATTCTGGGTCAATGCGCCGGTTTCCATATAGACGTATCGCTTACCCCGTTCACCCACGGGTGGTTGGGATTCGAAGTGCCGAACCGTACCGGCCAGATCGGCGACGACACCCAGTACGGCAGCGGACTCCGCCAGCCATGGCTGATCGCCAATACCCACCGCGTTAATGATTTCATCGGATGGCAGGCCCCCAGCAATCTTTAATGAATGGCTGTCGCCAAGGTAATCATAGATTCCGGGTTCCAACCCCTCAACGCGACGGACCAGCACACGGAGTTGCAGGGGATACAGACCACCGGCGGACGGCGTTGTCCGTTTGCCGTCCGGTCGTGTCACTCCCTGTGCGGCCCAGAGTAACCGCGACAGGTGTTGAATGGGGATGGGTGAATCGGAGTATTCGCGAATGCTACGGCGGGTTCTGGTGCACTCGACCAGTGAATGGATGCCCTGTGTATCCGGTGCCGGTAAATCCAATATCACCCTTCTAACCTCCATGTATCTGGTGTTTGCGTGGACGAAGAATCGATATCAGGTCGGATGGATCTGCCCTTTTCTTCGTGAACCCAGAGCCACACTCCGTCGTGATCAGCTTATGAACTCGGACATCGCGCGGCTATGGGCTTGGTCCTCCGTTTCAAGACCGGCTTTTACTCCCTTTCTGTTTCGCTCCGGCTGGTTCTGGCTCGCCTTCAACTTGCCGGTCAACGTCTCAATCTCGATTTCGATGCCTACAATCGCCTGAACCAGACGTTCGGTGAAATCCGAAGGGGCGTCATCCACTGCCCAGGGCTCATCCCTCTTCGACTCGTGTTGCTTTGTCAGCTGTCGAAGGTGCTGATGCAGCCATGCTGGGTCTTCGACACTCCGGGCATACCCTTCCGCATGGACAGCCAGATAGTTCCAGGTTGGTACCACCCGGCCGGTCTCTTCCTTGGTTCGGTACCACGACGGTGACACATATGCATCAGGCCCCTGGAATATCGCAAGGACTCGGGCGCCGTGTTGCAGGCGCTGCCATACCGGATTCTTCCGTGCTACATGGCACTGCAAAAGCCCAGGAGAGCCATCTTCTGTACCACTCAGGTGGAAAGGAACGTGGTTTGCCTCGATGCCTTCCCCGTCTGCGACAATCAGCAGGCCAAAACCATAGTCGCGGATATACTGGTGAAGCTGCTGGTTGCTGTCTTCTCTGAAATGTTCAGGCACGTACATTGGTTATGGCTCCTTCCTGGCCGTCAGAGGGCATTTATCTGTTGCGGTTTCATCAACCGACTCCACTAGGTAAGGCCTTTCGCATGTACACCCGATCCAGCCCCTGTTCGGTGCGGCGGTCGTATTCCTCATAACCAATCCGTGTGTACAACTCCCGGTTCTCTGACATCATTGTGTTTGTGTACAGGTAGATGGAATCGTAGCCTGCGGACCGGGCACGCTGCTCGGCGAGTTCCAGAAGCGTCCGACCGACACCCTTGCCTTGCATCCCTGGATTCACGGCAATGTTATCCAGCAAGAACCCTTCCCGGGTCTGGGCCAGAACCAGAACACCCTGGATCTCCTGGTCTACCAGGGCGACAAAGACGTCGAAGTCCCGGATGACCTTGTCATAATCCTGCATCATTGGTCCCGGCGGACGGCCAATGCGTTCCTCGTAGTGCCCATAGGCGCTCGTTACGCAGTTTTTAATGGCCTCAGCATCTGCCTCGACCGCCGCATGAATGGAAACAGCCATAGGGTGATGGTCCATGATTACGCCGGATTGGTCTACAGGTCAGCAAGCAAAGCTTTATCTGGTACTGGCCGCAAGCCGTGCTCCCAAGGCTACGAATAACGCACCGAGACTTCGATCCATCCATAGGCCCATTCGTCGATTATTCCTCAAGATCGCCCCCAGCTTCGAGCCTGCCAGAACCAGGGGTGGCTCTATGAACGCCGCCACAACGATTATCAGGCTTCCGTGCAACAGCAACTGAGCGCCAACGGGGCCGGCCCCCGCCACCACGAACTGGGGCAAGAACGCCAGGAAAAACATGGCGACTTTCGGGTTAAGGGCTGACACCAGCACGCCCTGCCAGTAGATCGATGTGATCGGAAGCTCACCATCTCCTTTACTGGAGATAAAAGAGTCACCATTCGACAGCAGCATTTTGATACCAAGCCATATCAGATACGCAGCGCCTATCCACTTCACCAGCGAGAACGCCAGCGCAGACGTCGCAAGGATCGCCGAAAGACCGACCGCCGCCATAACGACATGCAGAGCTGCGCCGGACCAGATGCCAAACATCGCCGCAAATCCGCCTCGACGTCCGCTACGCAGCGTTTGGCCCAGAATGAAAGCGATATCCGGCCCCGGGGAAAGGTTGAGGAGAACCGCTGCAGACAAAAAAGTGATCCAGTGAACGACTGTGTAATCAAACATGTTGGTGTTCCCGTCGGTCGGTACGAAGGCGCCCTTCTGTGTCCCGGATTTTATACTGCTCAGCTGCGATGACTGATTTCGTAGTGTCTCTGAACACCAGCCGCAATTCGCCCCCAGTTCGAGTTCGTTACCCGTAGTTGGTGAGCTTCAAAAGCGCCTTGGTCAAGAAATTCCTCGTAAACATGGAATACATTCGGATTCTCAGGGTCCTGATTTACGTTAAAGATCAGGCAACCTGACTCTTTCCGAGTCTGCTCAATGTGGTTTGGCAGTTCCTGGAGAACAAGATCCAGATCTCGACCTGGAACAACAATGTGTCCGCTCAGAATGACCCTGGGCATTACCAGAACCACAGTCCGCTGCCATGACTATCTTTCTGCTGCCACTGTTCAGGAATTCGCTTCACAACCGCCGGCCTTGAGAACACGTTTCGTTGAAGCCGGAAACTTTTCCATCAGCCCGGCGGGGCGAATAGGTCTAGGGACAAAGTTACCACCGCAATTCGGGCACTGATCGTTCAGAACACCGGATGCACAGGACCGGCAAAAGGTGCACTCGAAGGTGCAGATGACGGCCTCTGTGGACTCGGGCGGCAAATCCTTGTCGCAGCACTCACAGTTGGGTCTTAGTTCAAGCATTTGGCTCTCCTTGCTGACTCACATCATCTCCGCCCTTTCATCCAGGCATTCATCGGAGCCCATCTCGAACTCCCGACAGATCCAGGGGCGATTCTCATAGATGGTGCACAGGAACGTGTCCCTATCCAGGGCGGAGCACCAGCCATCCGACAGGCGCCGCATGGTCTCACCGCCCCATTCATCCCGGGCGATATGCCGCTCGGGAACGCCAGTGTCGGTAATCAGCATGACTTCCAGGCGGCAGCAACAGGCCCGGCAATTGGAGCAGGAGATTTCCGGCATGCTTACATCGTTAAGGGGAATCGTCATGAATCTACCGCCGTGCGTGCCTTCAGCTTACGAGTATCCATCTGGCCAGTCTAGCGAAGTGCCTGGGCCTTTGATTGGACACTGTAACAGTTGAACCTCGGCGGGGACTCAAGTCATGGCGGGTTGTGGCGAAAACCGACGGTCCCAGGTCCGCTCCAGTGCCTCGAACAGGCTGTCGGTGGTCAGCGCCAGCAACCCGATCAGGATCGCGCCCTGAAGTACGTAGGCGGTATTGTCATTCACCAGCCCGGCAATGACCGGATCGCCCAGTGTGCGTGCACCGATGGTGGAGCCGATGGCGGCGGTGGCTATATTGATGGTCACCGAGGTGCGGATGCCCGCCAGGATCACCCGGCCGGCCAGTGGCAGTTCCACCCGGACCAGGACCTGCATCGGCGACATGCCCATACCTTTTGCCGCCTCCCGTACCGCCGGATTGATGCCTTCCAGGCCCGCCAGGGTATTGCGCAGGATGGGCAGCAGGCCATAGAGGATCAGCGCGACCAGGATCGGTGCCTCGCCAAAGCCGAGCACGGGTACCGCCAGTGCCAGCACGGCCACCGGCGGGAAGGTCTGACCGATGGACGCCACCTGGCTGACCAGGGGCAGGAAGTCCCGACCTGAGTGGCGGGTGACGAAGATGCCGCCGGCGACGGCAGCGACAGTGCCAACGGCTGCCGAGATGGCGACCAGCATCAGATGGTTCTGCAGCAGGAACAGGAAGCTCTCCCGGTCGTAGATCACCCGCTGTTTGCCCGGCTCCACCCAATGAAACAGCGGTTCCAGAACCGGCATGGCGGCGCTAAGCCCGCACAGCACGAGGGCGAACAGTATGGGAGGCAACCAGGCGCGCATCAGGCGCCTTCCTGAATAATGCGTTCGCGGCTGATCACACCGGTCTCCTGACCCTGTGCGTTGAACACCGCCACCTGCGGCAGGTCCTGCCAGAGCATGATGGACAGGGCCAGTCGCAGGTTGTCGTCCTCCTTGACCCCCTCGGCTCCGGTTTCCGACGACTTTGGTGAGCCATGGCGGGTCATCAGGTCGCGTACTGGCCGCAGGCTCATCAGCTTCAGGCCGCGATCCTGCTTGCCGACGAGGTTTTCCACGAACCCGGACGCGGGTCGGCGGAGGATATTCTCCGGGGTGTCGTGCTGGATAATGCGCCCCTGATCCATCACCGCAATCCGGGTGGCCAGTTTCAGGGCTTCATCGATATCGTGGGTGACGAACACGGTGGTCTTGCGGACCTGTCTCTGGATGCGCAGCATCTCCTGCTGGAGGTTCTCCCGGGTAATCGCATCCAGCGCGCCAAAGGGTTCGTCCATCAGCAGGATGTTGGGGTCTGCCGCCAGGGCCCGGGCAACGCCCACCCGCTGGGCCTGGCCGCCGGACAGTTGCTGGGGATATTTGTGGGCGTGGGTGGCCGGATCCAGGTCCAGCAGGGTCATTAGCTCATCAACCCGTGCATCGATCCGTTCCTTCGGCCACTTCAGCAACCGGGGTACCATGGCGATGTTGCGGGCCACGGTCCAGTGGGGGAACAGCCCGGTACCCTGGATAACGTACCCCATGTTCAGGCGTAACTGCTGTGGATTCATGGTGGCGATGTCCTCACCGTCCACCAGGATCTCACCGGAGGTGCGGGGCAACAGGCGGTTGATCATGCGCAGTGTGGTGGACTTGCCACAGCCGGAGCTGCCCACCAGCACGCAGACCTCACCCGTCTCGATGGTCAGGTCGATGCTATCCACCGCGACGGCATCGCCAAAGCGTCGAGTGACATTCTTCAGTTCGATCATCCGGATGTTTCCTTTTCCATATCAGGCCGTTGCCGCAGTCGGTCTGAAGCTCGCCGCCAGCATCGTCAGCAAGGCATCGACCAGCAGCGCGAGGGCAATGGTGGGCAGGGCGCCGAGCAACACCAGATCCATTGCCGCCTGCCCCAGCCCCTGGAAGATAAAGCTCCCGAACCCGCCGGCACCGATCAGGGCTGCAACCGCCGTCAGGCCGATGGCCTGGATGGTGGTGATACGCACACCCTCAATCATCACCGGCAGCGCCAGAGGCAGCTTGACCTGGAAGAACAGCTGGCGTTCCGTCATGCCCATGCCCCGGCCAGCATCCACCAGGTGCTCCGGCACGTCGGTAATCGCCACGAAGGTGTTGCGCACCATGGGCAGCAGGCTGTAGGCGATCAGTGCCAGAAGGGCCGGTGCCCAGCCGATGCCACGGATACCCAGCGATTGCAGCAGTGGGAACGCCGAGGACAGCGCGCTCAGCGGAGCAATGAGTAGCCCGAATACCGCCAGACTGGGAATGGTCTGCAGAAAGCTCACGGCCCCGAGGATGGGGCGTTGCCAGGCCGGGCTGCGGATCATCTTCAGGGCCAGCACGAAGGCCAGCCCCGCACCGATGCCCACGGCACCGAACGCCAGCGCCAGGTGCGCCCAGAGGGCCTGCGCAAACGCATCGGGCCGGGCGTTGTATTCCCGCACCAGAGACAGGCTCTCCAGACCATCGCCACTGAAAAGCACCAGCCAGCTACCCACGATCACCAACAGCAGCAGGAGTTGCCGCCACCGCCTTGCGCTCAGGCGGCCCAGGATCTCGATCAGCGTCAGGGACAGCAGGAATAGCAGGCACCAGAATCCCGCCCCGACAGAGGAGCGTGCATAGGGGCTGTCTTCGGGCAGATGGCGGGCAGCGAAGACGTCCAGCAGCAACGGCATCATCGCCAGTGACAGGGTCACCAGGGCAAGAAGGACTTCGTAACGTCGCCGTAACGGCAGGACGGAGAGCGCAATGCAGGCGGTCAGGACCAGGGTCACCAGCCCCGCACCGTTCCAGCCCACCGCCGACAGCAGCCCATGACCGGTGCCCGGGACAATACGGTTCGGCTGGATGGTGCCGAAGTCCAGAAGCCACACGAGTGCCAGCGCCAGTAGGCCGAGTGCCGGAATGACCCGGTTGGGCAACGTCCGGATTGAATCAGGCCGGGTAAAGGACAAACCTCAGTCCTGAGCCAGGGAATCCAGATAATCGCGGGCCACGGTTTTGGCGGGCACTCCGTTCACTGCTACCTGCCCGTTCAGGCGCTGGAGGGTTTCCAGGTCCAGGGATTCAAAGATAGGTGCCAGGACCTCACGAATCTCCGGGTAGGTCTCCAGCACCTCGGCGCGCACAATGGGTGCCGGCTGGTAGACCGGTTGTACCCCCAGGGTGTCCTCCATCACTTTCAGATCCAGGGCATCAAGGCCGCCATCGGTGCCGTAGGTCATGGCGCCGTTAACGTCGTTATCATTCAGCGCCGCGGCCCGCAGTGTCGCGGCGGTATTGCCACCGGAGAGGATCAGCAACTGGTCGGACCCCAGCGTGAAGCCGTAGGCCTCCTGGAAGGCGGGCAAGGCACTCTCGGATTCGACAAACTCGGCACTGGCCGCAAACCTGAAGGCGCCACCGTCATTGATATAGGTCGCCAGGTCTTCCAGGGTCTTCAGGTCGTTATCCCGCGCCAGATCCCCACGCACACTCATGGCCCAGGTATTGTTGGCCTCGGCGGGCGTCAGCCAGATGATGTTGTGCGCTTCCTTATCCAGGCTGGCGGCCTGCTGGTAGGCCTTGTCGGCGTCCTTCCAGATATCCCGGTCGGCCTGGTCATGGAAGAAGGCCGCGTTGCCGGTGTATTCCGGGTAGAGGTCGATCTCCCCGGCCTTGATGGCATTTCGCACAATGCTGGTGCCGCCCAATTGCAGGCGGTTCTCCACCGGAATGCCGGCCTCTTCCAGGCTCTGAAGGATCATCTGGCCCAGCACGGCACCTTCCGTATCTATCTTGGACGACACTACCACCGGATCCGCGGCCATGGCCGGTGCGGTAATCAGCATAAGGATAACAGCCGCAGTGCGGCGTATGCGGGAGAGTGGGGACACGGCCATTCCTCTTGGTCGTTGGGGAATTTCGCGGTTTTTGTGTTGTCGCAAAACCGTAAGTGACTTTGACGACAGTTATTCTCAGTCTATTGGACGTCTGTACGAAGGCAAGGAGGAATTGGCTTGCCTTCGCGAGATTGCCCGTTCTGCCGCCGATTGAAGTGCGCGGACCTGAAGGAAATCGTCGCCTGGCATGATGCCCGGGACGCTGGATCAAGCAATCAGGTCAGAACCGGTGGTGGGTTTAATCGTTAACCGCTTTTCTTTCTCACAGAGAAACGTCGCGCCCAGACGAGGCCGGCAAGTCCTGCTGCCAGCAGAGCCAGACTACCGGGCCCGCTGACCGGATAGGGGGAAATATGGGTTTCAAAGAAACCGCCCGAAAAGCCTACATAATGATCAAAATACGATATGTGTACGCCACCATCTGAAATGGACCAGTCAGGCGCTGAAAAGGTATACCCAAACTCGGTCATTGAAACGCCGTAATAGTCGTCGACAGCGAAGTACAGGCCACTGATGATAGCGCTTTCCACGACTCCTGACCTGGCGATGCCCCTGCTGGCCTCCTGCAAGGCCAGGGACGGATAGAAAAAGGTGTCAAATCGTTCGACAGGGGGGTGACCACTCTCGTCCCAGGCGATTGGCGAGGCCCAGTACGAACCTTTGCCATAATCATAGCCTTTGAGGTCAACCACCAACTTTGAACCGTCATCGAAAAAAGCGGTGTAGTTGTCGATAATGATCGCATTTGACGGCTGAGAGACCAGTACCAGCACCAGAAACGCGGTTACCGCGAAAGCCCGGTTCATGAAATCCATGACAATAATTCCTTGATCGATTTCAAAAAGAATTTGAATCCTGGTGTCAGCAACATTGAGACCAACAATTCAAAAGTCTTTTTGGTGAGGATGATGCAGGGTGACCTTCTGCTCTTTCAGATCAAGCTGTAAAGAAAATCGACGTTAGTGGCAGAACTCAGGAAGGCTCGTTGTTGACCATCATTCGCCACAGAGATGCCGCTCAATAAATCTGTGGGCAAGCCCTGCCACCCGTTGTTTTCCCTGTGGCCATGGCACTGGCCAACCTCCGGGTTTGGAGTCCTGTACCTAGTGCTTGTTGATTTCATGGCACCCCCTGCTATATTCGATATCGAATATTAATAAAGAAAAACGAAAATAATCGAAAGCATTCGGCTCGGTAACGCTAACAACAATAACCGGAGAACGAAGATGCAAGGTACAGAATTTCCCAGGGGCAACAGCCTCGCTGGCAAGGGTTTCATGGCGGTCATCGGCGTAGTGCTGTCGGGAGGGATGGTAATGGCGGATGCCAGTGAATGGCGTGTGATGGAAGCCTCTGATGGTGCGGAGGTTCACTACCGGTACTGGGCGGCAGATTCCGACCCCCATGCCGTGGTGCAGGTGATTCATGGGGCAGCGGAGCATAGCGGGCGCTATGATCGTTTTGCCCAATTCCTGAATCAGCATGGTTATGCGGTGTATGCCACGGACCACCGTGGGCACGGCCGCACCCGGGTGCGCTCCGGGGAACTGGGGGATGCGGGCCCCGATGCCTGGAATCATTTTGTGAAGGACGAGATGCAACTGAGCACCATGATCCAGGGGGAACATCCCGATGCGGACCTGGTGCTGTTCGGTCACAGCATGGGATCGTTCATCGCGCAGGATTACATCACCCGGCAGCCGGGGTTGATCGACGGTCTGGTGCTATCCGGCACCGCCTATGGCCCGCCCCCGCCCCAGGACCTGCTGGTCGCCGTTGATGCGGCAGCCGAAGAGGCCCCCCTGGCGGACTCGCAGATCTGGGCCGGCATTTTTATGGACTTCAACAAACCGTTCAGTGATGAGCCCGGCTTTCAATGGCTGAGTCGTGATGAGGCCGAAGTCCGGAAATACGTGGACGATCCCCAGTCCGGGTTTGCGTTCAGCAACGATCTGGTAAAGGATTTCTTCCACGGTATGGCGGATCTGCGGGATCCCGCCCGGGAACAGGAGATTCCCGAGGACCTGCCTGTTCTGGTTATCCAGGGGGAGCTGGACCCGGTTGGCGCCAACCTGGAGGCCACCAACGCCCTGCTGGAGCGATACAAAGCGCTGGGACTGACCCGGATGGAACACCACTTCTATGACGATGCCCGCCATGAGCTGCTCAACGAAACCAACCGTGAGCAGGTGCAGGAGGATGTCCTGACCTGGCTCAATGAACTGACTCGCTGACCTGACCAGGGGGGCAGAAGTTGGTAGGGACGGTTGCCTGACACGGGCGCTGGGTACTGCACGAAAGACTCTGCTTGTTTCTTGGTGCAGTACGCAGTGGGCTAATCCGGACGGCCTCCCCTCTGCATCTGCCGCTCAATGAACGCGGTAGTGATATCCGGCTGGGTAATCGGCAGCATGTGGCCACCCTCAATCATCTCCAGCTCAACACCCGGCACCCGGTCGGCCATCGCCTGCCCCTGTTCCTTTGGATCCAGGATGCGGTCATCACAGCCATAAAGGATGCCGATGGGCAGCTCCAGATCGCCATAACGCTGCTGCATGGCAGGCAGGATGTCTTCCAGCGCGTGCATGTCCGATGATGCCGCAATGAAGTGGCTGGGGCGCACACTCAGGTAGCCACCGCCGCGCACGGCAAAGTCATCGGGTACGTCTTCCGGCCCGAACACGATATCCAGCACCTGGTCGCTGCGCCGGACGGACAGCGGGGTTGCCAGTGTCCAGCCGGCCAGCTTGCGCAGCCAGGGTAGGCGGATGTTCAGCGCGGCAAAGGCCTCGGATGGGCTCTCCGGCAGATGCGTCAGTGGCGCAATCAGGGCCAGGCGGCTGACCTTGTCCGGGTGGCGCAGGGCAGTGGCCAGGGAGACGGCACCCCCCAGTGAATGCCCCACCAACATCGGTCTGTCGAGGTCAAGTGCGTCAATGACGCCGGCGACCACATCCGCCTGCACCGCCAGCGAGGCGGATGAGCGATCGGGGCGTACCGAGTAACCGCTGCCCGGCCGGTCAATGGCCACTACCCGATAACGGCGGGCCAGCTGGCCCATAACGCTGTAGCCGAAGTGCTGGGCCACGCCACTGAGGCCGTGGATGAGCAGGATGGTCTGCTCCCCGCTGCCCTGTTCGATGTAGTGGATGCGATTGCCCATGATGGTGACGAACCGACCCTCCGGCGGCATACCGAGTTCCACACGCTTGGCGATGAATAACGTGTAGAGAGACAGACCGATCACAAGGGTTAACATGACGATCAGTACAATACTGAACAGATAACTCACGATGGGGCCTTATTTGAACTGCAGGACGCCGTCGTCGATACGGCTGTACTGGATGGTGAGCTTGTCCTTCAGGTAATTCTGATGTACCTGCCAGGGTGCACGGTCGCCCTGCCTTGGCAGGATATCAGCGGCCCTCATCACATAGCCCGACGTGAAATCCAGGAACGGCCGGTCACCCACCGTTGGATCCCGTCGCGGCACGGCCACGCGGTGGCCCTTGCGGTCCATGTAACGCAGCAGCCGACAGGTATAGTCGGAGGTCAGTTCTGCTTTGAGGGTCCAGGAGGCGTTGGTATACCCGAAGGTTACGATCATGTTGGGAATGTCGCTGAGCATCATGCCCTTGTAGGACATGCAGTCGCCAAAGGCGATTGGTTCACCATCCACCGTCAGCGTCACGTCGCCCAGGGCATTGAGCTTCAGGCCAGTGGCAGTCACGATGATGTCGGCTTCCAGCTCCTCCCCGGAGCTGAGCAGGATGCCCTTGTGGGTAAAGCGTTCGATGGTATTGGTCACCATGGAGGCCCGCCTGGCCCGCACGTCGTGGAACAGGTCCCCATCCGGAACGGCGCACAGGCGTTGGTCCCAGGGTTTGTAGCTGGGGGAGAAGTGCTTCATGTCGACGTCACTGCCCACCTGGGTCTGCACCATATGGATCAGTCGCTGCCTGAACATCTCCGGCTTTTTGCGGGCAACGCCATAGAAGAACGAGCCTAACAGTACGTTTTTCCAGCGAGTGGTCCGATGGGCGAGGGGCAGGGGCAGCACGGTCTGCAGGGATCGGGCAATGCCATCGGTCTGCGGGCGGGATACCACGTAGCTGGGTGAGCGCTGCAGCATGGTCACATGGGCGGCCTTCTCCGTCATGGCCGGCACCAGGGTGACAGCGGTGGCGCCGCTGCCGATAACCACCACACGCTTGCCCGTGTAATCCAGGTCTTCCGGCCAGAACTGCGGGTGGATGATCTGCCCCCCGAACGCCTCTTCCTCCGGGAAGGTGGGGCGATGGCCTTCGTCATAGCTGTAGTAGCCGGAGCAGGAGGAGAGGAAGCGGGCCTGGTACTGCTCCTCGTGCTCCTGGCCGGCTTCGTCGGCGGCCATGGCCGTCACGGTCCAAAGCGCGTCTTCGCTCGACCAGCTGGCGGAGACGACCCGGCGCTGGAAGCGGATGTTGTGGATGGCGCCGGACTCTTCGGCCAGCTCCTCGATATAGCGCTTGATGTCTGGCCCGTCGGCGATGGCCTTGCGTCCCGTCCAGGGTTTGTAGCTGTAGCTCAGGGTGTACATGTCCGAGTCGGAGCGGATGCCCGGGTAACGGAACAGGTCCCAGGTACCGCCAATGGCCCGGCGGCGCTCAAGGATGAGGTAGCGCTTGTCGGGGCACTGGTCTGTCAGGGCATGGGCGGCGCCGATTCCGGACAGGCCGGCGCCAATGATCAGGACGTCCAGCGGTGAGGGTTGGAATTGTTCTTGTGTGCTGTTCATGTTGTTATCCCGTGAATGGGGCAATGGTGACAATCTAGATTGTCAGGTAGGATTTGGCAATCCCTGTTGTCAGAATGGTGCCCATGACTACGCCGACCAGTACCAGAAGACGATATCGTGGTGCCGATGTGGAGGAGCGCCGCGCAGAGCGCCGTCGCCTGCTGATTGATGCCGCCACCAGGGTATATGGCTGCAACGGCTACCGGCATTCCGGGGTCAAGCAGGTATGTGACGCGGCGGGGCTGACCCAGCGGTACTTCTACGAATCCTTCAACCACAGCGACGAGCTGCTGATCGCCTGCTACGAGCAGGCCGCCCAACGGGTGCGTGACCTCAACATGGCGGCTGCGGAAGCCGCCGGCAGCGACCCGCTGGAACGCAGCCGGGCAATGCTGCGCGCCTACTTCCAGTTCCTGAAGGACGAACCCAACCTGGCGCGCCTGATGCTGATCGACATCCGCGGCATCAGCCCCGAAGTCGACCGGGCCATCGAGCGCGCCCTCCACGCCAGCAGCAAAGACATGACCAGGGCCCTCGCCCAGCCCGGCCAGCACTTCGACGAAATGCTGCAGGCCGGCATACTCGGAGGCGTTATCCACATTGCCCTGTACTGGATGGAGAGCGGCTATGCACAGCCGGTGGAGGTGGTGACGGAAACGGCGATGAAGCTTGGGGTGTCGTTGCTGGAGTGATGGACCTGGGACAGGAGCGGAGAACGTAAAAACCGCAAGTGACGTTTAAGACAGTCATTATCTGTCTATCGGACGTCGGGCGAGCACGTGGGAACTGGCTCGCCTCCCCCATACCTTTTGCCCCTACGGAATGTCGACTATGATGATTGTGCCGGGATGAGTGTTGGAAACGGGAATGGGACTCCGGGGGACAACGCAACACCCCGTGCCCACTCCCGCCTGTGCTGCAAACGGACAAGCGCCGTTCCCTACTTGTGAATGATTTCGTCCTTCAGGGAATAGGCAATACCCAGGACTTCATCGCAGACCGGGCCCGGGTAGTCCATCTCGTTCATGGCCTGCATGATATCGTCGACCACGGCCACAAATTCGGCCGCACTGACGTTCATTCCGGTATGCGTCTCCAGCATTGACCGGCCCGTGTACTCCACGGGGCCGCCGGAACCGGCCGCGAGAAACTCCTTGACCTTTTCGCGGGCATGGTCCGTTGCCTCCTCGGTCAGGGCCCGGTACCTGGGGCCGGCAACGTTATTCTGGAGGTGCAGGTCGACAATGCGGTTTACAAGCTTGTCGATACCGGCTTGGCCGCCGAGTCTGTCATAAAGGGTTTCGCTCATGGCAGTTGCTCCTTTTCCTTGGGGGGTTGGACAGGTGCTCCGGGCACCTACCCTTATGGGCGTAACAATCCTTGTTACATTGGAACAGGGAGGGTTGAGTGATGGAGGATGCGGACCTTTCTCCGATACAGGCCGCGCTTGACGCCGGCGACTTCGCCGGGGCAAGGGACAGGCTCGCCGCTCTGTCCGTTGCGCCATCCGCCGAGCTGTTGGAGCTGCGGGCCCAGGCGGCCTACGGGAGCGGCGACCTGGAAGGCACGCTGACCGCGTATGGTGAGCTCTACCGCTTTCACCTGGATGGGGGTGACACCCACGCGGCGGCGTTTGCCGCGGTTATGGTGGGCATGTACCTGATGATGGATACCGGGTTGATGGCCACCGTACGTGCCTGGCTGTCGCGGGCGGAACGCCTGGTGGATGATGCGCCTGACAGCCCGGTGTGGGCATGGCTCGCCGCCGTGCGGACCTACGAACGCCTGATGTGTGGCGATATGCCAGGCACTGGACAGTGGGCCCGGCGGGCCATGGATGAAGGGCACCGGCACGGTGTGGCACCGCCTGCCATTATCGGCCAGGTGGCCCTGGCAAGGGTTAGCATCTACAACGGCGACGTCGATGAAGGCCTGAGCTCGCTCGATGATGTCGCCGTGGAACTGAGCGCTGGTCATCTCGATCCCCTGACCGCCGGGCAGATGTGGTGCGAGGTGATCTGCGCGATGCAGTGGATCGGTCACCATGACCGCGCCGAGGAATGGACCGAAGCCATGGAGCGCTGGCGCCAGGGGGCCGCATTCGGGGGGCTCAATGGCCGCTGCCGGGTACACCGGGCGGAAATCATGCGGTTGCGGGGGCCTTGCGACGCCGCGGAGGAAGAGGCGCTGCAGGCCTGTGAGGAGCTGCGCCCCTGGATGCGGCGGGAATTCGGTTGGCCGCTGACCGAGCTGGGCAATGCACGGCTGCGCAAGGGCGATTTCGCTGGCGCCGAAGAAGCTTTCCTGGCAGCCCACCAGAACGCCTGGCTGCCGCAGCCCGGGCTCGCCCTACTCCGGTTGGCACAGGGACGGGTCGACGAAGCCGCCTCGATGATCGACACGGCGCTTGAGCACCCCTTCGATATCCCCTCCAAGGAACGCCCCCCCTCGGGCAGCCTCCAGCGGGCCCCCCTGCTTGAAGCCCAGGTGGTTATCGCGCTGGCGGCCGGCAAGGATGACGACGCTCGCGCCGCCGCCACCGAGCTGGCCGACATCGCCGGGAAATACCAAAGCCGCACATTTCAGAACTCCTCGCTGGCCGCATTGGGTCGACTGGCGCTCAGCGACGGTCGGGCGAACGACGCCATCCGGCTGCTCACCGAAGCCGTCATGGAGTGGGCCGAACTGCGAATGCCCTACGATGCCGCAAGCCTGCGTGTTGTGCTGGCTGCGGCGCACCGGCTCGCGGGCGACGAGCAGACAGCGGACATGGAGCTGGAGGCCGCCTGCCGGACGCTTGAGGATCTCAACGCAAAACCCTGGGCGGAACTGGCCCGCCAACAGGAACCATCGATATCGAAACAAGCGTCCACCGACACCGAGCATGGCGTCTTCCGTTGCGAGGGAGAGATGCGGACGGTGACTTTCGGCGGCGGCACCGTGCGCCTGAAAGACCTCAAGGGCATGCGTTACCTGGAGCGGCTGCTGGCGGAGCCGGGGCGGGAGTTCCACGTGCTGGACCTGGTGGCGGTGGAACGCGGCGCCCTTCCTTCCAATACGACATCGGACGCGCCCCGTATGGCGGCGCAGTGTGGCCTGGAAGTGTTCGACTCAAAGGCCCGCGAGGCCTACCGGCAGCGGCTGGCGGAGGTGGAAGAGGACATCGAGGACGCCGAGAGCCAGAACGATTTCCGCCGCGCTGAACTCGCCCGTGCCGATCGCGAGTTCCTGGTGGACGAACTGCGCCGCGGCGTCGGCCTGAACCACCGGGCCCGGACCGTCGGCGACGGCGTGGAGCGGGCCCGCACCGGCGCGACCCGCTCGCTGCGCTACGCCCTTGACCGAATCGCCCGGCACCACCCCCGTCTGGGCGAACACCTGACACGGACCATACGGACCGGCACCTACTTCGCGTACGAGCCGGATCCCCGCGCTCCGTTGAAGTGGACGACGTGAGCGGGTCCGGGCAACAGGGTTGCCCGGACCCGGTAATCACTGTCCTACTCGGTGTAGCCGACGATGGATACATCAACAGGCAGGTTGCCAACGGCGATCGATTCCACCGCAGTGAGCGAGCCATCTCCGGCAACGTTGAAACGAGACACCATCTGATTGCCCTTCAAGGCGAGCAACAACTGCTGGCCGTTGGGGGCGAGACCCGGCCCGGCAGGTACCGAATCGGTTATAAGGCCGTCAAAGCCTGCTTCCTCACTGAGCCAGGCAATGGACTGTGCCACTTCATTCACGGCGTAAAGAGTATGGGCGGGGGACATCAGAAGATGAATACCGCCGTTTCCGGCCATGGTGCCCTCCGAAGCGAGTGAGCCGTCATCATCCACCAGAAATTTTTCCAGCCCATTGCCTGCGGTATACAGCGTCTGACCATCGGCGCTGACCGCAATGGCTCTGGCGTTGGCTATTGTCGGCTTGACATCCAGTTTGGTCAGGGAGCCGTCCAGAGTGTCAATTGCAAATGGCACAATCAGGGCTGGGTCATCGTTATTGACGGCCCAGAGGTAACGACCGGTGGGGTCAATGCTCAGGTCAACCGGATCAATGTGCCCCACGGGATACTGCTGGTATTCACTCAAGGCTCCATAACTATTGATGTTGTGGAGACTGACGGTGTTGTTGTGTTTGCTGATCACATAGAGAAAGTTACCGGAGGGGTGTACCGCCAGCGCTACGGGTTCAAGATCGGTTGCGACAGGAACATCAATGGCCACCAGTTCATCCTCCTCCTTGTCCACATGGATGGCAGTAGCGCGACGGAACTGGGATACCGTGTTGTCGTTGGTGTTGGCCACATACAGATACTTGCCGGTGGGATGGGTGGCGATGGCGCTGGGGTTGTCACCGGTCAGAGGGTTGGTGTCTCCCAGCGCAGTCATCGTGCCGTCGTCGTCCATCAGGAACTGGCTGATATTGTCGTTACCGCTATTGACCACATAGGCGGCGGTGTTGTGGGCTGTCAGCGCCTCGCCCGTGGTGAACACCATATCGGTCGGGAAGCCATCCACTGGCAGACGGTTCGGGGTGGCAGGCGACAGGGTGCCATCTTCGCCGATGTCAAAGGTGAGTATGGCACCGGCGTTATGGTCTGCCAGATACATTCGGTCGCTGGTTGGGCTGGCCATCAGATTACCAGGAGATACGGCGTTATCCACGTCAATGGCATAGCCGGGCAGCGGTTCCAGAGTGCCATCGTCGGTGATGCCGAACTGCCAGACTTTGTCGTTGGTATTGTCTGAGACATAAAGAAACTGACCGCTGTTATCCAGCGATACTCCTTCAAGCTGCCCGACTTCAAAAATATTCTCCCCGCCATCGTCGGCCAGCCCCAGGAATTCGAGGCTGCCGCCCTCCTGAATGCGGTATTGGGACAGGGTGCCGTCAAGACGATTGATGGCGTAGAGGGTTTGTGTATCGGCATGAAGCGCCATTCGCCAGGGGCCATCACCGGCGGCAATGCTGTCTACATAGGTGAGTGAGCCATCGGACGCCACATCAAAGCGGCTGATGCTGTCCTGGGCATTGTCGGCTGCGTAAACCTGTTGGCCATTGCTGCCCATGGCCAGATCCACATAACCGGCCCCCAGATAATCCGGACCAACAAAATTGTTCGGCATTTCTTCCAGCTCACCATCGTCATCGAAGGTGAGCTGGTAAAGGCCCATATCATTATGGTCGGCGATATACAGTGACTGGCCGGAAGGATGTATCACCACATCCCTCAGGTCGTTTCCCAGTGGCAGGCTGTTCTCGCTTGTCAGTTGTCCGCGTGCGTCTAGCGTGTAATGGTAGGCGGCACCGCTCGACAGTACCAGGGTTTCGTCATGGCCTGGGCGCAGGGCAACGGAAACGGCACTCGAGTTGTTGGGGATCTTGTCGGCCAGCCGCATCATGCCGCTGTCGGCGTGCACCGCGTAGCTCGACAGGGATTGGTTATTGTAGGAAGTCACCAGCGCGTAACGTTCCACATTGCCAAGGGATGCAGGGGTGTCGTCACTGCTATCGTTTTCATCACTGCTATCGCTGGTGTTGCCGCCACTGCCGCCGTTATCACCGTTGTTATCGGTGTCAGTACCCGATGTGGTTGATCCGCCGCTACTGCTGCCCCCACACGCGGTCAGTTGCAGCGCCAATAGCAAGGCGCTGCCCAACAGAAGAATGCGTGAGAGTATTGTTGTCCTGTTATTCATACCGCTCTCCATAAATCCATCGTAAAAGGCGGGCGAGTCCCGCTGTCCTGGTTTGGTACGTACCGCTGATCAGGGTAAAGAAAGCCACAGCCGCATGGCTTGGAGGATGGGGTGGGACTATAAGCCCCTGGAAAAGGCGCCTGGGAGAAGAGAGTCAGAAAGCCTGCGAATGGCCCATGTCCGATTTCGCCTTTTCACGCATTTCTTTCGGCGTCATGGAGAAACGGCGGCGAAATGTCCGGTTGAACCAGGAAATATCGCCAAAGCCTGCTTCCAGTGCAATGGCGGTGATGGAGCGTCCGTCGTGGCAGGGAGAGGTCAACAGGGAGCATGCCAGGTCGAGCCTCATACCCAGGACATAGTCTGTGAAGTTGGTGTTTTCCCCATAGAAAAGATTACGAACAAAGCGCTTGCCAATACCATGTCGTCTGGCAATCCAGTCAATGGATAATGCGGGGTTTCCCAGGTTGGTGGCGATATCGGATTTGATGGCGGTAAGCCGGGCAGCACGACCGCCCCGCTGTTGGGCAAGTTCCGTTTCTTCTTTTGCTCCACTGAGCAGCAGGTTCAGCAGGTCGTACAGGTGTGAACTGATGCTCGCTTCCGTACTGGCTTCATAGTCAGCCTCCTCATGCAGCAAGGAGGCCACGTAAGTCCGGAGCAATCGGAGTTCGGGCGAGTTTTCGAGGCCATACCGCAATGCCCGGTCAAGCTTGCCGAGCCGGGGGGCCAGTCTCTCGCGTGGAACGGCAATCTCCAAGGTATGGCTGTTTTTTGCCGCGCTAATGAAAGCGGTTTTATCAGCGGCAAGCATGACAGCGTTACCGACATTGGCATCGGTATAAGAGCGGATACCGGCCTGCCCGGAGCACACCCTGCCTTTGAGCGTGAGGCCCAGCTTCAGCATATCGGCATCCCGCTCAGAAGCGCCGAGCAGACGGTTCACATAAGGTGATGACTTTGCCTCAAGCACACAAAGGCCGCCCGATAGCGGGCGAATATGCAAATCCACGAACGGCAGCGTCTCGCCAAGGGGCGCATAGTCCACTCGGGTAGAAGTGGCCTCGTAAAAAGCCTGGACCTCTTCCTTGAAAGCCGATGCGGGCTTGCCTTTTGCCGAAAACCTCAGGACCATAAACCCTCCTCCATTCAGGCATATGGAATAATATCTGGCTCGGCTGATTGCCGGACTACTATTGTGTCAGGGGCAGATGGTGCATTTTATCACGGTACCTTGAGCCTCGCCCCCGGTTAGAGTGGACGACGTGAGCGAGCTCATGCTTTTCCTGAGGGTGACTGCCCCTATTCTCCGTCCTCCCGCTGCATCTTCTCACGCCGAGCCAGTTCCGCCGGCGTGGGAGGATCCATGGCAAAGTCGCCGGTTGCCACCGCGCCGTCCCGCACATAATGCGCGATCACAACACCGTTGGGCGACACCCGACTGGTGGTAAGCCTGAACGCCGTCGCCTTCGCGCCATCATCAAACAGTTTCTTGCCCGCTCCGAGCACCACCGGAAATATGAACAGGTTGATCTCGTCGACAAGACCACTCGCAAGCAGCGTATGGATCAGGTCAGTGCTGCCCTGTGTGACCAGTGCCGGCCCATCCTCCTGCTTCAGCCTGGCAACGTCCGATGCCGCATCCCGGAGGGCCACCGAGCCCTTCCAGGTCAGCTCCCGCCCCTTCCGGGTTGCAACGTACTTGTTGATGGAATTGAAGGCTCTGGCGATGGAATCATCCGGCCCACCCTCGGCATATGGCCAGTGCGCCGCAAAGATCTCATACGTCTTCCGTCCGAGCAGCAGGTCGAATGGCGGACTGAACAGCCTGTCGATCTCCTCGCCGAACACCTCATCCACCATCGGGCCACCCAGCCGCCGTAGCTGAAACCGCCTGTCGGGTCTTCCTGGGGGCCGCCTGGTGCCTGCATAACGCCATCCAGTGAAACCATGGCACCGACAATCACTTTTCTCATGGGCTTATCCTCCTGAATCATTGCTTACACCCTGTAGTCGCATGGAGCGCTGCCTGATCGACAGGGTGCCAGGTGTCAGTTGAATGTGATTGCCCCTATCCTGGACCTGACGGAAGCCATGGAATTCGAAGAGTCATACCGGTGGCGGATTGCGTTCGGCGAACTGGCCGTTCCAGTAGGGATAGTAGGGATAGGGCGGGGTTACTGCACTCGCCACGTCCAGACGTGCGACCTGGGATTCGTCAAGCGACCAGCCGACCGCGCCGAGATTCTGCTTTAACTGGGTTTCATCCCGTGCACCAATCAGAACCGACGACACGGTCGGACGTCGCAGCAACCAGTTAATCGCCACCTGTGGCACGGTCTTGCCGACTTCTTCGGCGATCTCGAAAAGTACGTCCAGCACCCGATAGAGTCGTTCGTTCGGTACCGGCGGCGCGAATCCTTCGGTCTCGTGAAGACGGCTGCCGGCGGGTAGCGGCTGGTCACGACGAATCCTGCCGGTCAGGCGGCCCCAGCCCAGTGGGCTCCACACCAGGGCGCCCAGGCCCTGATCCTGCCCCAGCGGCATCAGTTCCCACTCGTAATCCCTGCCCACCAGGGAGTAGTACGTCTGGTTCGCCACGAAGCGCGCATAGCCATAACGCTCCGCGACGCTCTGGGACTTCATCAGCTGCCAGCCAGAGAAATTGGAAGCCCCCAGGTAGCGTACCTTGCCGGCCCGCACCAGATCATCCAGGGCCGACATGACGTCTTCCACCGGCGTCATGGCGTCGAAATGATGCAGCTGCAGCACATCGATATAGTCTGTTCCCAACCGCTTCAGCGCCCGCTCGGTGGCGCGGATCAGGTGATGGCGGGAACTGCCGGCGTCGTTGACGTCCTCTCCGCTGCGCAGCGACATTTTGGTGGACACAATCACCCGGTCGCGGCGGCCTTTGATCGCCTCGCCAAGAATCGTCTCCGAGGCGCCGTCGGAATAGACATCCGCAGAATCGAACAGATTGACGCCAGCGTCCAGGCAGATGTCGATAAGCCGCTTCGCTTGCGCCACGTCGGTATTGCCCCAGGCGCTGAACAGCGGCCCCTTACCACCAAAGGTGCCGGCCCCGAAGCCCAGTGCCGGCACTTTGAAACCGGACCGTCCCAGATAACGATATTCCATCACACTTGCTCCTGGTCGCAGACAATTGGCGGGAGGGGCCGCATGGCCTCGCCCCGCTCTCGCTTGATGGCCCAGGCGGCCACTGCCAGCCCGGTCAGAGTCACCAGGGCGGCGGCGCCGGGCACTGCGGTAAAGCCGCCACCCTGCTCGATCACCACACCGCCCAATCCGGCGCCCAGGGCGTTGCCCAGGTTGAACGCCCCGATATTGAAGCTCGACGCCAGGCTGGCTGCGCCCGTTGCCCGGTTCAGTACCCACAGCTGCAAAGGCGCCACCGTGGCAAAGCTGGCTACACCCAACAGACCCACGAAGGCTACCGTCGCCCATTGATGGCCGAGCGCGAAAGCGAACAGTCCGAGGACCGCGGCCAGACCCGCGAGGGTGATCAGCAGAGCCGGCGCCAGCCCCCGGTCGGCAAGACGGCCGCCGAGCAGGTTCCCTGTGATCATGCCGACCCCGAACACCAGCAGGATCAGCGACACTGCATCCTGGGAGAAGCCGGCGATGCTGGTCAGGATCGGCTGGATATAGGTGAACACGGTGAACACCCCGGCGAAGCCGAGCACCGTCATCAGCAGCCCCAACAGCACTGTCGGTCGGCCGATCACCGCCAGACTGTCGCGCCAGCCCGTTTCTTCGCCGCCGCCACTATCGCGGGGCACCATGAGAGCGATCACCAGGGTCGCCAGCACACCCACGCCAGTGACCGCCCAGAAAGTGGCACGCCAGCCGTATTCGTGCCCCAGCCAGGCGCCGGCGGGCACACCCAGCAGCGTCGCCACGGTCATGCCGGTGAACATGATGGCAATGGCGCCGGCCCGCTTGTCCGGCGCCACCAGGCCGGTGGCGACCACCGAGCCAACACCGAAAAAGGTGCCGTGCGCCAGGGAGGTCGCTACCCGGGCAGCCATCAGCATGGGATAGTTCAGCGCCAACGCGCAGGCCAGATTACCCAGCGTAAAAATAACCATCAGCGCCACCAGCACCGTCTTACGCGGCCAGCGGGCGCTGGCGATGGTGAGCAGCGGCGCGCCCACGAACACGCCCAGGGCGTAGCCGGAGATCAGCAGGCCGGCGCGGCCGATGCTCACGTTCAGGTCAGCGGCCACTTGTTCCAGCACACCCATGATCACGAATTCGGTGGTGCCGATGCCGAAGGCACCGACGGTCAGCGCATACAGCGCCCAAGGCACGGGGCGCGAAGAGGTTGAAGCAGTCATCGTAACGTCCATCAGAGATTGATGACCCGAATACTAGGCCCGGCCTGGTCTCCATGATACCTTTAGTATCTTCAATCACTTTCAAGGTTTCATTGATAATGTGCCCGCCATGGACCGTCTGAGCGATATCGCCCTGTTTCTGCGCGTGGTGGATCTGGGATCCATCAGCGCCGCCGCCCGCAGCCTTGATCTGTCGGTGGCGGTTGCCAGCCAGCGCCTGCAGCGCCTTGAAAAGGGCCTCAACGTACGGCTGCTGCACCGTACCACCCGGCGCCTGCACCCGACCCCGGAAGGCCTGGCACTGGCGGAACAGGGCCGCGACCTTGTAGAGGGCCTGGAAGCGCTCACCCAGGACCTGCGCGGCAGCGCCGAAAACGTCACCGGCACCCTGCGTGTCACCATGCCCCACTCCTTTGGGCGGCAGTACATCTCGCCATTGCTGCCGGACTTCCTGAACCGCTATCCCCGGCTCGATGTACACGTCAGCCTCACCGACCAGGTAGTGGATCTGGTTGGTGAAGGCTATGACCTGGGCATTCGTATCGGTGTTCTGGAGGATTCCAGCCTGGTGGCCCGGCGCCTGGCCGACGACCGGCGGGTGTTGTGCGCCGCCCCCGGCTACCTGGAACGCCACGGCACCCCGCAACGTCCCGCCAACCTCGCTGACCACCAATGCCTGGTGCTCTCCAGCAGCCGACGGCGGCAGGACGTCTGGCACCTCACCGACGACCAGGGGCAAAGCGAGGCGGTACAGGTAGGCGGTCGCATACGCAGCAATCAGGGCGAAATGCTCACCGAGGCGGTGCTCGGTGGTCTGGGTATCGCCCAGCACTCGGTGTGGCATATCCACGAGCACCTGAGCAGCGGTCGACTGAGCGTGGTGCTGCCGGACTACCGGCTAATGGAAACCGGCATCCACGCGGTGATGCCCCAGCGGCGGCTGGTGCCGCCTCGGGTGCGGGCGTTCGTGGCGTTTCTGGAAGAGCGGCTCGCTGAGCATCCGGTCTGGGCGTTGCAGGTGGGAAACCAGTAAGTAGTACCGGATAGTCACCAGACGACACTTGGCTACTCCCGGGCACGTCCGCCCTCGGTCGTTGGAATTACCTGCCAAAAGATCTCATTATAGGAAACAGGGAGGGACAGGCCATGCACCAGGATAATGTTCCGTTATCGGATAACAGCTTGCCTGAGCACAGTGAAGGTATCCGGGTAGGCCGGGAACTGCTTGAGGCTACAAGACCCTATGTTGAGGAGTCTGCTGCCACAAGCTGGTGGCATGTCTGCTCTACCTTTGCATTGATGATCGCCGCCCTGACATTGGCCGGAATGATTCCGTGGTGGCCCCTCAGAGCGGTGTTCTCGGTGCTGGGCGCCCTGCTGATGGTTCGCGCCTTCATCACCTTTCACGACTACCTGCACGGCGCGATTCTCAAGGATTCGCGGATTGCCTACTGGCTCTTCCATGCCTACGGCGCCCTGGCCCTGGCGCCAACACGCTCCTGGCGCGCCAGTCACAATTATCACCACGGCCATGTGGGACAGATTACGGATGCCACCGTGGGGGCTTTTCCTCTGATCACCGCCCGCATGTGGCGGGACGCAACGTGGTGGCAGCGTTTCACTTATCGCGCGCAGCGCAATCCACTGGTGGTGGTGTTCAGTTACCCGGTTGTTTTCGGTATTAACATCACGCTGCTGCCCCTCCTGAAGAACCCACGCAAACATCTCGACTCGCTGACTGCGCTGCTCAGTCATTTCGGTTTGATCGCCGTGCTTTTGGGAGTTGGCGGGTTCAGCCTGGCTTTCTTTGTCGTTCTGCTCCCCATGGCCCTCGCCTCCGCAATGGGGTCTTACCTGTTTTTTGCCCAGCACAGTTTCCGGCGCATGCAGATTGCCTCGCCCGAAGCCTGGAGCTACTACCGGGGGGCTCTGGAATCATCAAGCTACATGCGTATGAACCGGGTTATGCAGTGGTTTACCGGCAATATCGGCTACCACCATATTCACCATCTCAACGTTCGAATTCCCTTCTACCGCCTTCCCGAAGCGATGGCGGCCATTCCTGAACTGCAATCACCGCTGACGACCACCCTTGCACCCGGGGACATTGCCGACTGCTTCCGGTACGCCCTCTGGGATGAAGACAAACAGCGAATGGTGTCCTATCGGGAGGCCCTCGGTTGAGTCTCCGCCTGGGACCTGCTGGTTAATCAGGGACATATTTAACGGAAATTTCAGGCCCCTCGGGGGAGTTGTGGAAATCAATACATCTCGCAACCTCTACAGTCACTTCTTAAACGCAACTATCTGCAACCTTTTCCAGGCTCGCAACAGTTTCCAGGCAAGCGCGAGCCACTTCTTTCTCCTTTCCTATGAAGTGTTGAGCAAAAAAAATCAACATGGTCTTCGTGTTCATGAAAATTATGGGGCGTAAGCACAGAAGAAAAAACTGGGATATCTGATGTCAACTGTACTTGCATAAGACCATCTATAACGGCCGAAGAAACAAAGTCATGACGATAAATGCCACCATTGGTGATAAGGCCACAAGCAATAATAGCCCTGTATTTTCCTGATTGAGCCAGAATTTTAGCGTGGAACGGGAGTTCAAATGCACCAGGAACTTCGAATGTATCGACTTCAGTATCTGAAAATTTCTTCTTGAGCAAAATGAGATTTTATTGCTTGCACGGAATTATCAACAATCGCCTTGTGCCAGCTTGAGGACACGATCGCGATTCTCAAAATTTTTGTAGCTCTTGGATTTTGATAACTTAATGTTGCAGCAGGCTGATTCATAATTTCCTCATGAAAGAAGAGTTAGTGAATCAGAGCGAACGCGTATGCAACAACTCTATCTAGGATAAGGGTTGTGTATGCACGATCTCTTTCATCCGGACTATGACCGTCGGCTCTGGATTTTGACCAGATCTGCTGACCCCAAGTATTACTTGGGCGCTCGTGGGCTTCTGTTATAAACAGATAGACATAGCGACTACTGACCCGGTAACCATCGAGACACAGCATTTGAGAGTGTCGATCCTCGCGCCCCAATGCCTGTTCCAGTTACTCTGTCGCAAGCTTAGCCCAATCCCGGTTTGGTTAGTCCAGCTTCGGATTGTTTGGCCCATTTCGCGACCAGAACTCCTGTTTGCGTATAGACTGTTGCAGCCTTCGATTCCTTTCGGCCCAGGATTAGACGTATGCCCGCAAGCTCCGTTCACCGCCTCAACATCGTGCGCGCAGCTGCAAAGCTGTTTCGCAAGAATGGTTATTCGAAAACCGGTCTGAACGAGATCCTTGCTGAAAGCAAGGCGCCAAAGGGTTCCCTTTACTACTACTTCCCGCAGGGCAAGGAACAGTTGGGCGAGGAAGCCTTGCGGCTTTCTGCCCGGATGGCGGTCGACACTCTGGAACAACTTCGCCGGGAAAACCCCACCGCAGCGTCTCTGCTACGGGCCTTCGCAGCGCTTCTGGCAGAATGGATGGAGCGGTCTGCATTCCGTGATGGCTGCCCGATGGCGACGACCATACTGGAAACCGTGCCGCAGTCCGCAGCGCTAAGCCTCGCGGCACGGGAAGGGTTCGCGGCCTGGCGAGGGATATTCGAAGACATGTTGCGCAGCGACGGCGCAAAACCAGACGACGCGTTTCGCCTGGCCAATCTGGCAATAGCTGTACTGGAGGGCTCCCTGATCCAGGCCAGGGTAGCGCAAGATTGCAGTCCCATTATCGAGTCCGCCGAAGAAATCGCTGCCCTGATGAGCCTTCGCTCGAACCGCCCCTGACACCTGGAAAACCGCCTGCCCGGTTTCGTCACCATTGCGTGTAGCCCTGAATCTTGATAATTATAATGACTGGTCTACATAAGACGCAATGACGACTTCAAGTGACAGAAGGTGACTCCATGGACAGCAACAAGACAGTGCCTGCCGGATTTTCCCGTCATGACCGCCGTAGTGGCCTGACCGATCCCTGGGAGCCGCTGTTTGCAGCGACCACGGACCGGACCTTCAGTCTGGGGCTCTACGCCGACACACCCCATGTGAATAGCCGGGGCTTCGTGCATGGAGGTCTTCTCTCCGCACTGGCGGACAACGCGATGGGGCTGAGCTGCGCCCGGCAGATAGACAATGTTGGCGGGCTGGTAACGGTCAATCTGAGTATCGATTACCTGGGAACCGCGCGCAAAGGCGAATGGCTGGAAATAAGAGCTGAGCCTTCACGCATCGGACAATCGCTCTGTTTCGCCGAGGCAAGGATTCTGTCTCACGGCACACTCTGCGCGACGGCAAAAGCGGTATTCAAGGTTTCGCTACTCAATAGCAACAAGGAGAAACAGGTATGAACGATACAGATGACCTGCTTGGCAGGATCCGGAACATATCCCGTCTCGCAGAATTCAATCAATGGCTGGCTCTTGAAGTAACCTCGGCTACTCCGGGGGAAGTAGAGCTCCAACTGCAGTGGAAAAAAGAGCTCGGACAATACAACGGCTTTCTGCATGCCGGTATCCAGGGAGCATTGATCGATACCGCGTGCGGCTTTGCCGCCGTCACACTCAGCGGGAATGTCCTGGCGTCCCAGTTTACCGTGCGCTGCCTGCGCCCAGCGGAAGGGCAGAGCTTCAGGGTGGTCGCACGCGTGGTCAAACCGGGGCGCCAGCAGGTATTCAGCACAGCGGAGCTTTATGCGACCAACGACGGTGTGGAAAAACTCGTTGCTACAGGCGATACGCTACTGGTGCCCGTACAGGCCTGAGTCAAAGGCTCTTCCGGAACGCCCGGGGACTTACTTGTGTTGCACGAACATCACCGCAAAGCCCCGCGCATCCAGTTGTTGCTTCAATAGACCCATTTCGAGGCTCTGGTACCTTGTCCGATGCGAGAAATTTCAGGCTTCTTTCGGGAGTGTCTGTCCATGTGATGTGGCTGGCGGATGCCACGGAATTCGAAGTCCGATATCAGGACAACCGTAGAGCCCATCTGGACCGACGACGATTGGCGGCCAGTAACGCCGTGCCTGACGTCACTTTTCGACCAGTATCCGTATGCTACTATCGGTAAATCAGGTAAAAAAGGAATGAACCAACACCTCAGCGACAAGGAATGTAGCCATGACAGCATGGATTATTGCCTCAAACGATCTGCAGAAATTCCATTCGTTTCGACCAGAAAAGAACGAATTCACCATCCGTCGAGCTTCCTACCTGCCCGTTGAGGGAATTGGGGTTAACGGTACTTTCTTTATCAGGGGATGGGTTGCTGTTCGGGGAAACAATCTCTTCGTAAGCGCTTCCGGTTATTCCGCGCCCATGGAGCTGGCGGCGAACAGTGGTGCCTTCAATTTTTACGGCAACGTTACGCTGCTTCGCGATGGCGAGACTCTGATCAAGAGATCCCTCGAGATGGGGGCAAACGAACTTTGGGCCGACGACGAATACTCGCCCATCGGATCCGCCTCTTTCATGATCCCGCCAAGCCATGATCCTTCAGCCTACTCTGTAAGGATTGAGGCCAGCTACACCTTCTCTTCCTCAAGTGGTTCAGCCGTTCCCATGCCTCAGTTCGCCCGTACTGTCATCCAATTGATGGGGGTGGAACGATGAGAAAGCAGCTTTTGTTTGTGACCATGCTGCTAGCTATTGCCAGTTGCGGGTCCCATGCGAACCAGACTCCAGCGGAACTGAACTCAGAAGCCCTGGAGATCATGCAGGCGGGGGCCGATCAGGGCGAGTTACAGCAGGTTCTGGAACTCACCAGTCAGGCCATCGAGAAAGACAAGGATTTCCTGCCAGCGCGGAATACTCGGGTGAACGCGTTGCTGCAATTGGGCGATATGGACCGTGTGGTCCAGGAAGCTGAGGCCATTGCTTCGATCAATAACACTCCCGGGAACCAGTTGTATGTCTGCATGGCTCGTGAAGTTGCGAATGCAGGCTATCCGGGGCAACAGTCCTGTTATTCAGGGGTTA
Organism: Marinobacter shunpengi; assembly: GCF_045449715.1. Taxonomy (NCBI): domain Bacteria; kingdom Pseudomonadati; phylum Pseudomonadota; class Gammaproteobacteria; order Pseudomonadales; family Marinobacteraceae; genus Marinobacter; species Marinobacter shunpengi. The sequence goes on along the minus strand of NZ_JBJJLA010000024.1, from coordinate 697 downwards.
TCGATCTAATGGAAGAGAACGGGCGTTCCGCTGACGCCGATGCCAACTACCTGATGGCCATGAAGCTGGCCAATCACCCGGACTTCGAGTCCCATGTCTGGCAGTACATCGAAAAGCAGGAGTCAGAGTCTGCCAGACAGGTGGCAGAGTACCTGTTTATCGAAAGTAGCCGGGAGGAAGTGCTCCATTCCTATTTCTCACTGTAAGTTTGTTGTCGAGTGTTCGGCATCGCCATGCGCCCATTAAGGGCGCGAACTTAAACCCCAGACAACCCCACAACCCAATCAATAACCGGCGCCGGATAAACCCCAATCACCAGAATCAGCACCGCCACAACCAGCAGAGTCAGCCCCCCAACCCTACTCCCCCAGTCATTGGTTGCATCCCGACGACGCATCCACGGTTCCGGCAGGTACAGGGTCACCATCACCCGCAGGTAATAGAACAGCCCGATGGCGCTACCGGCGACGATGCCGCCCACCAGCCACTACTGGCTGTCCGCCACACCCAGTGCAATCACGTAGAACTTGCCGATAAAGCCGGCGGTCAGGGGAATGCCTGCCAGGGACAGGAAGCTGACGGTCATCACCGCTGCCAGCCAGGGCCGGCGCCAGAACAGGCCGCGGTAGTGGTGCAGGCCGGCAGCATCCTCGCCACCAAAGGGACTGGATACCATGGTAACCACACCGAACGCCGC